>JANRMD010000041.1:0-27678 GCA_033761895.1 Pirellulaceae bacterium | reverse complement strand
ACCATTTTTGTCATCCAAATTTGAACCTCTCCACCAACCACAACACCCAAAACCCTCAACCAAAAACACCCCCACCCCCCCGACACTCTGACGCTCCACTACGCCTTAAGCTTCACACCCAGTCCCGCTTGCGTAGGCAGTTCGCATCGGCCCAATTTCCACTCGAGCCCCACTGCAATATCCTCGGCCAGTAGCAAGGCTCCGTCGAGATCGGCGAAATCGAGCAGCGGTAGTAAATGCACACCTGGTGCAATCCCAATGCTAGACTCGGTCATGCAACCGACCATGACCTTCAAACCATTCTGGCGTGCGCGAGCAATCATACGGCGCGCGGGAGTAAGGCCGCCGCATTTTACGAGTTTGATGTTGATCGCATCAAAGCTCTCGATGCACGCGTTCACATCCGCCTCGACCTGGCAACTCTCGTCTGCCATCAATGGAATCGGCGAGCGCCCCTTAAGCTGCTTCATCGCCTCATACGCTTCAGCCACTAATGGCTGTTCAATCAGTTCGACGTTCAGTTCCGCCAGTTGCGCGGCGTAGTCAAGCACTCGCTCTGCAGACCATGAACAGTTGGCGTCGACCCGGAAAATTGCATCCGTTTCCTTCCGCAGAGTCTTCACGAGGTCAAGGCCACCACTAGCATCAAGCTTGATCTTATATACAGGCCAACCCGGCATAGCACGCATCTTGCGGACCATCGTTTCCGGCGTGTCGAGCCCAATGGTGTAGCATGTCGGCGGAAAGCCATCGACCGGGTTCAGTCCCCAAAGCTTCCACAACGGCATGTTATGCATTTGCGCGTAGATGTCCCAAATGGCGCAGTCAAACGCACACTGGGCAAAACGATTGGCGGAAAGAATCGGATCCAGATCCCGCCAAAGTTCAGCGGGGTTCTCGAGCTTGTATCCGGCAACCTTGTCAGTGACCGCACTCAGCGCCGCCGACATGGTTTCGAAGGTAATGCCATAGTAGTCATTGGTGGTAGCTTCGCCGTAACCAACCAAACCATCATGCTCTACACGCACGATCAAGGTCGGTTGCACAGTGGTCGTTCCGCGTGCAATGGTGAAGGGGTCGCGTAGTTTTAGTTGAAATTCTCGGCATTCGATCTTCACGTGATATCCGATAAAAATGATTGGTTGGTCACACTAACGCAGTTCTGGAACACTATTGGAAAAAGCACCGCAGGCAGCTGAAAAAGTCCATTGGTGGATTATGCCGCATCCTTAGTAACCCGAAGCGTTAGTTTTGATGTTGCGTTCTTGGTTGATTTGAAACCATCCGGACGACGCTGCGATTGTTTTTTCACAACCCGAAGCGTTAGCGAGGGACCTTTCTGCGTGGTCAACTCGACCCTGTAACTCGGTCCCTCGCTAACGCTTCGGGTTATGAAAGCCGAACGCTCTCAACAACAAAACTAACGCTTCGGGTTGCGAAAGCCCAGCGGCCTGCTACCAGGCCCTGGGGCTCCGTATCCCATAACGTCTCATTATCGCTGCGAAGTTCATATTTTGGCAACTCTAGCAGTTGAATTTGTACGCCGTCGGTCAATGCAAGCCCTGCCCTCAAATGCAGCTACAAAGCGCAATCACTCAACAGACTCGAGAATTTGGTTTGCACGGATCAAATTCACAAGCTCTTCGGTACTCATCTTGCCAGCCGAATCGGTGCCCTCGAGCAAGTTCGACATCAGTTCGCGTTTGCTATCGTGCAATGCCAAGATCTGCTCTTCGATGGTGTCACGCGTAACCAAACGGTACACGGTAACAGAGCGCGTTTGGCCGATGCGGTGGGCTCGGTCGGTAGCTTGATCTTCCACCGCTGGATTCCACCACGGATCGAGATGCAAGACGTAATCTGCCGCCGTTAGATTCAAGCCTGTTCCGCCTGCCTTGAGCGAAATCAAGAACAGATCGCCTTCACCGCGCTGGAATGCGTCGACCGCTTCTTGGCGTTTACCTGGCGGCGTCGATCCGTCGAGGTACTGATACGGCACTTTGGCTTTATCCAGTGCAGCTCGAACCAGCGCCAAGTGCTGGACGAATTGGCTGAACACCAATGCCCGGTGTCCATTCTCGCGCAATTCTTCGATCACTTCCAAGAACTGATCGAGTTTCGCGGAGGATTTTGTCCACTTGTCATCCACCAAACGCACATGGCACGCCAACTGACGCAATCGCATTAACCAGGTCAGCACCCGGATGCGTTTCTTCTGATCGTTATCGCCATCTTTAGGTGCTGTCAAATCGGCCAGTGCAGCTAATCGAGCCGCGTCGTACTTCTTCCGCTCAGCTGGTGAGAGTTCGACCGTGAGTACCACTTCGGTGCGCGGTGGCAACTCAGTCAACACCTCCGATTTGGTACGTCGCAGAATAAACGGACGCACCATACGGCTAAGCGCGTTCATCCGCTCTTGATCCCTGTCGCGTTCGATTCCCTCCGCAAAGCGTTTGCGGAATCGTTCCCATGAACCCAACAATCCAGGGCTGATCAACCGCATTAAGCTCCATAGTTCACCCAAGTGGTTTTCCAGCGGTGTGCCCGAAATCGCTAAACACCAATCGGCTTCGATATTGCGCACAGATTGATTGGTTTTAGTCGCAAAGTTCTTGATGTATTGCGACTCATCAAGCACCAAAGTCCCCCAGCTGCGCGAACTGAACCGAGCCGTATCGCGTTGGAGCAACTGGTAACTGGTGATGATTAAATCGCCTTTGCCCGCATCGCGAATCAACTCATCACGGTCATGATCTCGATAAAGCTTGGGGCACAGTGAAGGAGCAAATTTCTCGGTCTCGCGTATCCAGTTGGTGCATACACTTGTGGGAGCAACGATTAGCGTTGGCCCCACTTTGGCTCGGTCGAGCAGCACGCCTAAGGCCTGCACCGTTTTACCCAAGCCCATGTCGTCGGCCAGGCAACCGCCGAGCCCCCAATGGCTGAGTTTCGCGAGCCAATGGTAACCAGCCACTTGATAATCTCGCAACTCTGCCTTGAGTCCTTTCGGTGGCTTGGTTGGCAAGCCTTTGGTGCTTGTCAGTCGTTCGATGGCCGTTTGCCACTTCACATCGGACTCAATCGAAATATCATCGCCTAGCGAATCATTAAGGAGTGTAGCGCCGGCTCGTTCAACGCGCAGTTGTTTCCCTTCGGGTGCAGAGATGTCATCCATCATCGTCAACCGTTTGCGCAGTTGGTCGCTGATGGCAGCAAACTGCCCTGTTGCTAATTGAATATACCGGCCGCCCCGGCGCAGGGCTGCAAGCAACTCAGCCAGTGGAATCTCCAAGCCATCGATTTTCAATTCACCTTCCATGCCAAACCAATCGCGCTGCGAAGTCACTCGAACTCGCAATTGTTGCGGAGTGATCTCGCCGAGCAACTTCATCGGTTGACTCTTCGGCCAACAGACTTCTAAACCATGTTCGGCTTGCTGCTGAGCGCGTTCGATCAAGGCCAAGGCTGCTGGGATATCCTCCGCAATCCAAGTGTATGGACCATCGTAAGGATATGCAGCCAGTCCCAAGGCGTTCGTGTAGGCTTCGGCGGCTTGAGATTCAGCTTTAAGATTTCGAATCAACTGAACTGGTCCAGCGGGTGTGGCCACTTGCAAGCGATCGGGTTCGATACCTGGGATTGGCGATTCCATGACTGCGTCACAAGCGACACGCAGTTGAGCGATTAAGCCTTCGGGCTGTCTCGGCAGCAAGTGCAATTGAATCTTGGGAAGCAAGGGCACTTCCGGCCCTGCAAGACTCTCAGGCAATACGGTCCGCAGCGAGTTGCGAAACTGCTCTCGCCCCAACACGGTCGAGACTCGCATCGCGGCCTCTTGGGTGAACTTTGCACCTCGTTCTTGGCCCGCTTGCAAGCGTAGCACCGAATGCAAAAGATCCGTCGGAATTTGGAAATAGAGCAGGCGATTGCTGGTTGGTTCAGCAATCCAACCTAGATGTGTTTTTTTGTTGAGCACACGAAAATCGTTGGCCAGCTTGAACGGGTTTCCCTCAACCTTGATCTCGACATGGTACTTTCCTTCATCGTCAAGCAGCAGCACCGTTGGCTGCGTTTCGACGAACTCAACCTTGGGAAAGCCTTCACGATTCCACACGACCAAGGGCCGATCTTTCAGCAACTTCAAAGTCTGCAGCAGGATGCTACCACTACGGTGGTCCTGATCCGACTGTACCTCTATCATCGATCCAATCAATTCGTCATGCGGATGCAGGTCAGCCACGCTGGTGCGAACATTTTCGAAGTCGCGCACTTCACGTCCTGCCGACCACTTCCCCTTCGCAGACAATTTCTGCAACGCAGGCTTAACGTCCAGAATATTGCGCCTTGCATAGGGATGCTCGGCATCGCTGATGCGCCATTGTAGACGATGCTCTTCCTGCGTTGCGGTCGCGTGCCCCCGAATGGACCATTCAAGTTCGTTGACCAGTTCATCGCCGATGGTGGTATGGTCGCGCCAACGCTCGCGCATCCAGTCAAATGCTGTAGCAGCACTCAGACGCGACAATCGTCTTTGGAGCAATTGGAGAGCACTCGCAAAGTGCAAACAAGGACTACCGGGCCGGTTGGCGTATCCGCAGGTGCACGTCCGCCGCCACCCTGAGAAGCAATTGCTTAGAAGATCCGCATCGGAAAGAGAGGTTTCCAACCACTTCGGATCAAAATCCATGAAAATCGATAACTGTCCGAGATCGAGATCGTCCTCGTCATCATTGTAAGAGGAGTAGGATTCTTCTGCGAAGACAAATTGCCACTCAAGCGTCTTGCCATCGAAAAGAACATGTGGCTCTTGAACTTCAGCCCGGTAGCAGAATCGCATCAAGTTGGCATACTGCTTGGTTAACTTATCGGCCTGTTCAACAATCTGTAGCAGGAACGCAACTTGGGCGCGTTTGGGCAGTTCGATCAACGTTTGCATCGTGCAGTGACTCGTAAAGTTGTTATTCTCAATCCAATACGAGTAGTTGAACGCAAAATTCGCTACGACGCAACCGCGAAATCACAACCCAATCGCCGTTTGCTCGATCCAAGTTGGCGGCTATTCGGCGTGATAACCACGCCACATCCAAACTAAGGTATCTGCCAGAGTGTGCTCAAACACCTTGCCGTCACAGTGCCGGGTGGCTCGACTGTAGACGTAGCGATAGTCATAGCCTTTGGCCTTGAGTGCTTCAGCGGTCCGTTCGTTCGCCATGACCCAGTTGTGATAAGTCTCTTCAGCGTCTTTTGCTCGAAGGTCATTCTCAGAGACATGCGTGAAGATACGCAGCGGTTTCTTTTCAGAATTCTCGATCAGTTTCTTGCCCGAGTGATACTCCCAGGCCCCTAGAGGATAAGTGGCTTCTTCAGCCGCATCATCATCCTGCTGGTCGACGAATGTACCCGAGTAAGTAATCAAGCGACGGAACAGATCAGGTCGAAACCAACCCATGGTCAGCGCCGCCGCTCCACCAGAACTGCAACCCATCACGGCTTTGCCCCAGGGATTCTTAGTAAAAGCGATGTGTGGATAAGCGGCTTTGATTTCGGCGTTGTTCAACACCGCGGGAAGGACTTCATCATTGATAAATCGAGCCAACCGATCGGACATCGTGTCATACTCAAGCCCTCGCTGGCTTCCGTAGCTGTCGTTGCCACCATTCTCGACCGAGATCGCGATAAAGGCAGGCAACTTGCGATTCGGGTCGGTTGAAATAGTCAGATTGTCGAGAGCGTTCCGAACCAGCTTCAAGTTACTTGGCCCATCGTGCATCACGAGAATCGGGGCTTCGGTCCCGTCTTTATACGCCGCAGGAACATAGACGAAGATCTTGCGTTCGACTCGAACGGGCTTCCTAGGATCTAGCGTTGAATCATCGCCGCGAAAAATCTTGCTGTCTGCCAAGCGCATGGAAAACTCGAAGGACTTGCCCTTGGGATTCCCTTTGTCCGTCAAGTCAGGATCGATTTTGTACTCGGGACCAATTTCGATATTGCCGTTACCTTCCTTACCAGGATTTTCGGTGTAAGCGTCTTGCCCGAACACAGTCTCCGCCACAAACCAAATTGCCATGCAGACAAGACATGAAGGTAGAAAACGGCCAGCCATTGAAAGTCGTTTTAACATAGGTCCGCCAATCGAACAGAGATAGGAAATTGGGGTAGGATCGATACAGGTTAACTTGTGGACGATTCGCTGTCCGCAGGCCATTGCCGACTTACGCAAAGTTTTGTTGGAGTTGAGAAGCTCTACTTTTGGGGATTGAAATTCAAGCTTTCTGAAAAGTCAAATGAAAACGCACCGCATTCTCACGAAATCCGTCGCTGCGCTGAGTGTCGCACAATTGTCCCAATTGTTGCAGCTTTGTTGCAGTTACAATTGGGACAATCGTGCGACAAATTTTAGGATTAGCCGCAGTGCGCTAGCACCGGTTCCCGCGGCGAAAACCGGACGCTAGCGCGTTCCGACTGATATTACAAACCCTAAAATTAAGCTGTGACAATCCACGAGCCTGGTGTGCCACTGGCTGTGCCAGTGCAAACGGAGGAGCTATTGTTCACCAAAAGTAGACTCCCTAGTGCGAACAGCGTAACACGAGAGCCGCCGAAGTTTTACGGTTTAAGTGACGATCAAGTTGGGTGATCGGTAAAATTGCCATGGTTGAGTCGCAGTCCACTTGAAAGCACCTGCTAATTCGAACCGTATCACTTCGACAGATTTCCGTTTAGGACTCATGTATTGGATCGACCACCTTTGTTTCGAATTGTCTCCTTCGTTTGCACTGGCACAGCCAGTGGCACACGAAAACCCAAACACCCAAACCCAAAAATCTAGTGTGGACAGAGCACTAGCAGGCTGCTGAAAAAGTCGATTTGCAAAAGGTGACGGGTCTATCCTAACCCGAAGTGTTAGCGAGGGGCGTTCTCTATATCCCTCGCTAACGCTTCGGGTTACTTTTTCAGCAGCCTGCTAGTGGCCCTTGAATGGTCGCAGTTGAAATGACAGAAAAATCGCGGCACAGCCAAAGGCGGCCCCAACGAACCCCGCAATACTAAAGCCGGTCAGCGGACCACCGGGATACTCTTCGTCCAGGATGGATCCGGTGATCAAAGGTCCGACAGCTGTGGCAAAGTGCGATACGGCGGTATTCAAGTTCATGAAAGCACCACGCAAGGCTGGATCAGAAGCTCGCAACATCATGGTTTGCGCTGGGATCATCCGACCACTGGCGAGCACCATAAATAAGCTGGTCATGGCCACAGCGCCGAGGACGGGCACCGGTGGCAGATTGGTAATCACCAACGTCATCACAACAGCGCCGCCAGCACACACAAAGAAAACAGGCTTGGCGCCAAAACGATCCGTCGCCCAACCCACAATGTTCATGGAGACCAAAGTGCAAACGCCGGCGATTGAATACACAATCGGAAGATCACTGGCCGACCGGCCGCAGTTGGCTTGCAAGTAAGGCGCTATGTAAGGCACGATGATGAAGGTCCCCAAAATTGTGGACAACATAAACAGAAACGACCACAAGTGATCGGGGTGCTTGATTACGGTCGCAAACTGCACAAAAGGACTGTTGGCAACACCCGTGCGATGCCCAGTCAAAGATGGCAAACAGATCGCTGCCAAGATGAGCACGCACACGGCTAGGATGCCGATTGCAATGAAGGGCGCATTCCAGTTTCCAGCTTGAATCGCTAACCATAAACCGATCGGTAAGCCAATGGTGGATGCAACCGCGAAAGAACTGGTCACAACTCCAATCGCTTTACCGCGCTGACGATCTGGAAACACGTCACCAATAACCGCCATGACGCTCGAAGCCGCCAGCCCGCCGAAAATTCCGGTCAAGCAGCGTGCAATCAACAAATGGGTGTAATCTGGAGCCAGGCCGCAGTAAAAGGTGGCCAGCGTAAATCCGCCAAAAGCACTGACCAACACTTTCTTTCGGTCGAACAAGTCCACCACTGCGGAGCTGGCGATGCCCACGAACATCGCAGCGATGCCATAAGCCGAAACGACTGCGCCGAATTGTCGCGGAGTGATCTTCAACTGCTGACGAAGTTGATCGCCAAGGGGCATCACAATCACGAAGTCGAGGATGTGCGTGAAGTAAACCGCCGCAAGCACCAGCAGCAGTCCCCATTGCTGCCCCGAAAATCCAGACGTAGGTGGAGCAGGGACCGGTGGATGAGCGACTGGTGGCGTTCCCGCATCAGGCACGGATACCTCGGACGCCTCTAACATGACTTCACTTTCGATTGTGTTCGCACGAACTTTGAAATAGCTTTCTGACTATAGTCCTTAGAGCGTATCCGTAAGTACAAAGTTCACCAGCGGGTGTTTTTGGCCTAGCGGGTGTTGGGTACTGAAATACAAACAGCCCAGCCATCAAGCGGATTTGCGTTTTCGCACGCCGTTGTACACCAACTATCGCTTCCCTATACTCGATGGCTAGTCACCCATGCCAAACCGCTCCATCTTTAGCAAAACAAGTCGATCTTCATGTACGGCACATTTCAATCGCATTTGCAGCAGCAACTTTCAGATATCGACTCGGCCGGGTTAACAAAGCGTGAACGAGTCATTTTGTCGCCGCAGGACGCTCACATCAGTGTCCAAAGTGGTGTGCAAGTGCTCAACATGTGCGCGAATAACTATCTCGGCTTAGCAGAACATCCAGCGGTCAAAGCCGCCGCCGCTCATGGGCTCGAACAATGGGGATACGGGCTCGCAAGCGTCCGATTCATTTGCGGCACGCAGGGAGTTCACAAGGAACTGGAGCAGCAAATCAGCAGCTTTTTGGGTACCGAAGATACGATTCTTTATTCGTCGTGCTTTGATGCCAACGGAGGCCTGTTCGAAACACTGCTGGGTGCAGAAGACGCGATCATCTCCGACGAATTGAATCATGCGAGCATCATCGATGGCATCCGACTCTGCAAGGCTCAGCGGTTCCGTTACAAGAACAACGATGTTAGCGACCTCGAATCGAAACTGAAAGAAGCGGCCGGTTGTCGGTTCAAGATGATTGCTACCGATGGTGTGTTCTCAATGGATGGCATCATCGCGAACTTGCCCGGCATCTGTGAACTCGCGGACAAATACAACGCGTTGCTGATGGTCGATGATTCTCATGCCGTCGGATTCATGGGCCAGCACGGTCGTGGGACTCATGAACATCATGGCGTCATGGAACGCATCGATGTCATCACAGGTACGTTAGGCAAAGCACTCGGTGGTGCTAGCGGTGGCTACACATCGGGACGCAAAGAGATCATCGACTTGTTGCGTCAACGATCACGGCCTTATCTGTTTTCGAATTCTCTGGCGCCGCCGATTGCCGCCGCAACACTTGCCGCCCTCAAGCTGCTTGGAGAATCAACCGAGTTGCGCGACAAGCTCGAAGCGAACACTCGTTTCTTCCGCGAGGAGATCGTCAAGCTTGGCTTTAACATTGTGCCCGGCGAGCATCCGATTGTGCCGATCATGTTAGGTGACGCTCGCTTGGCAACACAGTTGGCGGATCTGATGCTGAAGAAAGGTGTCTACGTTATCGGGTTTTCTTATCCCGTCGTGCCTCAAGGCAAGGCGCGTATCCGTACACAGATTTCAGCCGCGCATTCGCGCGAAGACCTCGAGTTTGCGCTAGCGAAGTTTGCCGAAGCTAAGCGCGAGCTAGCCTAGCCCTCCATGGGCTAGCCGGCTGCTTTAAAGGAGTAACCCGAAGCGTTGGCCCTGATGTTGCGCAAGTTGGTGTTTTGATGCCACAATTGAGACAATTGTGCGACACTCGAACTTCGCCATCAAACCAACTTCACCCAACGACTTGCGGAAAGCGACTTCCTTACATCGGGCAAGTCCTTGGTCATGAGTTCAACCAAGCCGATATCCCAAATTTCTTTGCCGGACAATTGATCGATAACATCAACTGCTTGTGGATTAGATTTGCTTGATTGGAGGGCTCGAACGACAAGCAATACATCTTGAGGATTGACTCGGCCATCACCATCGGTGTCGAACTGATCCGAAGTCGACCTCAGGGCTCCCGGTTCCGGTGAGTTCAATGGGTTGCTGTTCAAGAATGCAATCAGTGAGGTTGCATCCGAGCTATTTACAACGCCGTTCTGATTAACATCAAGTTGATTGCTTTGCAGAGCAGGTACGCTGAAACGCCCCAACGCGATCCCCGCAGCCAGCGTGCGTTGACTGGAGAACTCAGAAGAGTTGCCAACAAGATCAGTTGCATGTCCAACGATCTTGGTTACTCCCGGAGTCAATCCGGCGCCTGCTCCTGCGAAACTAACGGTCTTAATGCCCGCGGCAAAATTGGCTGCTGTGTAAATGGTGCTGCCAAGGAAGGTTGCTCCCTCGCCGCTACTATCGCTGACAAAGAACTCGATGGTCAGCGGATATGCAGAGTTCGTCGTCGCGCTAGGGACGCTGAAAGCGATTTCCAGATTGGTCCCTAACAACAGTGGATTGCCGGAGATTTGCGGAAAGTTCTGTAAGCGGTTTCCGCCGTTGTCGGCATCGGCTGCATCGTTAGGGGTAACTCCAGCGCTGGGAAAGAGATCGATACCCAAGTTCGTGTTGTCTGAAATCGAATTTTGCGTGATCTTGTTTTCAATACTACCATTGTTGACGCGAATCCCTGACTCGTTACGGCGAATCGTGTTTTTAGGGCCGATCGTATTGCCTGACGCATTACCGATAAACTGAATTCCTCGCCCGATGTTGGGCGCAGCATCCGTTCCAATCGTATTGAACCTGATCCCATTGTCTGTCGCAGCAACTCCTGAAAGAGTGATACCGTTCGCATTGCCACCGATGATGTTAGTAAAAGTGCTATTCACGCCACCGATCGTATTGTTGGGTCCTTGAATGAGTACTCCCGAGCTTGCGTTCCCAAGCGGTGCTCCAGCGAGATTGACACCGATTCGATTTCGCGAAACTCGATTATTGCTCGCGTTGATCGCGATCGTGACGCCGGAAGCTCCGTTGGCTGAGATGACATTCCTTGAGATCGCGGTCGTTCCACCGATCTGGACGTTGGTCGCATCGCCATTGATCAAGACCCCACTACCAACGTTGCCAAGAGCCGACAAGCCATTGGCGGTTGTTCCAATCAGGTTTCCGACGGCCAGACCGCCTGTGGAGTTGGCTTGCGAAAACGTGATGCCCGATCCGCCGTTACCTGAAATGAGATTGCCAGCGGCGGCTACTGTAGCTGAGCCGATGCGGTTGTTAGCTGCGTCGGTAACGCGAATTCCATCACTGATGTTTGGGATGGCCGCTGTACCCGTTAAATTGGTACCAATGTAATTTCCTTCGACGACATTGTTCGACGCAGTTGCGCCCGTGATCGAAATCCCTGTTTTCCCATTGCCAGAAATGATGTTTCTTAGGCCAACGCGATTGCCGCCTATTTGGTTCCCGGACGATTGAATCAAGATTCCCTCACCGCCATTGGGAAGCGCAGCCGCTCCGGAGGTTCTGGTCCCAATCTTGTTGTGGGTGATCGTATTGGAATTGGCACTACCAGTGAGAACGATCCCGGACAATGTGTTGCCTGAAATCGTGTTGCTGGTAATGTCGTTCAAGTCCCCGTCGGTCACGACGATACCATTGGCGGCGTTTGGTAATGCGACACTACCACCGAATCGAGCGCCAATAGTGTTACCATCCAGAGTGTTGCCATCCGCGCCGTTACCGTTGATCGCAATTCCATTCAAATTGTTTCCAGAGACAACATTGGATGCAATCGTGTTCATCGACCCGCCCTGAATGAAGATGCCGTTGCCTCGGTTTCCTAAGGCTGTTACTCCTCGCCAATCCGTTCCGATCGTGTTCCTTTCCAGCAACACGCCACTGGCTTGGACTTCGATTCCATCCCCAGGGAATTTCCGAATATTCAATTTGCGAATCGCCGTGCCTGCGGCGAGGATTCTCAAGCCGTCGACAGCCCCCACGAGCGCTGTCCCATCAATAGCGACCGTTGGAGTTATCGCCGTACCCGGCTGAGTGCCACCATCGAGATCGACAGTGTCGGTAATGAACGGTAGCGCAGATGAAAGCACAATATTGTGAGGACCAGCGCCGGGAATGGCGAAGCGAATCTTATCAGGCGTGCCGGGATCATTGGGATGTGCGTTAGCATCTAAGATTGCTTGTCGCAGTGAACCAGGACCAGCGTCTAGTGTATTAGTGACAGCCACGCCGGTTTGAGCGAAGTTGACATTCATAGTCAATGTACCTGCTGAAGCATAGTCGTTTGAATACACTGCTATACGATATTCCTGCCCTGGGGATACACCCGTCGCTGCGATGGAAACTAGTGGTCCTTGAAGAAGTGTTCCCGCTGAATTGAACAGCGCGAAACGATGATCAAAAGTGGACGCCGTTGCAGAAACAACTATGCCGCCGGTTGCATCAGGCGGTGCTGTGATCGAGTAGTAGTCGATGTCCGTGTTGACATCGAGCAGCACCGGAGCTGTGGTGTCACCAAAGGAATCCGGCAACAAAAGAAATGAGCCCGTTCTAAACGGAGCTGAAATTATGATTGACAGGTTTCCAGCGGCTGTGTTAGGCGCATCGGCAACCGCAATGATGTAGCGAACATCTGCAACTAAGTTGATCATCAATTGCGCATCGTCATTGAACAAAGAGACGTCATTGTTGTAGCCAATCTGCGCGCCGGTACTAGCGATGTACACCGCTACCTCAGGATCCACTACGTTTCCAAAATCACCAACATCGATCGTGTACGAACCCGAAAACTGCGGCGCAAAGAAATACGAATCGACATCGCCCGCGAAGTCGACAAACGCGTCAAAAGAGAGACTGTCGTTGACTACATCGACTGTCGGACCGTTATAGACAAGCGTTTCCCCCTCAGCAAAAGTCTGTGTTGCGGGAAGTGTCAATACTCGCCGAGTCTCAAGTTGCTCAAGGTGGAGCTTTCTTCGTCGAGAATCTCTTTGCTCGTTGGATGACCGCCTGAAGGCACTTCGAAAAGCGTTGAACGATCGGCGTTTCATGAGAATATTCCTCACAGCGTAGGTTTTGCGCATCCTGAGTTAGTTCGCGGTACCCAGGAGCATCGCGTATCCTAAGCCATTGACTAAGTAGAAGCACGCTGATTCCGGGTTACCTGCCGCGAAATTGGATCAACGCTCAACTCTGTTACTCAAAGTGGCTAACCCCGACTGAACCAGTCGAGCTACGAAAAATCACTCTTGGGTCGCGGAAGCCGTCAAGGCTTTCGGGGACGAGCCGGCCGGGATGTTGCGACTCGGCGAAGCGTAGGCTGCTAATAACCTCAGCCCTCGTCGCCATTCGTCACCGCGTCTCAAGTTTGTGAGAAACCGAACGATCCGAAGAGTAAATCTGCGGGATTAACCGATGGGCGTTAGCCCCGGTTTTTGCTCTGGTAACCGCCGCTAACCCTTCAAGCATTCGAAAGCATTGCGGTGGCCGTCGAAAGCCTTGACGGCTTCCGGCAGCCAATGATCGACAAGCCCTCAAGGCTTTCGAGGGCTGCAACAGTACTCCCGAAATGCTTGACGCATTCCGCTACCCAGGAGTGCTTTGCCCCATTCCGCACGCAAAATCTAAAGGCTAGGCCCAGTTATTGAACGGAAGTGTCGGCCATTCTTGCGTTCGCCTTCCGAGGCCTCTCCATCCACGATAAACTTGGGGCGTGCTCCTGCAGCGTTGCTTGTTGCGGGAACTACACTCGTACCTCAGGATGGAAACATGAGCGGAAAGTTTGTACATCTGCATTGCCACAGCCACTACAGCCTGCTCGATGGCGCAAGTTCGATTGGACGCTTGGTCGAACGTGCTAAACAACACGGGATGAACGCGCTGGCTTTGACCGATCACGGCAATCTGCACGGTGCGCTTGAGTTCTATCAAAAGGCCAAAGCGGCGGGTATTAATCCCATCATCGGCTACGAAGCCTACGTCGCCCCTGGTAGTCGCTTTATTCGCGACGCGTCCAGCTCCAAAGAAGCCGCATATCACTTGACGCTGCTCGCCAAGAACCTGACCGGCTTTCAAAATTTGATCAAGTTAGCCTCCAAGGCCAGCCTTGAAGGGTTTTACTTCAAGCCGCGTATCGATAACGCGCTACTGGAAGAGTACAACGAAGGGATCATTTGCCTCAGCGGGTGCGTGTCGAGCGAATTCTCGCGAGCCATCTTGGCGGGATATGACACTTCAGCTGTCGAACACGACGCCATCAAGACCGCCCAGAAGTTTCACAAGATCTTCGGCGATCGCTACTTCATCGAGATCATGAACAACCATCTGCCAATCCAACGGCAGCAATTGGAGGGTGCGGTTGATATCGCCAATCGCTTGGGGATACCGCTCGTTGCGACCAGCGATGCGCACTACGTCGATCAAGCCGACGCGGAAATGCAAGACGTGATGTTGTGCATCAACACGGGCAAGTTCCGCACCGATGTACAGCGGATGAAGATGGAAGGCGATCAGTTCTTCCTGCGTTCGCCTGAACAGATGTACGAGAGTTTCCCAGGCCTAGAAGCAGCGGTCGCTCGCAGCCAAGAGATTGCGGACTCGGTTGATATTGAAATCGAGTTGGGCAAACGTAACTTTCCACGTTACACGTTACCGGTCAAACGCGAGCCGGACGAGTATCTGCGCGAGATTTGCATTGAGGGGTTGAAGGATCGTTATCGTGGCGATGATGAGATGTTGCCCGGCGGCGAGTTGGCTCAGGTCGTCATGGATCGACTTGATCGTGAACTGGGGGTGATCCAGCGACTTGGCTTTGCGAACTACTTCTTGATCGTGTGGGACTTCGTGCGTTACGCTCGGGAACAAAATGTTCCAGCGACCGCTAGAGGTAGTGGTGTCGGTGCAATTGTTTGTTATGCACTTTACCTCAGTCACGTCTGCCCCATCAAATACGATTTGCTGTTCGAACGCTTCCTGGATGAAAATCGCCGTGAAGCACCTGATATCGATATTGACTTTTGTAAGGATCGTCGCGGCGACATCATCCAGTACGTGAAAGACAAGTACGGTGATGATAACGTTGCGCAGATCGGAACCTTCGGAACATTGCAAGCGCGTGCGGCGATCAAGGACGTCGGGCGAGCCTTGGGGATTCCGCTGGCTCGCGTGAATCAGATCACCGAGATGGTGCCCGATGAACTCAAGATCACCATCTCGAAGGCCCTCGAGAAGAACATTGAATTGAAGGCGGTCTACGATACGGATCGCGAAGTAAAAGAACTGCTGGACATTGCGAAGAAGATCGAAGGCCTGGCGCGCAATATCGGTACGCACGCGGCGGCAGTCGTGATCGCCGACAAACCGCTGACCGACTATGTACCGCTGGCACGAGTGTCTGGTAAGACCGACATCATTACGCAGTGGTCGATGGGTGACGTCGAAGCGGCTGGTCTGTTGAAGATGGACTTCCTCGGTCTGCGAAACTTGACGATTTTGTCCAAAGCGGTCGAGATCATCGAGCAAACGACGCATGAAAAACTAGATATTCTGCGACTGCCATTGGAAGACAAAGCCACCTTCGCATTGCTACAACGCGGTGAGACGAAAGGGGTGTTTCAGTTGGAAAGCGGCGGGATTCGCGACCTGCTACAACGCATGAAGCCCGACCATTTCCGCGATATTATTGCGACCAACGCCTTGTATCGCCCCGGTCCGCTCGAGGGCGGGATGGTCGACGACTACGTAGCCGTTAAGCACGGTCAAAAGAAGGCCGAATACATCCATCCGGTGATGAAGGACATCTTGGAAGAGACCAACGGGGTGATGGTCTACCAAGAACAGGTGATGCGGATTCTCAATCGACTCGGTGGGATCGAGTTGGCCAACGCTTACACCTGTATTAAAGCGATCAGTAAGAAGAAGGAATCTTTGATCGCCCAGAACGAAGCCAAATTCATGGAAGGTGCTGTCGCCAAAGGAGTGACGGAGAAAGAAGCCCGCACGCTGTGGGAAATGATTCTCAAGTTCGCTGGCTACGGCTTCAATAAGAGTCACTCGACCGCCTATGCTCTGCTGGCCTATCAGACCGCGTTCCTCAAAGCCCACTTTCCAGTTGAGTTCATGGCGGCGCTGTTGTCGGGCGATATTCCTGGTCGTAACTTCAAACGCAAGGACTCGCTGGTCGAGCACTTGGAAGATTGCGCTCGGATGAACATCACGGTCGTTCCACCCGACGTCAACAGCTCGCACGTTGACTTCACGGTAGCCGACAACAAAATCTTCTTCGGTCTCTCAGCGGTGAAAGGCTGCGGAGGTGGAGCGGGGGCAGCCATCGCAGCAGCTCGCAAGAAAGGTGGTCCCTTCAAGAGCCTCTTCGATTTCTGCGAACGTGTGGACCCGACGGAGTGCAATAAGTCGACGATCGAGACCCTGATCAAGGCGGGCGCATTCGATTCGCTGGGGGCTCGACGTTCACAGTTGATGGCCAGTGTCGAGAAGGCGATTCAGTCCGGCGCCACCGCATTGGCGGATCGACGCAGCGGACAGATGAACTTCTTCGATGAGATCGAAGACGATGTACCGGCTCAAGCAGCGGCCACGCAGAACTTGCCTGACATTCCCGAGTTCGAAGACAAGATCAAACTGGCGATGGAGAAAGAGGTGCTGGGGATGTACTTGTCCAGCCACCCGCTGGCCGAGTATGTGCAGCAACTGAGTACGCTGTGCACCCACAAGTCCGTTGACTTGAAGTCGGTGAAAGCTCGCAGCGAGGTGATGGTGGGCGGAATGATCTCGTCCATCAAGATCGCTAACACCCGCAATCCGAAACCGAACCAACCCAGCAAGTATGCGAACTTTGACCTGGAAGATATGGACGGCGCGATGCGCTGCATTTGTTGGCCCGACGGCTATGCCAAAGTCGGCCACCTGATCGTTCCGGAATCCGTGGTCATCATGCGGGCCACGGTAGACAAACGCGATGGCGGCGACGAATTCAACTTGATCGCCAACGAGATCATTCCCATCGAGGAAGCCGCCAGTCGCTTTACCGCTGGCCTGCGAATTCATGTTGAAGAAAGCAAACACTCCGTCGATCTGATTCCCAAGATCCAAGAAATCCTTCGTGGCTACCCTGGAAAAATGGAAGTCACGATGGCGCTGCGGTTGCTTTCCGGCGAAACGATCCAGCTAAAATGCAAGAAGCACCCAGTCGAAATATCCAAGGAATTGCGGATGCGACTGGACGATTTATTGGGCGAAACCAGCCACCGTTTGTTGGTGGCTCCACCGAAAATGAAGCCTCCTTCCGCTCCTCGGAGGGGGCCGGCGCGGGCAGATTGACCTTCCAAGCCTGCATCTTGGGCGGAATTTTCAGCCGATTTTGCTTCGATTTGTCAGGCTTTCAGTTCACTTTCTTGCCTTTGTGCCCACGTCGAATTAACCTTGTAGGGAACGCGGGAGTGCGGCTCCGTCAATTGGCCGCATTCTCTTCATTTCCGACCTCGCTTCTCAAGATACTCTTCACCCAGGGCAACGACCGATGCAAATTCATCGCTTCTTTTGCAAAATGACTGTTTTTGCAGTTGTTATCTTCATGGGTAGCTTCCAGCTCTACGGCCAAAACAACGGTGGCGGTAACGGTGGTGGCGGTAACGGTGGCGGCGGTAACGGCGGTGGCCAAAACAATAACAACGGTACGGTAGGCGCGGCCGGTGTGGAAATCGATCCACAAGGCGTGCTGCGCGTCATGCAAAACAACCCCGCATTGACCATGCAGAAACTGCGAGCCGCGAAGCAAGCGTTGCCGCAACAACTCGCACGTGCCAGCAAGATGCGCATGGTTTCGCTGAATCGCCTGGAAGCACAAATTGCCAAGCGTATCCAAGCTAAAGAGCAACTGGCTCCCGAAATGCTCGTGCTCGCCGGTTTGACCCGAGTCGAATACGTGTTCTTCTATCCAGAAAGCGGCGACATCGTTCTCGCTGGACCGGCTGAAGGTTTTGGTCGTGATGCCAACGATCGCTTGGTCGGAGTTGATACCGGCAAGCCTTGCATTCTTCTCGAAGATCTTGTTGTCGCGCTGCGTGCTTTCCCACCGCAAGGCGATACGTCGAACATGATCAAGGTTTCCATCGATCCAACCAAAGAAGGCTTGGCTCGCATGCAAGAGACTCTGAAGCAAATCGGATCGACTTACCAACCCAACCAAATTCCAACGATTGTGAATGCTCTCCGTCAAAGTCTGGGCATGAACGACGTTACGCTCGAAGGTATCCCACGCACAACTCACTTTGCACACGTCTTGACCGAAGCCGACTATCGGATGAAGTTGATCGGAATCGGGCTCGAGAATCCACCCGTCCCTATGACGACTTACATTCAGAAGCTCGGATCATCGGTTGTTCCAAACAACGCCCTGATTCGCTGGTTCTTTGTGCCTGATTACAACGCCGTCGCTTGCAGTGAAGATGGTCACGCGATGCAGATGATTGGCCAAGGCCTCAAGCTGATCGGCGAAGACGAGCAAGTAAATCGCGATGGTTCACGTAAAGTCAAAGGTGGCTCAGCGAATCCAGCCAGCAAGGCTTACACCACTGAGTTCACCAAGAAATTCGAAGCCATCGCTGCTGCCAGCCCAGTCTACGGCCAACTGCGGAACTTGGTCGACCTCACCATCGCCGCAGCCTTCATTCAAGACCACAAGTTCTACGAAGAATCGGGTTGGAACCTTGGCGTTCTTGCTCATGAAGACCAGTTCCCGGTCGAAACACGACCAGCCCCACGTCAAGTCGAAACGGCCATCAACGCGGTGATCAAAGGTACTCGTCTGATCACTCCAATCGGTGGTGGTGTTGAGATTCAAGCTCGCCGAGCCCTCAAGTCGGAAAACCTCAAGACAGATGAAACTGGCGAAATCGCGAAAAAGCATGACGGATTGAATCTCAAAAATCTAGCAGCCGATCAATGGTGGTGGGACTGATCGATTTCCGAACAACCTGAAAGTTACAAGAGCTAGCTCGTTTCACGGGCTAGCTCTTTTCTTTGGGACGCTAGTGGATTGTCACAGCTTAATTTTAGGTTTGTAATATCAGCCGGAACGCGCTAGCGTCCGGTTTTCGCCGTGGGAACCGGTCTGTTTTCTTAGTGAGCCGACGGCGCTAGCCGCGGGTGACCGAAGGGTGCTAGCGCACTGCGGCTAATCCTAATATTTAAGTTTGACGCTCCACTAGTGCTTCATCCAACTTTAATTTTGGGATTAGGGGTGATAGGGTGGCACGCCCTGAGTCTTCGAAGGGCGTGGCTCTAGTGTAAATCGCCAGGCCCTTCGCAAAGCCTCAGAGCGTGCCACCCCCAAATTAAAGATGGACGAAACACTGCTAATAAAGTGGGGCAGCGGGCGGGGATGCCCGCGCTTCATGAGGACCAGATTATTGAATCATAGCGGACTACAGGTGGCGCACCCGAAAACGCCTCCGTTTGCGTACAAAGTACAGTGACTCTTGGAACTCACCTGGATTTTCTTGCGGAGGGACATCCGGTTCCGGAGCGCGGGCGTCCTCGCCCGCTTGCCGCAAAGCTGCGGTATAGAACTTACGATTCGCGACACTAGAGCTCTGCGGCTAATCCTGATATTTAAGTTTGACGCTCCACTAGTACGTCAGGTTACTTTTTGAGCAGCCTTCTAGGCAATGTGCGTGCACAATCGGCAGCGCTCAAACACTCCGCGGCACGTTCACCACAAGCGGAAGGGGCACAGTAGCGAATGCCAAAAGGAACTTGGCGTAGGCGGTTTCTTAGTCGCGGTAGATGGCATAGGGCTCTTGGCGACTGGCAGTTTCTCGCTTTGGCAGAGGTCGATGTAGTCGAGCATCTCTGTGATCTCGCTAGGACTAATGCCGCATTTCAGCCCATTTTCGACGATTTGCTGCCGCCGCTCGAGCGATGTCTCTGATCTCAGTTCTTCAAACAGTTGATCTGGGGTCATGGTACGTGTCCGAATGTCCAATGACGATTTTCAGCCAACAATTGGGTCGAACGAAACACTGACAGAAGTTCTAAATCTGCTACGCCAATTTCCTTCTCAGCGTTCGAATGGTGCGGAAAGTTTTGCACCGACCCGACCTAATTTAGAAATTGCAAAGACTATGCCAACTTCTATCGGTATTTCAGTCCCGCACCATCTGGCTACATTGCGTCATGGCTACTTTGCGTCATGGCTACTTTGCGTCATGGACTAAGTGAACCGAAGCGTAAGCAAGGGATTGTATTTGACGTAACCCGAAGCGTAAGCGAGGGATGTATTGACGTAACCCGAAGCGTGAGCGAGGGATTGTATTTGACTTTTTAGATTTATCGTTTTTCGATACCCAAAGGCTGTAGGAACTAGCACATCAGATCGAGCTCAGTTGGAGGCTCGTCTGATGCTAGAGATATTGGGGGAACAGCCTGAGCGCCTTCTGGTTCAGCGACGCCTTGCTCGTTGTGTTTCTTACGAGCATGGGGACCGAGGCCATCACCTTGGCCCTGAGCATCGCGGTCTGGATTGGCGGATTCAGACTTTTCTAACTGAGCTTGAACGGCGGCATTGTCGGGTGCTGTAGCGCTTTGAACGGAGCTCTTGTCGCGGCTGGAAACAACGGAAGCGATACTAACCGCTTGAGCGGCGGAGAAGTTCGTTGGAATTTGCACGTCCGAACTCCTCGCGACGAGTATTACCTTGTAAAGCCCATGAAGAAGCTGAAGACTTGGGTTTGATCGCCATCGGCTTTCTGCACTGGATAAGCAAAGTCAAACGCCAGTGGCGCAGGACCAAGGGCAGGTATGGCTACACGTAACCCCATACCAGGTGCCACGCGAATGTTCTCACCCTTGATCGTAAAGTCTTGTTCGATAGTTCCGTAATCACAGAAGGCGACGCCTCGTAGCATTTCATCGGCGGTTAGCGGGAACACATACTCGAGACTGCCTAAGAACATGAATCGACCACCGACTTGAACGTCATCCACCGTCGGACTGGCACCACGGAATCTAAAACCGCGTAGCGTGCTGTAACCACCGGCGTAGAAGTTCTCAAAGATTGGAGTATCCGAGCCTGAAAATCCAAATCTCCAGGTACTGGCCAGCGTGTGGCGACCGGTCTGGTCTGGTCGTTCACGAACCAGGAAGTATCGGTTGTAGTTAATCAAGCCGCGTGGATAGTCGTACTCACCAAACACTTGGTCATAGATCATTTCCAACAGATGGCCTTCTGACGACATGAACGGACTATCACGTGTGTCGTGAGCTAAACGGATACGGCCTGTGTACAAGTCGTTGCTGCCGAGCGCGCTATCCAACTGGGCAACGCCCAGCTTGCGTGGATCAAAGAGCTTAACGTCTTCCAATCGCAATTCGGTACTGATCGAAAGGTCCTTGGTAATTTCATAACCGACGGCCACACGACCACCCAAGCGTTGCTCGGTCCAATCACGGAACCGACGTGTGTAGAGAAAGCCGCCAACCGAGAGAGAGTAAGGGGTATCCAGAAAGTTGCGCTCCGACCAGTTAACCGTGTATCGCTGCACAAGTGTTCCAGGCATCAATTCTGCACGGAAGTTCTGACCACGTCCGCGAAACGCTTTACCACTCCACACATCATCCCAACTCGTGGGGAACTTCATGATGTCGAAGTTGCGTTCGTCGATCGTCAACTGACCACTAAGCCCCAAGTCGCTGTTGACCGAGCCACCAATCATGACTCGACCTGTGCGAGCTTCTTGCAGGTAAACATCCAATGGCGCGATGCGTTCACGTGGTTGATACGGGGTAAACGGTTGCGTGGCGATGACAGAATTTGGATCATTGGGATTCGGAAAGGCGCCTGGCGCCAGGGCACTCTCAGGTGATGTTGGATAACCGGCTGCTCCCGGAGCTACGGTCGCGTCATAACCGTATTGTCCCGCAGCATATTGTCCGCCACCGTATTGGCCAGCAGTGTATTGACCAGCGCCATACTGACCAGCACCGTATTGACCAGCGATATACTGGCCTGGCTGATTGGTGTTTGGAATACCAGCTTGGGTTCCCGCGTAGTTGTTTTGTGGCAGTGGGTTGGATTGGGTTGTAGCGTAGGGATCGAAGGGGGCTGGTTGCGGCACGACCGGTTGCTGCTGATAACCCGGCTGGATCGCGTTTGGCTGTTGATAAGAATTCGTGAGAGCTGGCTGCGTTCCGACCGGTTGGCCAGCATACACTGGCTGTGCCGCGTTGCCTTGTTGCGCAGTGTAGAGCGGTGGTTGCACTCCCGAAGGATTGGAGATCAATCCTATCTGCGGACCGCGTTGCGTGGAGGGCTGGTTGCCTTGGTTATTGTTCGGTTGAACACTATTGGGCGTTGAATAGTTGGGGGTGCTTCCTGCGGGAGCCAATGTACTTTGTCCCGAGTAGCGATTGTTGATTGCACCGGGCCTTGAACCGGTTGGCTGGTTCGGCCGACGATTGGGATCATTGTTGCCGAAGGTGCCGTTATTGTATTGGTCAGGCGTTTGCCCACGCACGCGTCTAGTCCCACTGTCGGCGTTTGTTTGCGCATCACTAGCCTGGGTGCTGGTTTGGGACCTGTTGATTTGCCCCGTATCAGGTTTAAACGAGGAACTATGGGGCGACCCCATTCCTGGAGGCAAATTCAGTGGCGGACGGGTGCCGAGTTGACATCCTGCGACGCTCCCAATCAAACCGACTGACACAGCGAGCTTAGCAAGCAGGCGCGATCCCAACACCGTGGGACGAGCGGCTCGTTTTGCTTCGCGGTTTGGGGAGTTAGTTTCCAAGACTGTTAGTCCCTGTTTTGTAGTCCAAATTTCGATCGTTTACGAGCACTAAAATCTCGTGCGCTCTTTGATTACCCGTCAACTATCAGTAGTCGTCCTCGGATCCGTCTGGGCGTCGGACTTCGATCTTGGGTTCTTGCCCTAGGGTTGGATTGGTTTCGAAAATCTGCGAAGCCTTCAAGCGTCGTTCTGAGTTCTCCAATTCGCGAAGGTCAATGATCTGCCCTTCACGTACACCGATCATGTTCTTCGGAACATTGATTTGCGTATGGCTTGAATCGCCTTCAATGTGGATATGGATCTCACCAGCACGATAGACGTCGCCTTCGGTGATCTTGTAAACCAAATCCAATTGTCCGGGCTCTTCCAAGAACCGAGGTTCGGGTTGAATGTCGACAAACACAAAGCCCTTGCGGCCGTAGAATTCGTTGCGCAGCGTCCGCTGATCGCGGCTCATCTTACCCAAGTTGAACGCATCACCTGATTTCAGCGTCATCGCGGCAGACAACTGTTCTGTTGGGAAGAATCGATTGCCAACGAAGGTGACATTGCGAACATAGAACTGTGGGCCTTCATCAACCACAAACACCAAGTCGGCTAAGTCACCGGTCGTGTTGTAGTCCAAGCGGTAATCAACCCGAGCTTGAAAGTAGCCGAGCGATCGATAGTAAGTCGTCAGGCGATCGGCATCCTCACGAATCTGGTTTAGGTTGGCTTTGTTGAACATGTAGCGAGTCAAACCATGACGTGAATCACGCGACTTGACCTTGGTCTTTAGAATCTCATCGCTGAAGATCACATTGCCTTCAAAAGTGATCGTTGAAACCCGTTCCAACTGGCCTTCGGAAATTTCAAAATGGACCCGACGGTCGCCGGCTTTATTGCCTTGACGAACAATGATGGCCGCGTGGTTAAAGCTATGTTCGAGATACAGATCCAAAAGACGTTGGCGAGCCATATCCACGGAGAACGGATTGATGGGATCACCAACTTCAATACCACAGTGCTTTTTCAACATGCGATCATCGAGGCGTTGATTGCCTTGGAATATCAGTTCGAAAACCGTCGGTTGCTCAAGAATCTCCAACCGCACCACAACGCCACCTTCGACATCGCGAATGGTCGGTGTGATCTTGCGGAAAAGCTCCGTGCGATAGAGCTCATGCAAATCGGCCTGCAGTTGCTTCTCATCGAAGTTTCGGTCGGTGCGTGTTTGCATGTGCGATAGAACTTTGTGCTGGCTGACCGATTGATTGCCAACGATTTCCATGCCAACGACCAGTTTGCCGTTGTTGACACCACTTAAGCGCGGCCCGCCAGCTTCCCACATGCGGTCACGGAACTTTGGATCCTGTATTGCCGGTGCACCCTGACTTGGATCTCCACCGCCACCCGCCATTCCCTGTCCAAACAGGTTGCTGGAGGTTAGCAACAACGCAAGGACAAACCCTGAGCCGCAAAGCGTATTTCGAAGAGCGTTCAGCAAATCCATTTGCATGATTCCAAGTGAGTTTGGGTTGGCTGCTCAGTGCCTGCGCGAAGGCGCAGCGATTCTGTCCTGGTTCCGTACAGAGTGCCACCGCATAATTAGCGAAAATGTAAAGTTGTAACAAGGCAGGTTTCAGCCACCGGACTTACCCAATAGCATGCAATCCACTTGCAAGCGGGCCCAGCAAGTAAGCAGCAAGCAGGCCCGGTAAGCAGGCCCAGCAAGCAGGCCCAGTAATCAAGCCCAGTAATTGGGCCCCGTAATTGGGCCCAGCAATTGGGCCCAGCAATTGGGACACAGTAATTCGGCACAGTGGGTCGCTTCTGCCAGACACCACCGTACAATACCAGCTTGCCCTGGTGCCTATACTCCCGTAGCCTAGGCATCCTGCCTGGGGAAACTTAATCCACTTTTCGACCCAACTTACTCGCAACCTGACCATGCCCCAACAACTTGTCCTGCAATGCCTTACGTTCGAAGGGGCTGTGAATCCATGATTGCCGCTGGGAAAAAACAAAAACACGTTGTAATCGTCGGCGCTGGACCAGGCGGGCTGGCTACTGCCATGCAGCTAGCGCATGCCGGTGTCCGCGTGACCGTACTGGAGAAACAGAGTTGGGTCGGCGGCAGAACAGCGACATTTACCCAAGACGGCTTTAAGTTCGATATTGGGCCCACATTCTTCTTGTATCCACGCGTGCTTTCGGAGATCTTTGCCTCCGTGGGACGCGATTTGATGCAGGAAGTTCCCATGACGCGTCTCGATCCTCAGTACCGAATCAGTTTCGGGGCTGGTGGGCGACTCGACGCAACGCCCGATATCGCGGCCATGGAAGAGCAAATCGCTGTTCTATCACCACAAGATCGGGGCGCCATCACCCGCTATATCAAAGACAACCGCGCCAAGCTTGATCGTTTTCGCATCGTACTCGAATCGGCATTCAACAGCCCGCTTGATTTATTGTCACCCGGCGTGCTTAAAGCCTTGCCGATTCTGAAGCCTTGGCGATCGCTGGCAACGGAACTGAACAGCTACTTCAAAGACCCTCGTTTGGCGATCGCGTTTTCGTTCCAGTCGAAGTACCTAGGCATGTCGCCGATGCGCTGCCCGAGCCTGTTCTCAATACTCTCGTACCTTGAGTATGAACACGGCGTGTTTCACCCGCGTGGCGGTTGCGGGCAAGTCAGCACGCGGATGGCCGAGATCGCTCGCGAAATGGGTGTTGAGATTCGTTTGAACGAGGCCGTAACCAGCTTTGACTTTGACGGTAAGCGCCCCAAAGCAGCCATCACAGCGCAAGGTCGATATGACTGCGACGCGGTCGTAATCAATGCGGACTTTGCAGAAGCCATGCGGCAGTTGGTGCCAGATTCCCTTCGACGGAACTGGACCGACAAGAAGATTGCAACGAAGCGATTCTCGTGCTCGACGTTTATGCTGTACTTGGGTATTCGCGGGCGTTACGAAGAATTGCCGCACCATACGATTCACATTACGTCCGACTACGAACGCAATCTAAAGCAGATTGAGCTGGACTTTCAGCTACCGGACAAGCCCAGTTTCTACGTTCAGAACGCCTGCATCACGGACGATTCACTCGCCCCGGCCGGTCACAGCACGCTGTATGTTTTGGTTCCCGTTCCGCATGCGAGCGAAAACGTGGCCTGGGACGCTGAAACCTGTTCACGTTATCGCGAGTTAGCCCTCGATCAATTGTCACTTGAGGGACTGAGCGACGTGCGCGAGCGTATCGTTACCGAACGCATGATCACACCCAAGACTTGGTTCGAGAAATTCGGTTTGTACCGAGGCGCTACTTTCAATTTGGCTCATAACCTCGGCCAGATGCTGCACCTGCGACCTCACAATCGCTTTGAGGATCTAAAGAACGTCTATCTCGTAGGCGGTGGTACGCACCCCGGAAGCGGACTGCCGGTGATATACGAGTCTTCGCGGATTACTTGTAAACAGTTGTTGCCGCGATTAATGTAAGGCACACCGTTACTCTCCTTCGCTTCGGTACCCCGGTACGCTGGTAGTTCCGGGGCGAAGGGTATCTAGCAGGCCTACTGCAAAAGTAACCCGAAGCGTTAGCGAGGGAATAGAGGACGCCCCTCGCTAACGCTTCGGGTTACGACGAATGCACCAATACGAATTTTTCAGCAGCCTGCTAGTGATCGGTAAGCTTTCTCAAATTAGCTACGCATCATAACCAAGGTTAGGTGCTAACCAACGCTCCGCAGTTGATTTAGGCCAGCCTTTGCGTTTGGCGTAGTCGTCCACTTGATCGCGGGTGATCAGGTCCACTGCAAAATAACGCGCTTCAGGATGCGAGAAATACAACCCGCTGACGGAGGCGGCCGGCCACATCGCATAACTTTCCGTTAGGGAAATGCCAGCCCGTTGCTCAGCGTCGAGCAACTTCCAAAGCGTTTGCTTCTCCGTGTGATCTGGACACGAAGGGTAGCCCGCAGCAGGGCGGATGCCTTGGTATTTCTCGTCAATCAAGTCGTCTTTGGTAAGCGATTCTTGAATGCCCCACTCTTTGCGAACACGCTCGTGGAGCATTTCAGCAAAAGCTTCGGCCAGTCGGTCAGCGCAAGCTTGAACCAACAGCGACTTACTGTCTTCCATCTCTGCGCGCAGCTTCTTCGCAATTTCATCGACGCCGTGTCCGGCAGTGATGGCAAACGCACCTAGATAGTCGGGCTTGCCAGTTGGATCGATGTAGTCTGCCAAACTGCGGAAGGCTTTTTGATCAACCCGCTCCCATTGCTGACGCAACATTTCAAAACGCAGCAACTCTTCGGCGCGAGAGTCGTCTTTGTAGACCACAATCGTGTCGCCTAAGCTCTTGGCTGGGAAGAATCCATAGACACCCTTGAGAACGATGCTCGGATCTTTCTCGAATTGGTCGAGAATTACTTGCGCGTCGTCATAGAGCTCTTTGGCAATCTCGCCGACCACAGGATCTTTGAATATCTTCGGATGCTTGCCCTTCAATTCAAAGGTCATGAAAAACGGCGACCAATCGATGTACGGACGCAACTCAGCCACTGTGGCACTGATATCGCGAACACCGGTGAAGGCTGGCTTGGGCGCGGTGTAGTTTTCCCAGTCGAGGGCTAGCTTGCGAGCTTGGGCTTCGGAAAAGTCAACCAGCTTGCGTTCGCGTCTGACTGCGAAGCTGGCGCGTTCTTCGTCTTGTTTGGCTTTGATTTCTGCCGCGAATGCTTCACGAGATTTTGGATTCACCAATTTCTCGACGACCGGCACGCTGCGCGAAGCGTCCAGCACATGGACAACTTCGTGATTGTAATGCTGTGCAATCTTCACGGCGGTATGTTTTGCACTAGTGGTTGCGCCACCGATCAACAACGGCACGGTG
>JANRMD010000040.1:0-7306 GCA_033761895.1 Pirellulaceae bacterium | reverse complement strand
GCTACTTTTGTTGGTTGTGTCGTGTGGCGTTTGGCCTATTTTGATACCGTCGGTATGGAAGAGATTGGTGACCAACGATTCTATATCGGTTTGCCCACAACTTATGTTGCTCTGGTAATACCGCTGGTTTTCTTGACAGTCGTTATTGATGTTAACCTGATGCGGTGGCTGTTGCGCGTCGCAGTGCTGGTGCTGGCAGGGGCGATGGTCAGTTCGCAACGCTTCCCCAAGCCACGCGCGAAGGGCTATGCATTTCTATTGACTTTGGCCATGGTTGTGGTCACGATCCTTGGAATGCAAATGAGTCGTTTTCAAGGCGCGAGTCAGCCATGATTGAACTACCTCAAGCCGCTCCAGCTCTCGATCCGAGGATTGCAAGACTACTTCGACCAAGCAATCTCTTGGGCGCAATTTACGTTTCGTTTGCGAGCAGCACGTCGCTGTCGGCTCTCCTGCTGTCGCTGAGCGATTCGACGGCACTTTGGTTGCTCGGGCAAATGGTTTGGGCCATTTCTTTCCTGCAGTGGTTTTCAATACTCCATGAAGCTGGACATAAGACACTGTTTGCGACGCCCCTCGCCAATCGTTTGGTGGGCCACATGTCTGGTTGGATGGCTGTCATACCTTTTGACACATGGAAGTTGATTCATGCCCGACATCATCATTGGACGGGATGGCAAGACCTGGATGCAACCACGCAGCAGCTGGTGCCTAGACCGCTCCGCCGTTGGGAGAAACTGAGCGTGAACATCTGTTGGGCCACCGGTCTGCCCCTGTTTTCGACTCTCTATCGAGCATCAAACTACTGGAATTTGCCTCGACTCTTCGGACTCTATCCGGATCCCCAAGAACACCGACGGATCGCGGCTGCGATACTGGGTTATGGATTGATCTATGGTTTGGTGATGTGGCTAGTGGGGCCCCTACTGTGCATCAAGCTCTTCGGGCTCGGCTTGCTATTGACCTTGATGTTGCAAGACCCGCTGATACTTAGCCAGCACACGCATGTGCCGATGCGATTGAGCCATGGAGGTGATGTGAAGCCAATTCCGCCGCGTCAGCAACAGTTCTTTACACGCTCGCTTGTGTTCCCAACTTGGTTTGGCCGCTGGATCCTATTGAATCTTGATGCCCACGAGTTGCATCACATGTACGCAAGCGTGCCTGGCTATTTTCTGCATCGCTTAAGTCAGCCGACGCCTAACGCCATGCCATGGTGGTTGTGGCTGTGGCGAGCCAAGCAGATTCGGGGTGACGTGCTCTTGTTTCACAATCGCGATGAGACGGGGTACTTGATCTGAAATGGTACTGTACTGGTTCATTATCTTGTCGTTCATTGTGGCGGGGATCGCTCAGACAATATGGCTGCGTTCACCTAAGTCGCGTAGGTTCGGTCAACCTCTCGATCGAGGAAGGACTTGGCGAGGGCGTCGCATCTTCGGGGACAACAAAACATGGAAGGGATTTGTGGTGATGATCCCGGCAGTGGGATTAGCCTTTGTGACGATGCGCTGCCTGTTTGCATTTCGAGAAGCATGGCTCGAGCAGTTGTGGCCCCATGGCTGGTTCGTTTACTTGCTGCTTGGCTGTACGGCTGGGTTGGGCTACGCACTTGGCGAGCTGCCCAATTCATTCATCAAACGACAACTTGATATTCCGCCAGGTCAGATCGCTCGTACTCGACTTGGAACGTGGCTTAACTTCCTGATCGATCAAACCGATTCCGTTATCGGAGCCTTGTTGGCGCTGATTCCATTTGTGCATATCCCCTGGCAAACGGGCTTGGCCATCTTACTGACCGGTCCTGTGGTACATTGGTTTTTTAATATTGCCTTGAAGTTGCTCGGCCTTAAGTCAAGAGCGGGATAGGTAGCGATGGAATTTGAAAACGAATGAGCCGTAAGTTGTGGGTGAGTTTCCGAAATGCCGCGAAGGCTGCAGAGCAGGCAGAGCAGGCAGAAGGGCGGACAAGCGAGCTGGCAGCCGAACAAGACATTGGCTCTATCCTAGATTCCTCTGCAACGATTGGAGATAAGGCATTTCGCATTTTTCAGATGGCTCAGCTGAGGTTGCCAACACCTGCCGGATGTGTGCTGCGTCGTGATGCATTAGAGTGTTTCCTGCAATTCAATCGACTGGAGTTGCCTATCAAGTCGATACTCGATCAGCATGCGGGCCTCGATTTCGAGCAACTGAACAGGGCATCCCAGAGCATTGCGGACCTCATTCGCAAAGGTGAATTTCCAAGCGAGCTTACCATGGCAATTGAGGCGCTGCAGCGCGAATTGCCATCGGATTTACTCGTTGTCCGGAGTTCAGCAATTGGGGAAGATTCGACCACGGCCGCTTTTGCTGGACAGCTAGATTCGATCTTACATGTTCAGCCCAGCATTCCTTCCCTTCAAGCTGCGATTCGAGAATGCTGGGCCTCGTACTGGTCCAGTCGCGTGTTGTTCTACCAGCGAACGCGAGGAGTTGCGTTGCAAGGTATGGCGGTTTTGATTCAGCCGCAAGTAAAGGCGAGCTTCTCGGGAATTCTATTTACCGTCTCACCCAATGCGGTTGACCGCGATGAAATGATGGTTGAATACTGTGCCGGTTTGGGTGATGGCTTAGCGGCTGGGCAGGTGACTCCAAGTCGTGTGACCATTCACCGTCAATCCATGCAGGTTCAAGACATCCAACTTGCACCCCAACTCGATTCCGATGACACTCCTCCGCTTCCTGAGCAGTGCTTGAGCGCACTTGCAACCGTAGGCTTGAAGTTGGAAGAGTACTTTCAGGCACCGCAGGATATTGAATGGTCGGTGGACCACAACGACCAACTGGTGCTTCTACAATCGCGGCCAATTACAACGCTGCACACGCCCACCAAGTCGACGCATATTGGTCCCAGTGTTGTGTGGTCGAATGTCAATGTGAATGAAAACTATCCCGATCCTGTCTGCCCACTTCTTTTTTCTATCGCCCAACGAGCTTATTACCATTACTTCCGCAACCTGGGAGTCGCCTTTGGAATTGCGGGGTGGCGGATTAGAACGATGGAGCTTGCCCTGCGACAGATCGTCGGCGCTCAAGGTGGGCGGCTCTATTACAATTTGAGCAATATTCATGATGTGTTGCGGTCCGCGCCGTTTGGGGATTCACTAGTTGCTGCGTTCAATCTGTTCGTGGGCGCCGACCGGGATGCGTCTTCGCAAAACAGGGAACAGAGTTGGCATGGCAAGCGTCGTGGCAAAGTCCGGCAAGCGTTGGAGCTGCTATGGATCGGAATGTGCACGTCCTGGAACCTGCTGCGAATGGCGCCACGCGTTAGACGCTTCGAAGACCGCGCGGATCAGTACGCCTTGGACTGTCGCGAGGCGCTGGATACAGCACTTGATGAGCCCTTGCGGAACCAGCGATTACTGACTCAGTTTCGCAAGTTCCTTGAGATTCGCTGTCACGGTTGGCTGGAGGCTTCCATGGCCGATGCTGCAGCGATGATCAGCTACAGTGCTTGGCAACGCTTTGTTCGAACGAACTTTCCGCAGCAGGAGGATAGCTCACTGCATAACTCCTTGCTCAAAGGCTTGCGAGATGTTGTCAGTGGCCAACCAGCGCTCGAGTTGTGGGGGATCGCTAGTCATATTCAATCCGACCCACAACTGAGTCGCTTGTTCGCAAACTGCGCCGACCGAGAGATTCTGGCAGCGGTACAGAGCGATCCGCGTTTCACGGGCTTTCTCAGCCGCTTGGAAAATTATTTAGCGACCTGGGGCTTTCGTTGTTCGGGTGAATTGATGCTCACTGTACCGAGTCTACAGGAACAGCCCGAGTTGCTGATCTCGATGTTGCGGACTTATGTAACACAAGATGGTCCACCACCTCATCTGCAACTGGACCAGCAACAGCAGCAGCGGAAAGCAGCCACTCAGCGGTTGGTGGAGCAACTGAGTAGTCGTAAGTTGGTCAAGTGGCTGCCTTGGCCCAATAAAGCGACTTGGGCCCTGTTCCTTCTTCGCTGGACTCAACAATCCATCGGTTGCCGCGAACGAGCGCGACTTAAGCAGGCCATGCTTTACCAATGTCTTCGTCGAGTTTGTTTGGCGTTGGGTGAACAGCAGCTCCGCATGGGAAACTTAGACGCGAAAGATGACCTGCTGTATTTGAACTGTGAGGAAATTGAGTCTTACTTTTCAGGTGGAGCGCTTGTCCCGAGTGAGTTTCGTGAGCTGATTCGAAGTCGCCGCCAACACTTACAGCAGCTGGCCAAGATTCAACCACCGGACACCCTGACCTTGGCAGTGGGGCAATCTTGGACTGCAGAAATGAACAGTCGAACAAGCCAGGAAGTTGGTCGCGAAAGTGCCTCGCTATCCAATACGTGGAGCGGTCAAGGTGTGTGCGGCGGCGCGGTAACGGGCACGGCCCAAGTGCTGGGCGACGTGAGTGAAGCGGCCAAACTGAATGCTGGAGATATCCTGGTGACTCGTCAGACCGATCCTGGATGGGGACCCGTCTTCCTTCTAATTCGCGGGCTGGTGATGGAACGCGGCGGTATGCTCTCGCATGGTGCAATTATGGCCAGAGAATATGGCTTGCCCACGGTGGTTGGGATTCCACACGCAACATCGACTATTTCCACTGGCCAAACAGTGCTCGTGGATGGAGATCGTGGAATTGTTCAACGCATCTGAACGAGCTAGTCTCTATCGTTATTTCTCGACTCGTTTCAAGTGGCCGGTTGTCATCGCGTTACCAAGCCTGTTGGTCATCTTAGCACTGTCTGCAACTCAGCAATGGGCTCCTTGGAGCTTTAGCGTTACCTTCATGTTAGCTCTAGCACTGGTTGTGCCTTTGAGACTCGCGGACGACCTCGCTGATCGCCGGCGCGATCAATCGCGGTATCCCGATCGGGAGCTGTGCAAGACGGCTTATCTACCAAGTTACTGGTACAGCTTGGTGATCCTACTCTGTATCGCCGCGTTGGTGGTCTCATGCACTCGAGGCTTGGTTGCGTTGGTGATCTTGGTTGCGGCTACAGCTGTGGTTGCAATTTGGTACAAATTTAGAGAGGCTCTGCAGGCCTCCGCGATTGTGAATTACCACGTAGTCCTTACCAAGTACATCGCGTTTGAGTGGATCTTGATCGACTCCAGCGCCTTGCCAACGTCGATCGATGGTTGGTGGTACGCCTTGACGGCTTATGGGGCCCTGCTGCTGTGGGAAGTTTTGCATGATGAAACGAATCGACTTCTGGCAACTGCCAGGCGGTTAGCTGTGCTAGAATTCGCTGCTTGGCTGGTCTGGACGTTGTGGATTCTCTAGAGCGTAGAATGAACAAGTGAGCCCAATGACTTCAAGCGATGCAGTACCAGTAGTAAACGCGGCGTTGTCTTTAGATCCCGCTCGTATGGAAACTATCAGCTGCTTTCTTTGCGGTGCAGACGACGCTACAGAGTTGCTGCGGGCACAAGATGACTACACCGGCAAACCGGGTGTGTTTCGCTTCGTGAAGTGCAAACACTGCGGTCTCGCGTTTCAAAACCCGCGAATTTCAGTCGAGCATATCAAAGCCTGGTACGACGACGAATACATTTCACATCGCAAGAAGACCGATTGGGGTGTGCTTACTTGGTTCTACAAGTGGGCGATGGACAAGCATGATCGCGACAAAGAAAAACTCGTCCGCCGTTTCGTGCCACTGTCACCCTCCAGCAATGTGTTGGATGTCGGTTGCGGTTCAGCGAGCTTCCTGAATCGTTTGCATGAACGTGTGGGCTGCAAGGTTTATGGAGTGGATTTCAAGGACCTGTCGCATCTTCCCACTTATCAAGCCGTCGAGTTTCATTGCGGTTTGTTTTACGAACAGCAGCTTCCGGAAAATCACTTTGATCTGATCACGATGTGGCATTTCTTGGAACATGATTACGATCCCGCTCGTACGCTTCAGCACGCGTTGCGTTTGCTCAAACCGAATGGTCGCTTGATCTTGGAAGTGCCCCGCTTGGACAGCAATACCTATCGGATTTTTGGCTCGCGTTGGCCAGGTTTGCAAGCGCCTCAGCACACGGCCCTGTATTCCAAGAAGACGTTCTGTGAAATGCTGAAGAAAGGTGGGGCTGAGATTGAGACGTATCTTCCTTATGGCGCTTTCCCGGCTTACTTCTATCTCTTCGCTGGGGCAGCATTCTGTTACTTGCGGGGTAAGGGATTGAATCTCAGCAAGGCGATTTACCCGTATTTCGTGGGCCAGTTATTGACCGCACCCGTTATGCTCTTCGAACGTTCCCTGAACCTTGCCATGCAAACTGCCGTTTGTCGAAAGCCAACATGACTCGGCCTGATAACCGTCGAACACGCCAGCCTACAACGTGGCGAACGAAAACCAGAGTAGTGCTGGCTTCGATAGCGAGTGTGTTCTTGCTGTGCGTCGGTTCGATCGTGATGCTGGTCGTGGGCGTACTTACGGGCTTTCAAGCGAGGCGATTCTATACGGAAGTATTAGCGCGAGGTCTAGCACGGACTGCATTAGGCTTTTATGGAGTTCGGATCATTGAGCATCGAGATTTTCCGTTCCCCAATCGTCAAACAGTCTACATTTCAAATCACACTTCCGCGTTGGACATGTTTGTGCTGATCAGTTTGGGGTTTCCCAACTGCCGATATTTTCTAAGTGGCTTTTTGCGAAAGATACTTCCGTTATGGATCATCGGTTGGCTGATGGGCATATTCTGGACCGCTCCTCAGACGCAGGGTAGCAAGCGAACCAAGATTTTTCAGAATGCGGATCGGCTTTTGAAGCGGACTGGCGAGTCGGTGTTTTTGACTCCTGAGGGGCAGATAACCTGGGTCTTTAACAAGGGCGCCTTTCATCTGGCAACGAGTTTGCGGGCTCCGATATTGCCGATCTACATTTATATTCCCAATGAAGTCGATCCTGGTCCATGGACCAACGGCGACGGTTTAGACGTTCGAGCAGGAGATGTTCATGTCTATTATCGCCCTGAGATCGACACCTCTTCATGGCGTGTTGAAGAGGTAGCGATGCATCGCGATCAAGTCAGAAGCATGTACGTTGAGTGGGCGGAGGCGCTTGAGGCTTGAGGCTTGAGGCGGGAGTCACCGCGGAGCGGTCTTTAGATAATAGCCGGTGGTAAGCGGAGCGCCACCACCGGAATGCTCGCGGGACGGGTGTTTGAACCTGACGGGATCACAGCCTGGGGATGATGATTGTGTGCACGTCTGCGATCCCTTCAGGATCGACCCTCACGCGGCGACCTTAACCGGTGGTGGCGCTCCGTTGACCACCGGCTATTGTCTG
>JANRMD010000039.1:0-11201 GCA_033761895.1 Pirellulaceae bacterium | reverse complement strand
CCGCGCATCCAACGCAGTTGTCGATGAACATGCTGGGCACGATCACGGCCCTGGCGAGCACGATGATCACGCTGGCCACGACCATGCAGGTCACGACGAAGGAACTTCGCTAGAACTCAATGCCCAAGCCCTGAAGAACCTAGGGCTTACGCCAGAATATCTAACACCGATAGCTCTGAGCGACTACAAACGAACGATCAATATTCCTTCGATCGTGGCTGCCAAACCGGGGCGGACTCAAATTCGTGTCTCGTCTCCGCTAAGTGGCGTCATAACCCATGTTCATGCGGTAACCGGCGAAGCAATGAGTGCCGGTCAACTACTGTTCGAAGTCCGGCTGACCTATGAAGACCTAGTCGACACCCAAACGCAGTTCCTCAAAACGCTCAGCGAAGTTGACGTTGAGAAGCGCGAGATTGCTCGATTGGAAGAAGTGACACAGTCCGGAGCTGTTCCGCTCAAGACGCTGCTTGATCGTCGCTATTCGAAAGAGAAGCTCGAAGGATCGCTGGCGTCAGCGCGCGAAGCGTTAAAACTGCATGGCCTATCCCAATCGCAGATCGAAACGATCGAGCGAGAACGCAAACTACTTCGTGATTTAGCAATTGTGACTCCCGATATCGATTCTCATCGAAAGGATGAAGAGCTTCGCTTAAGCCGACTTCCTGTTCGGCCCGTGTCATTTGAGATCGCTAAAGAACAACGTGACCAGTCGACGTCACGGCCCCTTATCATCGAAGACTTGCGGATACAAAAGGGACAGGGAGTGACATCTGGCGAGATGCTTTGCACACTTTCTGACTTCTCACAGCTCTACATCGAAGGCCAAGCTTTTGAACAAGACGCGCCCGTCGTTGCATTAGCTGCACAAAACGGTTGGCTAATCGATGCGATTGTTCAAACGGCAATGGGCCAAGAATCGATTCGTGGTCTGAAGTTGGCGTTTGTGGGCAACTCAGTTGATCCAAATTCGAGAACGCTTTCATTCTTTGTCGAACTTCCGAACCAAATATTACGAGATGAAACAAATTCAGACGGGCAACGCTTCCTGACATGGAAGTACCGAGTTGGACAAAGACTCCAATTGCAGGTTCCCGTCGAAGTGTGGAAGGATCAAATCGTTTTGCCTGTGGATGCGGTCGTGAAGGATGGAGCGGATTGGTTTGCGTTCCAGCAAAATGGAGATCACTTCGATCGCGTTGCTGTTCACGTCAAACATCGAGACCAGTCGGCGGTCGTCATCGATAATGATGGAGTGTTATTCCCCGGCGATGTAGTCGCATTGCGAGCTGCTCATCAACTACAGATGGCACTCAAAAACAAGTCGGGCGGTGGTGTCGATCCTCATGCCGGTCACAACCACTAGGATTAGGAAGGAACCATTCCATGCTTAACGCAGTAATTCGCTTTGCGCTTCAGCAACGTTTGCTCGTCATTTCCATTTCCATTTTCTTGGTCGCGTTCGGCGCGTGGCAAACTTTGCAAATGCCTATCGATGTCTTTCCAGACTTGAACCGACCACGCGTGGTCATCATGACCGAAGCGCTTGGAATGGCTCCTGAGGAAGTTGAGTCACTCATCACGTTTCCCATCGAAACGACGATGAACGGTGCCAATGGTGTCGAAGCAGTCCGTAGCTCGTCGGGTGTTGGAATCTCGGTGGTCTACGTCGAATTCGCCTATGGAACAGATATCTACACAGATCGACAGATCGTTGCTGAACGAATGCAAATGGTGCAGGACCGCCTTCCAAAAGGTATCCAGCCGCAATTGGCACCGATTTCATCCATCATGGGTCAAATCCTTATGGTCGGTATGTGGAGTGATGACGGCAAAGTGAATCCGCTGGAACTGCGCACGGCTGCCGACTGGGTCGTGAGACAAAGGTTACTGACTATACCTGGCGTATCTCAAGTCTTTACGATGGGTGGTGAACGAAAGCAGTTCCAAGTCTTGGTCGACCCTGATGCGATGACGCGATTCGGGGTAACGCTTGAGCAAGTCGAGCAAGCGGTACGTGAAAGCAACGAAAATGGAACAGGAGGATACCTTGATAAGCAAGGCCCAAGCGAACTATTGGTTCGTTCATTGGGACGCATTAGTTCCTTGTCTGACCTTGAAACTCTACCGGTTACCGTTCGAAATGGACGACCGGTACTGTTGTCGCAGGTTGCTCAAGTCCGCGAAGGTGCTCAGATTAAGCGCGGCGACAGCTCTGCATTTGTGCGACGTGAATCTCTTGACAGCAAGCCAAATGCGAATTTCTCCGGTGGACCTGCCGTTGTCCTCACGGTCAACAAGCAACCGGGGGCCGATACTCGACGAGTAACCGACGACGTGATGCGAGCCATTGAAGAGCTTCGACCATCACTTCCCGCGGGCGTACGGGTCGAGCCTACTTATTCGCAGAAGGCTTTCATCGAACGTGCAATTAAGAACGTTGAGGAAGCCCTCCGAGACGGTGTGATTCTCGTTGTAATCATTCTGTTTCTCTTCTTGATGAATATTCGCACAACGTTTATTACGTTGACCGCCATTCCGCTGTCGCTTTTTATGACGGCTATTGTTTTCGCAGTTTTTGGACTGTCGATCAACACGATGACGCTGGGAGGAATTGCCGTCGCGATGGGCGAGCTGGTCGACGATGCCATTGTAGATGTTGAAAACATCTTTCGTAGGCTGAAGGAGAATCGACTTGCAGGCAACAAGGTTCATCCGCTTCTTGTCGTCTATCGAGCGAGTGCCGAAGTACGCCGATCGATTGTGTTTAGCACGATGATCGTGATCTTGGTCTTCTTGCCGTTGTTCGCACTGTCGGGGATGGAAGGGAAACTCTTTGCCCCGCTTGGCATTGCTTACATCGTCTCAATCTTGTCGTCGCTCATCGTATCGCTGACCGTAACACCCGTTCTTTCCTATTGGTTGCTCGGCTTTGGAAACAGCAAAGGCCACGAAAAAGACGGTTTCGTTCTTCGTGGTTTCAAATGGTTAGGCGAGCGAATCATTCGATTCAGCCTTGGATTTCCTTACCTGAATCTTGCAGCGACCTTGGTGTTAGTGGCGATCGCCGGCATATTTTTGTCTCGCCTTGAACGTGATTTTTTGCCTCCGTTCAACGAAGGCACCATTCAGCTCAACGTTGTCTTGCCACCGGGAACGTCGTTGTCGGCATCCAATGAAATTTGTCGCACAGTCGAGCAATCGCTTCAAGACATCGAAGACGTTCAGCGATTTGTGCGTCGAACGGGCCGGGCCGAATTGGACGAACACGCGGAAGGGGTCAACATGAGCGAGTTCCTCATCGAACTTGACCCGAAATCACCCCGTTCTCGTGAAGAGCAACTCGACGAGATTCGCAAGTCGATGGAAAACATTCCTGGAATCGTAACGGCGGTAGAGCAACCGCTCGCGCACTTGATCTCACACATGCTTTCAGGAGTGAAAGCCCAAGTCGGCATCAAGATCTATGGCGATGATCTAGATTTGCTCCGCCAGAAGGCTGAAGCGGTGAAGGCCAAGATGCAGGGAGTCACCGGAGTCACCGACTTGCTGATTGAACCACAAGTCATCATTCCACAGCTTAGAATCGAGTTGAATCGAGCCTCGTTAACACAGTACGGCCTCAGTGCCGCCGACGTCAATGACTACGTTCAAACTGCGATGAATGGAGCGGTCGTTTCCGAAGTCCTGGATGGGATGCGAACATTTGATTTAGTGGTCCGCATGAAAGACGAATATCGCGAAGACATCGAGGGCTTGAAGCGACTCGCGATTCATCTACCCGAAGGCGGTACCGTCCCGCTCGGCAGCGTTGCCAACATCTATGAATCTGGCGGGCCGAATACTGTCAATCGCGAGAACGTTCGGCGTCGCGTCGTGATCCAGTGCAATGTCAAAGATCGTGGCGTCGTGGATGTCGTCAAAGATATCCAGAAAGCGATTCAGCCGATCGTTGCTACGCTCCCCGCCGGATACTATCCGACCTACGAAGGCCAATTTCAAAGCCAGCAGTCGGCCAGTCAGATGATTGCGATTCTCTTCTCAATCGCGCTCGTCGGCGTTTTCCTGGTTCTCTATACGTTGTTTCGATCGATCAATCTTGCCTTGCAAGTGATGGCTGCGTTACCGATGGCCTTCATCGGTTCCGTTGCTGCGCTTGTATGGACGGGACAGACCGTAACAATCGCGGCCATGGTGGGATTCATTTCGCTGGCGGGCATCGCTTCGCGGAACGGTGTTCTCTTACTTCAGCACTATTTGCACTTGGTCGAGTTCGAAGGTGAAAGCTTTACCAAAGAAATGATCGTGCGTGCAGGTCTTGAACGACTCGCCCCTGTGTTGATGACGGCTTTGACGGCCGGCATTGCACTGGTCCCGCTGGTCCTCGCCGCTGGTGAGCCAGGCAAAGAGATTCTCTACCCGGTGGCAACGGTCATTTTGGGTGGAGTCGTCAGTTCAACATTGCTGGATTTCTTCGTTCATCCGGCGTTGTTTTGGTTGTTTGGGCTGCGATCGGCCGAACGAGTCGTTCGCAGTTCTAAACAACAAATCGTATTGAACGAAGAGTCTGAGACCGCTGGTGGTCTCGCGTCCCATTGAGTGTTTCAGTTGGACAAAACAGGTTTCCCCTATAAAGGATTGCAAAAATGAAGAAGGTAGTTTTCAGCATCATGGTCGGTTCGGCGTCAGTCGCGATTTGCGCAGTGACGACAAATACAGCATTGGCCCAAGTTCAAGCTCAGCCTGCAAGCCGAGCCCAACAAGTACAGCCCGCGCACTCGCACGAAGGTCATTCACACGATGACCACGATCACGGAAAGGAGACCATTGCATTTCAATTGGCACAATGGAAGACAATGCATTTCGACGATGCCGCTAAAGCCAAACAGCATACCGACATGGTCAAAAAGCTCGGTTGCGAAGTCAAGCAGGGCCAGCACGACGGTCATATCGATTTGAGTTATCGCTGTGCGGAATGGAAATCGATGACCGTCGCCACCCACGCACTTGCAGAGCAGTGGACTGGTTGGCTCAAGGGATCAGGATTCGATGTTTCGCATGCTCATCCCGACCCCGTTTACGCCGAAGGAAAAGAGACCGTTGAATTTCGACTAGTCAATTGGAAAGCCATTCACGGCAAAGGAACAGCCGAGGAGAAGCAATTCGTTGAACTTCTCGGAAAGCTCGGATGCGAAGTGGTCGTCTCGGAACACGCTGGTCACTCCGACATCAAGTTTCGAGCACCAACTTGGCGCGACGTCCATGTGGCAGAGCACAAAGCAGCCGATGAACTTGGCACATGGCTAAAGAAAAACGGCTTCGAAGTCGCCCCTCACAAACACTAAATCATTCTCGATTTTCGATTTTTGATTTCATGACGAGCTTATCCATTATAACTCGCCGCGTAAGCAAGAGACGGTCTCTCGCTAATGCATTAAGTTATGAAAAACCTAACTCATTACAAGGATTTCTCACGATGAACAAGCAACTGCTTCGACTGACCTTTCTGGGGGTCGTAGCGCTCGTGGGCTGCAATCGCGTCGATACTGCAGCAACGCCATCCATGGCCCCAACCGTTCCTTTAAGCATGGATGTGCCTCCCCCCGCGACGGTTGATATTCACAGCCACCCAAGCGAAGGTCCTCATCATGGAACTTTGATTGAACTCGGCAAAGAGGAGTTCCACGCAGAGCTTGTGCATGACGACAAGTCGGTTTCGATCTATATTCTAGATGACGCGGCAAAAACCGCCGTTCCGATTGAGGCCAACGAGCTTGTCATCAATCTGCTCCACGATGGAAAGCCAGAGCAATTCAAACTGATCGCAAAGCCAGACACCGGCGATCCGCCCGGACGATCGTCGCGATTCGTATCCGAAGATCCCGAGTTGGCTGGTCACATCAATGACGAAAGCTCGAAACCGAAACTGAACATTTCCATCAATGGCAAGAGCTATCGTGGTATCATCGAGCACGATCACACGGGACATGATCACAAACACTAGCCTTTCACTTCGCTACATTACATCGTTGAAGCTCCTTTGAATCTAGATCAAGATTCCTGCTATCCTTTTCTAACCTTGTCCAGCAACTACGATTCGGGCTGCGTTTGGGCCGAGTCGAAGTAATAGCTTGAGCAGATTCAGATACCCGGTATGCGTTGCTTCAAATTGCCCGCGGCGATCGTGACTCGAAATTGAGGAACAACACGGAGCAAAAAACTCCATGGAATCGTTTACGGTGATTTTCAGATTTGGATACGCAGTCAGTAGATTCGCTGCGGTTTCGACCTGAGTAATGTTTTCGAGCGAGAAGGAATCGGGCGGTCGATTCCCCCAGCCGTCCACAATCGCTCTGGAGCGTTTGTCCCATGGATAAGGCAGCTCCACAGGGTCAGCTCTTTTCCAACGGACTTCTGGAAGTCGTTCTTTCGTTCTCGCAACGAAATGATAGATGTAGCTTTGCATGACGGGATTGCTTAGCCAGCAGTCGTTCTGATGCAAGTTCACGTTGTAGTCGGCGGGCAGGAAGCGAATCGCACTACGATGGTATGTCCACAATTGGTTGACAATCAAGCATTCATCGCAACCAAGGTCGTGCTTCCCGCCAGTCGGCAAGAGGTGACTGATGATCTCGGCAAACATAGTTCCAAAGGTTTCGGTCCCATACAGATACAGTCCACCGTTGGGATGCGTCCAGGCCGGCGCTGCTATGACGTCACAGCGACGTGCCCATTCTTCATGCGCCATTTGATTCCAGCTGGCGCGATCGACGCGTCGTTGTGGACTTTGGCGACCTGAGACCATTGCGAAGTCAATTGGTGCGACGAGGTCGAACGGCGATGGGCAGTCGCTTCGTATGACCATGTCGTTATCGAGCTGAAGGACATGACTCGAACCAAAGATCGATTGCACGTGGTCGCAAACGAACATCTTTTGCCAAAACGGATGGCAAGGATGAAGTGGCTTTGTGATCCAAAGTACCTTAGCCCCCCATCGATCTGCGGCCGCTTCAAAGCTCATGCGAACATTCGGTAGACTTCGTCGCGGCGGTAGATCGATAACGGCAATGACTCGTTGCATGGAATTCTTTGTCCTTGGCTGAATTAGCCGCCTGGATGAACTACGGGATAAGGCGGCATTCCCGGATAGTAGTGCCCCGGATGGCCCGGCGGTAAATTGCCTGGGTACGAATACGGCGGCGGCAAGTGATAAGGATGATTCGGCGGCAATCGCGGCCAAGTATGTGGCATCGGCGGTGCTTCGATCACGACGGGTTCGCTAGGCCGTGGTGGCCACTCCCAGTTTTCTGGCCACCATGGCGGACGTGGGCCAGGATCTTCGGAGCCTGAGCTACCTTCTGGCGTCGGGTGATATGGGAACGGATCGCCAGGAAAATCGACCGGCGGAATAAATGGGTAAGGTAATCGAGGTGGTCTTGGCCGAATCATAAAAGTCTACTCCTTTGGAGAGGATCGGGATGAGCAAACGGAATACGTTTACTTGGACAAATCGAACACTGGGGAATAGCCCCAGAGTCCAGAAATGCACGAACTTCGTCGTCACTCGCGCTGGCTGGACAGGTTTGATAGTCGCGAAATCGTTGCCACTCTGGAATCGATTCCAAACCGGCCTTCGCTTCCAACTTGGGCCAGTACGCAAGCGCAGGGCATTTCGCGAGTTGATGATTCACCAATTGGGTACAGGTCCGCTGCATGCAAATGCCGTACGCGGCCTCGGGATCGGAGTTAAATGGCATCGGTTTGCCGTTCACGATGTTGTATTGACGCATCCATCCTTGATGCGATTTGCGAATCTTGATGCAAAGCTCTGGGTATTCCCTTCGCCATCGCCCAACGTGTTGATTGACCTGTTGGAACGCGGCCAAGTAACTCGAGTGCGTGCCATGTTGGCTAATTTCCAATCGAACATCCGAGTTGATCAGCGTTTGTGGTAACTCTGGATGTCGGCCGAGATAGAACCCGTTCGTCACCAACATCAGTTCGCTATTGGGCCAATGACGACGAGCTAGCTTGATATGCTCGATGATTTCCGGATTGAGCAGCGGTTCGCCTCCAAGCATTGCAAAGCGCGTCGGTCTTAGGCGGCGCGACCATGTCGAGTACTCGGCATCCGCATCGGCCACAGTTGGCATCCGTCCCGCCACATGAAGGTTGCTGTAGTGGCTACATTGCTGGCACGAAAGGTTGCAACCGTGTGCCAGGTGATATTCAAGAGCTGGCAAGTTGATGCCGTGCATCGACAACCTCCGATTCTTGGGTATTCGCGATGCGAAGCTTGAATCGTCGAGCGTTGACTCCCAGTCGTAGCAGGAACCGCGTGAGCACCAAATGCGATGAGAAAGTCTCATCCATGTTGGTCAGACGCTCGTCGCAAGGCGTCAAGTCGTCTGACCATATGCCGGCGACGATCAGATTCGGGTACACAGCAAGCAAGTTCGCTGCGAACTCTGTCGTGAAAATTGGTCCGATATTCCACGTTGCTGGTGGACGATCTGTAAATCGAGCAATGAAATCGATCGAAGCTTGATGGTTAGGGAAAGGAAGAGTTGGAGGGTTCGTTCGTTGCCAGTCACATGCGTCCAGATATGCCTTGCTTGGACCAATGAAATGATAGACATAGGACTGCATGACTGGGTTGGTCGCCCAATCAGATGATTGCAACATGCTGACGTTGAAGTCTCCCGGTAGAAACGCTATCGACTCAGGATGGTCGTTCCAAAGCTGATTGATGATCAGCGATTCATCGGTGGCTTGGTCACTGGCTCCGTAGGTGACAATCAAGTACTGAATGATCCGATCAAACATCCGTGAAAACGCATCGGTACCGTACAAATACAATCCGCCGTTCGGATGAAGCCACGTCGGTGCGGGTTGAAGCCGGCAGCGATTGGCCCAGATTTCGTGCGCCGTCCTTTGCCATCCACCATTGTCGATTCGGTTCTGTGCGCATTGCCGCTCGGCAACCATCGCAAACTCTTCCGGCGATGCGAGATCAAATGGCGACGGGCAATCGCTACGGATCACCATATCGTTGTCAAGCTGTAAAACATGAGACGGTCCAAATCGCTTGGCGACGTCCCTACAAACAAACATCTTCTGCCAGAAGGGATGGCACGGTTGAAGAGGATGGTTGATCCAATGCAGATGAGCATTCCAGCAAGTCGCTGCTGCTTCGAGACTAGCCCGGGCATTGGCGACTGCTCGTCTCGGCGGCAGGTCTAAGATCGCGATGACGCGTTTCATTTCCATTTCACTTTCTGTAAGCCGTGCTTCTTCAATCCAAGGTCGAGGAACTCAGGACGATGCCTGACGTAGTCAGGCGGGTCGACGTGGATGTGTCTAAAGACATGGTCCGTTGCAACGCCGACTCGCAAGCCCGCCAGCTTGGCTCGCCAAAAGAAGTCCCAATGCTCTTCGACCTTGAGTTCTTCATCCCAGCGAATCGCTTGTAAGATGTCGCGATAGGCAACGAAACAGTTTCCGACATAATCACAACGGGCGATCTTGTCGTGCCAACGATACGCGCCGGAGAAGATTCGCATCACACGATCTCTCGAGGCGAGCATTCTGGGGCCTTCTTCTGTGTTGCTCATGCCAGAAAGCAAATCTAGGTCGGGGTATCGATCGAGCTTTTCAATAAGTTCAGCAAGGCGGGTTTGCTCCGTGATGATGTGATCGTCATCTGTAAAGACAACCACGGGAGACTCGCCCATATCCAACAATCGATTACGACCAGCCGAAAGCCCAATGTCGTACTCGGTCTCAACGAGTCGATCTACCATTGCGGCTTCTTCCGGACAACTCCTTGAAAATCGCAAGTCCGGTCGCCCGTCATCGAGCACATGGATCAACGGCCTATTATCGCCGCACTGCTCATAGATCGAACGTACGAGCGTTGCACAGCAATGCGGGCGATGAATGGTCTTGATGCAAAAAGTTACACGATCACGCATGGACGATCCCTCCTCCTGGATATCGCATTGAATGAAAGCCGTGCTTGCGAAGCCCCATCGCTCGAAACTTCGGGCGACCTCGAAGATCACCATAGGGCTTGGCTCCGACGTGGGCATGAACCACTGAGCAATCAACTGCAACTGCGATCGCAAGATGCTCGATGCGACTGGCTCGATAAAAGAATTCCCAGTGTTCGTACGTTTTGATCGCTTCATCCCAGCGGACGCGTGCAATGGTGTCGCGTCTAGCGAGAAACGCATTGCTTACCATGTCGCACCAGCAAACCGGTCCGATGCGTTTATATTCGCCTCGATGCATCCAGATTCGTTTCCCGTTCATCAGCGGGCTGAGCATCATCGGCTGGCCGCCTCCGCCTTGGCGAACGGCGAGGATGTCAAGCTTGTGTTCCATGAATCGCTCATAGACACGATCCAAATGCAGATCGGGAGTGACGATCTGATCATCGTCGAGCAGAAACACCAGTTCGGTCTCCGCAGCATCGATCGCAGTATTGCGACCGATGCCAACACCGACATCGTGCGTTTCGAGGTCGAACACACGGCAATGCTTGGCGGACTCGGGATACTTGGCCGAGAATCGCAATTCTGGTCGACCGTCATCCACAACGACGATCGTTGGCGAGTCGAACTCTTTACGCAATGATTCGACAAGCCGATGGCATGCCCAGGGGCGATGGATCGTCTTGATGCAGAAGGTGATTTGGTTGATTGGTAGATTGCTTGTCATGGGCGAACTCACGGATTGGAGACCATTTGGATTAGCTTCATGAAATGTCGAAAGTCTTTACCGCGATTGGCTTGGAACTTCATTCGCAGAACAACATCCAGCGGAGCGACATTTCCGAGTTCGGAAATTAAGGATCGATCGAACACGGCATCAAAATCGCTGGGCAGGAACTGTCCGATCTGATGGATAAGGTCGAGCTTCGGCTTGCAGGCGATTCGGGTCGAATGGTGGATTCCACCACGTCCGTTGTCCTCGCCACGATTCCAAATCTTTTGACGGTTGCGCGAAACTCGATTCACCAGAGCGTCCCATTCATCAACAGGGATCGTTGGATCGAGCCACGCATCAATGTCTCGCTGCCCCCAATTGAATCCATGAAGCTGGATCGCCGTCGACCCGACAATCAAGTAACGTTGGTTTAGCTCTCCAAGAATCGAAATCGCACTCATTAGCCGAACTTCCTCAATTCTGGATTGACG
>JANRMD010000038.1:0-2618 GCA_033761895.1 Pirellulaceae bacterium | reverse complement strand
TCCACTCAGCAGGAGGCTGGTAGTTGATGCCGTGGTTGCTGAATTTCATCTATGCAGCCTTCCTTGCAGTAGCTTCCCCCTGGCTGCTCTATCGAGCCATCACCACTGGACGCTATCGTGAAGGTTGGTCACAAAAACTATTCGGCAACGTGCCTCGGTCGGTAACCAAAGATCTCGGGGGCAAATCAGTCATTTGGTTGCATGGTGTAAGCGTCGGCGAAGTTCAACTGTTGAAGCCGATCTTAGAGAGTCTTCGGCAGAAGTACCCGGATAGTTGCTTTGTTGTTTCGACAACAACCCAGTCAGGCATGGACCTGGCCAAGAAACTCTATCCAAGTGCATCACTTTTCTACTTTCCTTTTGATTTCACTTGGTCCGTTAATCGTTGCCTCGCCAGAATTCGGCCGCAGCTAATTGTGCTCGGCGAGCTCGAATTGTGGCCCAACTTGATTGAGTCTGCGACGCGACAACAGATCCCCATCGCAGTAGTCAATGCAAGGTTGAGCGAACGCAGCTTTCGAGGTTATCAGAAGTTTAGTTGGCTTACCAAACGCATGTTTAGCAAATTGCATTTGGTAGCCGCTCAGGATGCAACCTATGCGGACAGGTTCATTCGCTGCGGAGTTCCGACAGCGCATGTGCGAGTGACTGGGGCCACTAAGTTTGACAACGTCACGTTCGATCGCCACTGCGAACAAGTGGAGCGGCTGCGTGCACTGGTTGGTCTTGATGCAACACACCAGGTTTGGATCGTTGGCAGCACGCAGTCACCCGAAGAGGCGGCGGCATGCCGAGCGTACATAGAATTGAAAGACAGTTATCCGAACTTGCGATTGATCGTTGTCCCCAGACACCCTGAGCGCTTTGAGGAAGTCTATCGAGAGTTGGAGCAATTGGGAGTCAATCCGCGGCGCCGCAGTTTGATCGCAGAAAGCGCTTCGGCCAAGGACTGGCGTGTGCTGCTGGTCGATACGGTGGGTGAGCTGCGTTGGTGGTGGGGATTGGCAGATGTGGCGATCGTGGGAGGGAGTTTTGGTGCGCGCGGTGGTCAGAATATGATCGAGCCTGCGGCTTACGGGGCCAATGTGGCGTTCGGACCCAATACTTCAAATTTTCGGGACATCTGTGCAATCCTGCTCGACGGTGGGGGAGCCCAAAGAATCGATGGACTTGAGCAGATTCTGCCCTGGATGCGCGAGCAGCTTGAACACCCAGAACTCGGCAAACAGCGGGGCCAAAAGGCACAGGAATTGGTAAAAAGACACCAGGGTGCTCTGGCTAAAACCGTGGCGGAGTTACAAGCGGTTATCGACGGCGGGCAGACCTGACCGGACTTTATTCGCACCGCAAACAGAACCTGGCGGCTGATGCAAAAGTCGACTTGTGAAAGTTCGTGATCGCTTCAAAGCATCAATTAGCGCGACATCAAAACTAACGCTTCGGGTTACTTATGCAGCCAGCTAGACCGGGTTGGCGTACAATGTGAGAATGCACGTTTGCGACGATTTGCCGAGGGTTGGATTGAACTGCTAAACTTCATCGAGAAAACGAAGATCGCATGCGATGGATAGCAAGAGGCCTGGAATGAGTAAAAAAGCTTGGGTTGGATTGGGTGGTGTGGGCTGCGCGGTGCTCATGGGGTTGGTCGCATTGGCGTTCCCCAAAGACCGGCCGCCAACGTTGAAACCAATCAAATTGATCAACACCTACGAGCATGATGCTGGGGCCTTCAGTCAGGGTTTGGTCATTCACGATGGGGAGATGTACGAAGGAACGGGACAATACGGCAACTCGAGCTTGCGTAAAGTCGATTTGAAAACGGGAAAAGTTCTTGAGAGCGTACCGCTGTCGAAAGAGTACTTTGGAGAGGGGATCACTCTTCTGGACGGCAGCATCTATCAATTAACCTGGCGTGAGAATGTTTGCATTGTCTACGATCAAGCCACACTAAAGATGACTGGGTCATTTCGCTACACCGGGGAAGGCTGGGGGTTGGCGAACGACGGCAAGTTCCTTTATCTCAGCGATGGTACGCCGACGATTCGCATCATCGATCCGAAAAAGTTCAATGTCGTGAGGCAGATTCGCGTTCACTCTGGGCCGAGGAAAATCGATAAGCTGAATGAGTTGGAGTTCGTCAACGGCGAACTGCTGGCCAACGTTTGGTATTCAGACCACATCGCCCGCATCTCGCCTAAGACAGGTGAAGTCCTAGGTTGGCTAGACGCAAGTCAACTCTATCCTGCTTCACAGCGTCCCAGTCGCGAACATGTGCTCAACGGTATCGCTTACGATCAAGCCACCGGCAAGCTCTACCTGACTGGTAAAAACTGGCCGCAGTTGTTCGAAGTCCAATTGCCAGAGTAGTGCTTTGCCCACCTTCGAGATCGGTGTAGCGGAATGCGTCAAGCATTTCGAGAGTACTGAGGCGGCCCTCGAAAGCCTTCAAGCATTTCGAGGGCCAGCCGGCCGGGATGTTGCGACTCGGCGAAGCGTAGGCTGCTAACAACCTCAGCCCTCGTCGCCATTCGTCACCGCGTCTCAAGTTAGTGAGAAACCGAACGATCCGCAGAGTAAATCTGCGGGATTAACCGATGGGCGTTAGCCCCGGTTTTTGC
>JANRMD010000037.1:0-12266 GCA_033761895.1 Pirellulaceae bacterium | reverse complement strand
TCGCAGAGCCTCAGGGCGTGCCACCCCAAAATTAAGGCTTGACGCTCCACTAGCCAGCCAGTTTGTATCCGGTGTTTTTTGCCAGTACTGCGAGCCGCTATCGTTAGAAATTTGCTAACAACTTTTCAGCCGTGCAGTTTGCATCCTCCCGATAGTAAGCTAAGCTCGGACCTCAAGCAATACTAGCGATCAGCGCACTAAACTTCTTGCATAAAAAATCGGGCACCTGACAAAATGCATACCGTAGATTTGCTGGAAGAGGCACTCGCCTTGGCTGAAAGGAGTGGGGTTTCGGTTCGGCGACAGTGGTTGGCAGAGGGACTTGGGGGGATGTGTCGAATCGGCGCTCAGCGAGTCCTGTTCGTTAATCTTGCGGCGTCGAACGAAGAGCAGTTGGAGCACACCCTGGCAGCCCTTCGCAGTCTGCAGCTTTCCAGCCAGGGCCTCACCGTGTCGGATTCTCTGAAGCGGTTGTTGGGATGAACAGTACCGTTTTTCAGTACCCATTTGACCGGCGATGGTCGATTCCTGACGCTGCCCAGCTTGCGTGTGTCCTTGAAGCCACGGCGCCCAAAGTCGGCAATGTCCATCCGGGGGCTGCGTTTGCTGACATGCGATATGCGGACTTCTTGCGGAGCGCTGCAGCCATTGGGCCCGTGTTTGCAAAATACGAGGAATTGTCGGTGGGGGAGCTGGTGCTTGAGAGTGTTCGGGCGACTCGTGCGAGTGTTGGAATCAACACGAATCTCGGTACACTGTTGCTGTTCGCACCACTGGCGAAAGCTTGGTCTGCGCAGATCTCGCTGGCGGGATTGCACTCTGCAACCAACGATGTGCTCGGCGGCTTGACGCAGAAGGATTCGGAAGCGGTCTACGAAGCGATCCGCGTGGCCAAGCCCGGTGGTCTTGGGGAAGCGGACGAACATGATGTGCATGCGGACGCACCGGAAGATTTGGTATCCGCGATGCGTCTTGCCGCCGCCACGGATGCGGTTGCCGCCCAGTATGCCAACGGTTTCGATTGTCTGTTCCAGCGTCTGGTACCGTGGTTGGATAGAGCGTTATGCCGAGACCAAGATGTGCTTACCGCAGCGGCCTATGTTCAGCTGCAGTGGCTGGCCGAAGAACGCGATGGGTTGATTCATCGCAAGTGCGGCTTGCAGATTGCCAGTCAGGTACAGTCTTTGGCGAGAAAAGTGATCGAAGCTGAAGCCGCCGATTCGCAACTCGCGCAAACTCGGGAGTTGGATGATTATCTGCGAGCCGACGGGCATCGTCGCAATCCCGGCACCACTGCCGATTTGATTGCAGCGACGCTGTTTGTGAAGTTGTTGTGCTCGGGTTGAATTTATTGAAGGTGCTTAACGAAGATGGAAACTATGGAATCGAAGGCCACCTATCGCGTCCTGTTGCAAAAGGAACAGTTGGTGTTCAGCGCAGCTCACTTTATCACCTTTGCCGGTGACATTTGCGAGTGCCTGCATGGGCACAATTACGGTGTGAAAGCGCAAGTTGTGGGAGCTCTGGACAAAAATCAGTACGTGGTCGACTTCATCGCTTTTCGAGACAATCTAGCCGCGATCGTCAAGCGTTTGGATCATCATGTGATTTTGCCGACACAACATGAGCTGATTCGCGTGGAGGCTGGCGACAAGGAAGTCGTGACAACATTCCGTGACAAACGCTGGATCTTTCCGCGCGAAGATTGCATGTTGCTGCCGATTGTGAACACCACAGCGGAAAAGCTGGCTTGGTGGATTGCGCAGGAATTGAGGGCAGCGCTCAGGCCATCGGTCGGCGATCGACTGAAGACGCTCGAAGTTGCCGTTGATGAGAATCATGGGCAGTGGGGAATCTGCGAAATTGAGTGGTAAAGTCGCTACAGAACGCACCACTTTCAGGACATGAGCTTCCACGAGCCCACTTCCTTTCGAATCGGATCGTGATTCTGCCGATGAAGGAAAGGCGGGAGCGAGGAGGACATGCTGATTTATGCGTCTGCGGGAAGGCCGACGGCGCTAGCCGCGGGTAACCGACGGACGAATCACTCATCTATTCGCCTCGCCAATGCAGAAAATTCTTAGATCGTTCGCATTAGCACGAGTCAAATCCATTTACTTACCAAACTTCGAGACCCGCGGCTAGCGCCGTCGGCTCACTAATGTGCGAAGCACCAAGCTTGCACTGTTGATGTGATCCATGGCGACAACACTAAACTACGAGATAACTGAGGGTGTACGCAAAGCGGCCATTCTGCTGATGAGCCTCGAAGAGGACGACGCGGCGGCACTGCTATGCAAACTGCCACGGCGTTACGTAGAACAAGTCTCGCTAGCCATTGCACAACTCGACACCATCTCGGGTTCTGAGCAAGAAGGCATCATCGGCGAGTTTCTCGCGAGTCGCCCAAGTGCTTTGGGGCCAAATACCGGCGGTCTGGATCGCGCGAAGTCGTTGGTGAAGAAAGCCCTCGGCAAAGACGCGGCAGATATGCTGAACGTTCTGCAACAGACGCTCGAAGCGCTGCCGTTCGGTTTCTTGCATAAAGTGGACCCACAGAACATTTTGTCCTTCTTGATCGAAGAGCATCCTCAAACCATTGCGATGGTGCTCAGTCACGTTCCGGCTCCGGTGTCAGCGGCAGTGCTCGGAGGTTTGCCCCCGCAAAGGCAGTTGGCGGTTATTCAGCGAATTGCAGAGATGGGCCAGACCAGCCCAGAGGCCATCGATGAAGTCGAAAACGGCTTGTCGAACCGCATGGCACTATTCATGACGCAGTCGTACCAGAAGGCGGGTGGTATTCCGGCTGTGGCTGAGATGTTGAACGTATCGGATCGTGCAACCGAGCGCAATATTCTCGATGGTCTTTCGAAAGATCGTCCTGAGTTGGTCGAAGAGATTCGTCGGCTGATGTTTACCTTCGAAGACATTGTAAAGCTGGGCGACAAAGACATTCAGCAACTGCTCAAGAATGTCGAGGCCAGCCAATGGGCGATGGCGCTCAAAGGTTCGAGCCAAGCACTTCAAGAAAAGATCTTGAAGAACATGTCGCAACGCGCTTCCGAAATGCTCAAGGAAGAAATGGAATTCCTCGGCAAGGTGAAACTGAGCGAAGTCGAAGCGGTTCAGCAGAAAGTGGTCGACGTTATTCGCACGCTCGAAGAATCAGGTCAACTAGCTCGTCCATCGAGCGATTCAACGGAAGAGTTCGTGGCTTAGTGGGGCCTCGAAGCCGCACTTCTGCTTTGGTTTTGAAGTGGCCAAAACTCGGTTTGTCAGATGGATTTGGCCACTTCCGCGTGTTTCAATCGGCCAATACCCAGCTTCGCATCGCGACAATTGAAGACTAACGATGTTACCGGGAATGGATGCTGTATATCGCGACAATTGTGCCTATCGACTAAGATGAGTGTTGGTCCACTGTTTGCGTTCGGTTCGAAAAAGTAGCTGCTCCATGAGTGAAAATTTATCGCAATCTGCTGAGCAGCTCATTAACGGGCTCCCGAAGAGCGGGTCGCAACGAAGTGGAGCCCTCGAGAGCTGGCAACGACTGTCGATGTTGCTAACGGCTCGCGAAGGCGGTGCCGGAGTGCTACAGACGTTTCCTCTTGATTCGAAGCCCATCAGTGTCTTCGATGCTGTTGGTCTGGAATCAGTGGCAGGTTCGCCTGAGCAGCACCAAGCTGGTAAGCTTCTGCACGAGAAACTGAACGGTTTGCTCGGTCAACTAACGATCTTCGAGCAGGTAAGCCACTGCCCAGTCGTGGCAATTACAGGCTTGCTCAATGCGGGAAAGAGTTCTCTACTGGCGACCTACCTGAGTGAGGCTGGACGCGCTCGTGTGCTCCGTGGCGTAGGGAATCAGCAAGGGACGCATCGATTTGTGGTGTGGATGCCGCAAGTGTGGTGGAGCGATCCGCAACTGCTGAGTACGTTGGTGACCTTCATGACCAGCGTCTTTGGGCATCCGCCCGAACAACTGTCGGACGACATTCAAGTTGCACAGCAGCAGTACAACGGACAAGTATTCGCAGGTTCCTTAATGGCTGGTGGGGATGTGTCCAATGTTGCCCGCGAGATCGATCCGATTTCAGTGCCATTGATCGCGCGCGATGCAGGCCTTGATCGATTGAAGCTGGGGTTGGTCGATTGCCCAGATATTCAAACAGGATTTTTGGACAACCCAACTTCGGATCTAAGTGGCGGTGAGTTGGCCGCCTCGCGTCGAAGCCAGCTGAATAAGATCGGTCGTTTATGTTCCGCATTCGTGATCGTAAGTAAGCTTAGCAGCTTGCATGACGATGGCTTATTGCAACTGTTGACGACCTTGCGCGATGCGATGCCAGGTGTACCGAGGATCTTGGCGATCAACAAACTGAAGGCACGTTACGCGCCGGATGTGGTCTATTCAGAGGCTCGCAATTTAGTGGATCGCTTTGGGATTGCGAGCGTCTTTGGCGCTTACGACTATCGCAGCTCGCTGACGAATGATCGCATACCATCCGCTCCGGCAGGCCTGATAACATCCTTAGCGAACCCCCAACCGATTTTTTGGGACATTTCGAAACAGGCTGCCGAAACGCCCGTACCGAGCAAGTTGCTGGAGGATCGGGATTATCTGTTTCATTTGTCGTCGCGTTTGGAGGCCGGTAGTTTAGCGAAGGAAAGCCATCGGAGTCTGTCGTTGCAATTACAAGCGGCTGCAGCGGAGTCGATCGAGTGGTTGGCTACGAATGAAGGGCTTCGAAAGCGGCAACTGGCTGCGGCTTGGAAAGCGATTGCGGAGGCCTGTTACGACTTTATGGCGGAACGGAATTCGGATGGTCACGCAACTGGCTTGAGACTGCAGGCTTCACCGGCGATTGTCGGCCAGCTGGCGGATAGTTTGCAGCGCACTGCGCCGGCGTGGATGCGATTCAGTATGACCATCGACCGAACGGCTCGGCAGTTTCAACAAGCGGTTTCGAACAGTGCGTCGCGATTCAAAATTCTGCAAACGGCCTCGAATTCGGTGATGCAATTCGCGAAAAGTTTTCGCCGCGGCGAAGGGGCTCAGGTTGTCACGCCACAACGCTTGGCGGAGTCGATTCGCCATCATGACTATCACGACGCGACCAGCCGCATGAACGACGATGAATTGGTCGCGGGCTGCGACGCGGCCATGAAGCGATTTGCAGCCGAAGACAAATCGCTGCTCGACCCCAAAGAGTTGGACGATTGGAGCAAGCAGATTTGGGACAATATGCCGCTCAAACAAAAACTCTGGAAAGGCACACAGCCATTGGCGCTGCTGATGGGGCCATTGCTGGCTGCTGTATTGGTTCCGATCGATGGTGGCGGAACAGCGGTACTGGTGTTCGCTTCGGCGAAGGAGTTATTGGCGGCTGCTGGAATTGCTGCGTTGCTTAGTCCGACGCTGGGAGGGGGCGAAGCGTTGAAGATCGTTCATCGCGAAACTCCTTGGCGACAATTGAGTGATTTGTTTGCCATTGTGTGTGATAGCTTGAACGTACCAAGGCCACCAGAAGATCAACTCCCGCGCGCCAGTTGTGGCGGTGAACTGCGGCCGTTGCTTACATGCAACTTGCCGGAGAAAGCTGGTACTGGAAAACAAGTCGCAATTCCTCAGTGGAAAGTCTCGGATGAATTCCTTCGATCATTGCGCGCGGCTGTTCAGAACTGGGGATAGAGTTCTTGCGGTCACTTGTCCGCGCGGTACCGGTTAAACTAGACTGGTTAATGAGTGACTTCCAGGCATCACTATTCGAGTAAAGCACAATGAGCACTGAACTTTCTGCTGAAATTCTAAATGAGCTCAGTTCGCTGAACGCTGAAGCTCAGCGCCGGGTGCTTCAGTTTATTCGCTCGCTTAAGCCCTCTCAGTCGGGAATGTCAGGCTCCACCTTGAGGCAATTCGTGAGTACATTGAGCGACGCAGATGCTAAAGAGTTGATGGACGCAGTTAAGTCGGGATGTGAAAAGGTTGACTACGATGAGTGGTAGCTACCTGTTGGATACAAATTTCGTTATTTCAATTCTAAACGGGTCCCAGCCAGCCATTCGGGATATCTCAGACGCAGACGCCTATTACGTTTCGTCCACCGTTGTTGGTGAGTTGTATTACGGCGCTTTCAAGTCAACTCACGTGAATCAGAATTTGGAAAAGATCGGCCGTTTTTTGGACTGCATTTCTTCACTCCCTTGTGATGCCGGTACATCGCAGATTTATGGATCTATCAAAGCGGCCCTGATGAGAAAAGGAAAGCCAATTCCGGAGAATGATCTTTGGATTGCGGCAACAGCTCTTCAGCATTCGCTGACTCTTGCGACATTTGATGCGCACTTTGGCATAATCGATGGGATTTTATTAAAGCTAAATGCGAGCACTTGATTAGAAAACGCGAAACCAATTGAAAATAGATTTAATGATCCCCAGTCCATTCTCGGAACGTCTCGCCGAAGCTACGCGAATTGTGTTTGGCGATCGGCCTCTGACGCACGCAGTTACGGAAGCTTGTGCGCGCTACGAAAAAGACGTTCGCAACATTCAAACCGGACGTGGTATCAATGCGTTGACCCTGGCGATCGTTGGTGCAAAAGGGCAAGGCAAGACATGGGTCGCGCGGCAGTTGATTCGCGATCCGCAGATTCGAAGTTTGCTGCGGAGTGGTGACCTCAATCAAGATGCGACGACGCGTTTGGTTTGGATCGGACCACATGCCCCTGACGGTTTGGATGCGGTCAGCGAGATCTACTATCCATGCCCAGCGAATCAGATGGCGGAAATCGGGCAGCCCTATGTCGTGCTGGATACACCTGGTGTGACCGACACCAATCACCGTGCTGCAGAAATTGCCTCCGATGCATTGTCGCTAGCACCCATTAAGTTACTGGTGATTGCTCGAGACCAGTTGCGAGCCGCCTCGAATTTGCTGATTGCGGCCAGGATCGATGGTGCGGTTTGCATTCCAGTGATCAGTTCCGTCGAACCGGAGGAGTTGCAGGAAGGGACAGTTGCGGCAGGTCAATTGCGGAACGATTTGCGAGCCCTGCGTGATCAACTGCAACTGCGAGCTCCCAGCGCGCGGCTGGTCGCTGAGGTGCTGGTACCAGACTTTGAAATCACCGGTAAGGAAGAGCTCGCATCGACTGCTTTTGTCGGACAGCTGATCGATCGGTTGAGTGAGCTGGAGTTGAGCACGTTGAGTCTTTCGAGCGCACGCGACTCACGCTTGCAATCGGCTCAACAGCGTCTTCGAACCGACGTGGCTAAGCTGATCGGTGCTGAGTTACCGCAGTTGGCGGCGGCCGTAGATCGTTTGAACCTTGAGACTGAAAGTCTGCCCGACCGAGTGCTTGAGTCATTGCTTGGCAGCACTTCTGTGCTGGAGACTGGCGTGCGCATGCGGCTACGCGCTAGATTGGTCAGCGATACTTCTCTGCTTTGGTTTCCTTACCGCACGGTGATGTCGACCTTGAATTTAACTCAAGGCGCATGGGACCGAGTGATGTTAGCGCTCGCGGGAAGCATTCCGAGTTTGTTTGGTGCGTTGGCTTCGTGGGCGAAAAATGCACGTCAATCGCGAGATTTCAATGCTGAAATTCAAGACGGTATTCGACAACGTACTCAACGCCAAGTAGAAGAGCGACTGAAGCCGTTGTGTGATCAGTTCCATCGCGCGGTCATGAAACTGCGACCGCCAGACGAACGTTCCAAAGGGATTGAGGGTGCTGCGTCAAGCGGCATGAGTCTGTCGGGTATCGATGAGTTGCAGAATCGTTCGCAGCGAATTTTCGATTCCGCGATTGCAGCCAATGCGACTGCGAACCTTTGGGTGCAGTTGCTCGCGCTGGCAGGTACGATCCTGTTTTGGATTTTTATGGCCGGTCCGATTGTGGTCATCTATCGCGAGTATTTCGCCGCGTCGATGCATGCGCTCGGTGGTGTCGAAACGCATTTGGAAAATTTCCCGCATCCTTCGGCGGGGTTGATGATTACCAGTGTGGTTCTGTCGGTGTTGCCGTTGGCCATTTATTGTATGGTCGTTCTTACCGCGACGCTCAGTCATCGCAAAGTTAGTCGAGTCGCCAAGGAAATTATCAGCCAGCATGAACATGCCATCGCGGAACTCAAACGCAACGACGTGATTCGATTGGAGTTCGAAGACGAACTATTGCAGCAGGCTGAGTTTTTATTGAACTTGCGGCGTGCGGCGGAAGGATTATGAGCACGGCGAAAGATCCTTCCAGCCCCTTGACAGTTGTTTCAAGACTAACGCCGCCCATCCCGTCAGCCATAGCCACCATCGCTGTGCATGGAACACAGGCCGAGGAATTCGTCGCCCGTTTAGTAAGGCTAAACCCTACCACTCGCGATGCGTTTCCGATCGGCCGTGTGCGATACGGTTTATGGAATCCACCAGTCAGCGACGAAGCAGCGGAGCAAGTAGTTGTATGCCGGACTGAGACGCAAACCGTTGAGATTCATTGCCATGGTGGCAACGCGGTGTGCCAGATGATTTTGGAGGACCTGGTTCAAGCTGGTTGCAAGCTTGTCCCAGCCGCTGATTATCCGATGCAGGTGGATTGCGAGATCAAACGTGAAGCAGCGGTCGATCTTCAGAAAGCGACCACGGATCGGGTCGCAGCGATCTTGCTGGACCAACTGAATGGAGCGCTGAGTGAAGCTGTAGCGCGCATTAGCGAACGGCAGCGTACGCAAGGTGCAACTGCGGTGCGTTTGGAGGTTGAAGAGTTGCTGCATTGGAGTGAGCTTGGATTGCATCTGATTGAGCCGTGGCGAGTGGTGCTTGCGGGGCCTCCCAACGCCGGCAAGAGCAGCCTGATGAACGCGATCGTAGGAAGTTCACGAGCGATTGTGCATAGCGAACCTGGAACAACGCGTGATTGGATTGAGACATTGACGGCCGTGGATGGATGGCCAGTCGCTTTGACGGACACGGCGGGATTGCGAGATAGCTCTGACGAGATTGAGAGTGAAGGGATCCGACGCGCGAAAGAGCGTGTTGATGCGGCAGATTTAGTTCTGTTTGTGGTGGATGCGACCGTGGGTTGGACGGAGACTCATGAGTTGTTGAGAGCTGCGACAACTAGGAAACGAACGCTGGTTGTATGGAACAAAGTTGATCTCAGGAGAGGAATAGCGAATCCACCTGAGTGTCCCCCAGATGCGATTAGTACATGTGCCAAAGAATCGCTTGGAATAGCAGAATTGCTGGCTGCGATTGCGCAAGAACTTGTGCCTGCCGTTCCGCCGCCCCTGGCCCCCGTTCCCTTCCGTTCGCGACATGTGGAGTTATTGAAGTCGTTGTTTTGGGATCCTACCGAGTCGCGTTGAGAGAGAGCGGGATGTCGAGAGAGTGGGCGTCCCGTGCCCGCTTGTGCCTACACTGCGGTATAGAACGAAAACTCGCGACTCGCAACATGGCTACTTGCTGGTATCGATCAAGAATGGAAACAGTTTGCGAATTTCTTCGGGAGTAGGTTGCTTGCCGTATTCACAGATTTCAAATGCTTCCGCGTACTTGATCGATTTGGCTTTGGTTTCGCCGTACCAGCGTGTTAGCGAATCGCGATAGCGGTCCGCTTCGCCGCTGGAACGTTTCTCCCAACGTTCTCGCAGCCACGCGCGGCGCAATTCGGGTTGCGATGCTGGTGGTGCGGCTGCGGTGGCTTCCTCACTGCCTAGCGCCCCGCCTTCGAATGTTTGCGATTCAAGTGCGAGAAGCGCGTCGACTTTCTGTTCAAACACATCGTCGATGGCGACAGCAATATCCGCGACAAAGGGATAGGGTTTCTTGAAACTGTCGCTTGAGTAGAGAAACACAGGGTTCTTCTTCAGTGGCGGAGTGTCCGGACAGAAGAAGGGCACCATCACCATGTAAGCCGCATCTTGCACAAGCACACCGACATAACGATGGTCAGGATGATAATCCCAAGGTCGATGGGCAATCACGATATCTGCGTCCCACTCGCGAATTAAGCGAGTGATGGTGCGGCGGTTCTCGAGGGTTGGTTCGAGTTCTCCGTCGTGAATGTCAAGCACTTGACTGGTAACGCCAAGCCGCTTGGCCACCAGTGCCGATTCCGCAGTACGGCGTTTGGCGAGTGGGCCGCCGGCCATTTGCCAGTGACCGATATCTCCGTTGGTGACGGAAACCAATTTGACGTGATGGCCGAGCTTCGCCCACTGTGCCGCCGCCCCGCCGCTCTTGTACTCCGCGTCGTCGGGATGCGCCCCAAAGCAGATGATGCGGAGCTTGCCATCGCCTGCGACCGGTTGCGCGAAAGTGGAAGCGGGAGGTAGCAGCAGGGAGAACAGTAAAGTAGCTAGTCGTAACATGGCGTTGCCTTTCAAAGTAACCATCTAGTCCAAGTTGTTATCGACAATAGTGTACGACATTAACACCATCATCTAGATTGCAATAGATGTTGGAAATTGGGTTATTTCATTAGATCTTCAAGTTCAACCTGACATGGGACGAGTGGCGAGTAGGTGTTCTGAGCCAGTCCAGAAGCGGTAATCATTGTGAGAAACAGAGTGTGTCGTGTATTGGTTCGAGCGCGATAGACCGATTCTTTCTGGAGCAATTCTTTTGAATAGGCTTTCGTGATTTTGTAGGGTTCAAAGGAGAACTTCATCTCACACAGATGCGTGGTATAGTCCGCACGTTGCAGGACGAGGTCGATTTGAGCCCCTTGTTCCTCAGGGGTTTGTGGTTGGTATCGCCAAGCGAAGGCGCGGGTCTCAACGGCTTCGATGCCGAGCTTTCTCTTGATGGGGCGAATGTGCTTGAGGCACAGTGATTCGAAGGCATAGCCGCACCAAGACATAAACCTGCGACTGGATGCAAGCGAAGCCCAGGTTTGCCCCGATTGATTTTTGGCCATCCAATTCCAGTAGAAGTAAGAAAACTCGTCAGCGATACGGTAGATGCGATCACGCTCCTTTCGGTCAAATGGCAATTGCTCCATGACAAATCCAGAGGCAATCAGTTCGTCCAAGGCTTGGGTTACACTTCCGCCACTCTCAAGCTTTGCCTTTTGAAGGAGTTCATTTCGAACCAGTCCAGATTGGCTTCTCGCCAGGGCTAGCATGATCGCTTCATGTAGACTGTGGTTGGTAAACAGGGCACCGTAGAGTTGCTCGTACTCACCGTGAAGAAGTGCGCCTTCACGCAAGCAAACCTGTTCGATAATCTGCGCCGCCGACCGTCCCGGTTCCACCAAGTTTAGGTAGTGCGGGACTCCGCCGAGAGCCATGTAGAGTGTAGCTACCTGGATCGGTTCGAGGTGAACGCGGAGTCTTTTCAGGTAGGCTTGTGTTTCATGCAACTGGAACGGAAAGAGTTGAATGCGGCGAGTGACGCGATTGTGTAGACCACCCCGTGATTGAATGACGTGACGGATCATCCAAGCGGCAGCGGACCCGCACAGCACGACAACCAAGTCGGTACGACGGGAAGCAAACACATTCCAGAAGTTCTCAAAGGCTGCCAGGAAGCCTGATTTAGGTGTCGCGAACCATGGAAATTCATCCAGGAAAAGTACCTGCTTTCGCTTGCGTTTGGGCAGCTTCTCCAAAATGGCTCGAAGCAAATCGAAGGCTTCTAGCCAAGAAGTTGGAATGGTTGCGACGGGGAAATCGGGGAACCACTGGCGGATTTGCATGCCAAAGTTCGCAAGTTGGCGTGCCAGCGGTTCCTGATGGAGGCCGCTAGCTTCAAAGCAAAGGCTGCCCTGATAGTGCTCGCGAATGAGGTAGGTTTTGCCAACACGCCTGCGCCCGTAGACTGCGATCAGCTCCGCCTGGGGAGAATTTAGGGCTTGGTCTAGGACGCTGCGCTCATGGACTCGACCGATGATTTCTCGTTGACGCACCATAGCTATACTTCGCCATAACTAGATTCTGAATGCCAGTTATGGCCGATTATAAATTCTATAATCCGCCATAACTAGTGCTTGCAAGCCACTTATGGCGGGTTTTGTTAAGGTGGCGAATTACGCTGGAACCACGCCCTTCGCAGAGCCTCAGGGCGTGCCACCCAAACGCATTTCGGGGTATCTCGTAGCGGAATGCGTCAAGAATTTCGAGGACCAGCTGGCCGGGATGTTGCGACTCGGCGAAGCGTAGTCTGCTAACAACCTCAGCCCTCGTCGCCATTCGTCACCGCGTCTCAAGTTAGTGAGAAACCGAACGATCCGCAGAGTAAATCAGTAAATCTGCGGGATTAACCGATGGGCGT
>JANRMD010000036.1:0-7837 GCA_033761895.1 Pirellulaceae bacterium | reverse complement strand
TGGACACGGGGTACAAGTTGGAAAATAACGCTATTGGTTTTTGTACATAGGGGCAAGCAATGAAAGTTTTGGTGGCTGACGATTCCGGAATTATGCGGAAGATCATTATCCGTTCGCTCAATGCTTGTGGCGTCAGTGATATTGTTGAAGCGGCTGATGGCAAGGAAGGTTTGGCAGCTTTTTTGGCTGAGCCGATCGATATCGTACTGACTGACTGGAATATGCCTGAAATGTCGGGTTTGGAACTGCTTCAAGCAATTCGAGCGACCGGGTCGGCTGTTCCTATTATCATGATCACCACCGAAGGTGAAAAAGCGAGTGTGCTGCAAGCGATTCAAGCTGGGGTAACAGACTATCTGTGCAAGCCATTCGAGCAAGAAGAACTACGTGATAAGTTAGAAAAGTACGTCGCTGTATAAGCTGCTCACTCGGGCGCGAGCCTATAAAGACTGCGGATTTCATTTTCTAGTTGCTATCATCGAGTAACGCCCCTTACACTCGGTATCCGCCAGATGCATACTTGGCGACAAATATTCATTAAACCGATTGTAAAGAGGAATACTCGTGAGTACGGTGAATGAGGACCTTGTGAATGAAGTGCTTGAACGCAACGCACGCCTGACCGCCACAAACGCGATCCGCGTCGAACACGCCGCGGTTGAGGGTTTAAGTGCACTTCAAGAAACGCTCAATCGCTGCTTGATCGAAAGCACCGAAAGCGTGTTTGCGACCATGTGCGGGTTGAACCTCGATCGCGGAGCTCTGTCGAATTACGACGGATTTTCCCCACGGCACGACATTAGCGGCATAATCAGCCTAAACGGAGCGATCCGAGCAACGGTCGTCGTTAGCTTCGATCAAGACTTGGTGTTTTCCGCAGCGGAACGATTCCTCGGCGAACGCCCCGATTCACTCAATAGCGATGTAGTTGACCTGGTCGGAGAATTAGCCAACATGATCGGTGGAAACGCAAAAGAACGGCTCAGTATGCCTGACGTTGTGCTTGGTTTGCCCACGGTTGTCGCCGGAACAGGGCACTTCATCGCTTACAACTCCCACATGGCCATCACCATGATTCCATTCAAGAGCCAGAATGGGTCGATGTCGGTCGAATTGGGGCTGATGTAACACAAACAGGTACCCGAATGCGTCATGCATTTCGGTTCATCTTGTGCCCGAACTCGTCAAGCATTATTTCGGTTGTTCGTAGCGGAATGCGTCAAGCATTTCGAGAGTACAGTAGACCCTTCGAAAGCCTTGACGGCTTCCGCTACCAAGAAATCACCTAGTCCTTGGGATTTTCGTGATTTCAGCCTGCGGCACTCACGACCGCCGCTTCGCACGTCTAGCGATAGGCTCTTCGTCGATTACCAATTGCTGCAGCGCGATATCATGCGTCGCCAGCGACTCTCCCTCTCCACTGCTGCCGCGGTTCCGATTGAGTTCATTGATCACCAGCAAGGCGTCGATAGGCGACAATGATCCGTCGTTGTTACTATCCACAAATCCGAACAATCCCGTTGAAGTGCTTAGTGACGCAGGCAGTGTTCTCGACCCACGGTTGATCGCATTAATCACCAGCAAAGCGTCGACAGGGCTTACGACGTTATCATCGTTTACATCCAGCGGTCGACGGGTGTTGTTCCATGGCCGAGCGGACGCAAAGTCCAAAACCTGGATCTCAAGATTCGCACTGTTCGAGTTCAGCCCCTGATCGTCCGTCACCCTATAGGTTGCTCGATCGACACCCACATATCCAGCAGCGGGAGTGTACGACAGGGTTTTGTCGTTATTGATTGAGAACCTGCCACTGCCGGTAGTTAGAAGGCTGGGCGTCAAGGTTGAAGGCGATCCGTCTGGGTCAAGATCGTTGTCAATAATCCGCATCTGCAAGGTAGCGGCCCCGCGAGCCGTCATGCCTCGATCCAGAGTCGCACTGGGAGCGGCGGGCTGGGGCAAGTCAATTTGCAAACTATATTGCCCGTTGGTGGCGTTTGCGTTTGAGAATACTTGCACATAGTACGTTTGCCCGCGAGTCACGTTTGCAGTGACACTTTCAGGCGAACCACTAGTAATCGAACTGGCAATCACACTGCATGCTGAATTCAGAAGACGCAGATCCAAGTTCCCGTCAGCTTGGGTAAATCGCAGATTGAAGGTTGCTCGTCCAGAACCGTCGGGAGTGAACTGAAAGTAATCCGTGTCTGCCGCGTGAATCGAGAGCGAGCTAAGGGTTTGGTCCTGAGCCCCAATCTTGCTGGCTACGATCAGCGAGTTGTTGGGCTCCATCGCATCGGGTGGTATGGATGTCGGGTCGTAGATTATGTTTTGCCATACGTTGCTTGTACCAATGGTCAAGCTTGGAATCACAACGGCATGCTTTAGACTGCCTCCTGAAGCAGTAACGGAGTAAGTGCCGGCGGGAAGGACGACTTGATAACCTCCGGCAGTAAGCGAGTTGGTTGTGAGGATTGCGCCGCTGGCTTGATTCTTGAATTCTATCTTGGTGGCGCCTATGCCTTCCCCAGCTTCGTACCAGCCGCTCTTGTTCTTGTCTTCAAATAACGCACCTACAGCCAATTTCTGTGCGCTGCTTATCTTTGCGAACATTTGCGTATTGACGAGAATGGAAGTCGGAGTGATCGCGGAACCAACCTGGTTGAACTGTGCGTTCATCAGGTTAACGCGATGGCCTCGATCCTTTTGCATACCACCTACTGCGTCGGGGGCTCCTGCCGCCCAGTCAATGACATACGCGGCGTGCACAAAAAACGGCGTGTGCCCGATGTTTACCGTATTGAAGAAAGCATTTTGTGCCGTCCCAGCTTCAATCGGGACTCCCATGTTGTTCAGCGTATTGGCAAGATTCGGAAAATGCTCCTGACTCTGCTTGGTGATCATCGTGCCATTCTGAGTCTTTGCCAAATTGTAAACAACTTCATTCCAGGCAACCGGCGGAGATGGGCTTAGACGACTCAGTTCACTGCGCAACATGGCGCCATCGACTTTGCTGAAGTCGAGTTGCGAGGTTACTTCAGCTTCGAAAGATCGCAGGGGCACATTCGAAGAGATCAACCGACTGTATTCACCAGTGGGATCGGATCTGAAACGATTGATCAACTGCAACATCTCTTGCTCGAGCGCAGTTGGATCGAAGGCAAGCAGACGTCGCGTTTCAAGCGATTCCATGGATAAAGGACGTTTTGCAATTTTCATCTGACTCCATCCATTTGGCCGACTACTGCGAAAACATCAAAAACACATGGCGTGCCTTGGGCTAGCGAAACTCCAAGCACGCAAGAATCTACTTACTTGAGAATCTAGGCAATTGAGAATCTGGCACTTGAGAACTCAACTACAGCGAAACAGTCTAGCGTTTTCTGTTGGCTTTGCAGCTCTCACATTTTCAAACTTAAATTAACAGGCGACAAGTTTCAGAGTATTTCGAAATTTTAGGGCCTCAAAAGATGCCGGTCAACGCAAGGCAAGGGCAAGGGCTAAGCTGCGATACGACGTGGAATCGTTTTTGTCAATTTCGCTCGCTGAGTAAACGCTACTGAGCGAATAGTTGGTATCTGCCCCTCATCTCGATGGCTTGGGTTGGCATCATTTATTCCACCCGGCTGGAACATGCGCAGTGGGCGTTGGTGCTTTCGCGAAAGAACCTTCACATATTCAGCGCCAAAAAAGAGAATGGTCACGCCCCAGTAAAACCACAACAATAGTGCGATAAAGGAACCGATCGCACCATAAGCGGTGGTGTACTTCACTCCGATCAAGAACGCGCCCAAAAACTGACGCCCAACTTCCCAGATCACTGAAACTAGCAACCCACCGCGAAATGCGTCACTCCACAGTGGCCTGCGCTTTGGTAACCAACGATACAATACGCCGAAAGCGACTGCGTTAAGCAACATCGTCGCAGTAGCATCGACCAGGGTAATGGCAATTGTGCCTGGTAGATGAAGATGAGACATCCATTGCCGCAAGGTTCCTAGGGCTACGTTCGCTGCCAATGTACAGACAATTGCACAACCGACACCTGTAAAAAGTGTGAAGGCCATACAGCGTCTCATCACAAGTCGGCGGACGGTCTCCTTCCAGTCGCTCTTGGCGGGAGCAGGAATGCGCCAGATCTTGTCGAACGCCCTTTCAAACTGATAGAACACCCCGATCGCCGCAAGTGTTGCCGTTGCCAGACCAAAGGGCCCACCCACAACTGAATGATCTCGCAGCTGAGCCAAGACTTCACGCACTTGGGATTCAAGCGTCGTCGAACAGTGCTCCGCAACTATACTGAGAATTTGAACTTCAGCGTCATGCCCCAAACGCGTGAAACGCATGACCAGCCCTACCCCCGCTATCAACAGCAACAACATCGGGAACAGTGAAAGTGCCAGATAATACGCCACGCAAGCCGCCATAGCGCTGCCGTCGTCCGCTTGCCAGCGTCGATACGCAGCCAACAAGGAACTACAGATTTCGCTTCCGTATGCGCTACCCTTCTGCACAAGTCCGATGAGCGACCAACGATCTACCGGGCGATCCGGAGATGGCTCAACCGAGGACTTAATTTTTGATAGCAATTCGCGCACGGCAAATCCCAAGGTTCGTGGTTTAGTGGGGAAGTTAGCAAGCGAATTGGCTCCGGCACCAGTCCAATCGGTTCCACCTTGGGTTAAATTGGGCAAGTGACAGATTTCAACTGCGATGATAATGGATCTTTGGGGATTTCTCAGATGCTACGAACGCTAGCCTTTTGGGCCTTGGCAGCCTTTTTTCTTCCTGGTGAGACGCATGCGCAAAGCAAAGCGGATCGCCGGGATGAAAAACGGGAGAACGAACGTGTTCAAAATGCGAAAGACGATTTACAAAGAGCACAGCGGGAACTAGCGATGGCTATAAGAGATTTTCGCTTGCACAGCGCCGACCTGCGACAGACTGAGGCCTCACTACGCTCTACGCAATTAAAATACAGCCAAGCTCGCGAAGCCGCTGAAGAACGACTGGCCGAAAACAGTGGCTTGCCTGATGCAATTCGCAAAATGCGAGGTATCCGTGACCAAATCGATTCACTCACCAAACCAATTGTGGATGAGTTGCATAAGTCTCAAAAATGGTTGACCGCTACCCAAAAAGCCAACGATGCGAAAGCGATTCGTGAACAGTTGCTGGCTGACGAATCGCGGACCGACAGCGAACTCGAACCACAGTTGGCGGAACTCGAGAAGTTAATCGCTGTCCCAGCGGCAATGGAGTCCGCGGCAGTCGATGCGGATCCTAAGCTCAAGCAACTGAAGCTCGACTATCATGCCGCGCTGGATGTAATCGCTGACTTACGTCGCAAGCTCGACACATCCAAAATTGATGCCGATCCCGAGGTTAAGTCCGGTCGAAGCGCTGTGGAAGGAATTGAGAGAGAACTCAATCGCAAACGTAAATCTCTTGCTGCGTTGAACACCAAAGTTGCCCACGCTCAGGGAGACCTGGCTAACGCCAATAAGAAGCTCCAGCAGGCACAAGCGGCTGATCAAAAGGACAGCAACAATAAAAAGAAAAACTAGAATTCTGTTCTCTTTAGATTATTGGGTAGCGGAATGCGTCAAGCATTTCGAGATCACCGGCCCTGCGCCCCCCAAAAGCCTCGACGGCTTGTTGATTATTGGTAGCGGAAGCCGTCAAGGCTTTTGGGTGGCACTCTCGAAATGCTTGACGCATTCCGCTCCCAAGGACCTAGAAATGCTTTAGGGACTCACCATGCTCTCTCGAACTTACGCCCACTCTTTTATGTCACAGCTACATCCTTGAGGATCCGTCCATGCACTTGATCACGCGCCGCCGCTTCAACAGCACTGCTACTCTGATGCCGTTGGTCTTGGGTTCTTTATCAACTCACCTCGTAGCTCAACAAAGCCAGCGGCCGCGACAGAAGATCCGAGTTGGGCAGATAGGAACCAAGCACGCCCACGCGGTCGGTAAACTGCAGACAGTTCGTAAGCTGAGCGATCATTTTGAAGTAGTTGGAATCGTTGAATCGGATTCGAAACAGCGAGAGAAGGTCCAGCAGACGGAAGCTTTTCGAGGTCTACAGTGGTTGACGACGGAGCAGTTGTTGAATCGACCAGGACTGCAACTGGTATTGGTTGAAACTGAAATCGATCAATTGCTCTCGACCGCTGAGCGATGTTTGGCGGCGGGCATGCACATTCACTTGGATAAACCAGCCGGCGCCTCGCTCAAGGATTTCGAAAAGATCACAAAACTGGCTGCAGAACAGCATTGCCTGATCCAGATGGGCTACATGTTTCGCAGCAATCCAGCTTTCAAGTTTCTGATTCAAGCTGTGAAACAGGGTTGGCTGGGCGAAATTTTCGAAATTCATGGTGTCATTAGTAAGCAGATTGCGCCACATGAGCGGGCCGAGTTGGCTAAGTACCGGGGCGGTTCCATGTTCGAACTTGGTTGTCATCTAATCGACGCAGTGGTCAAGCTGCTTGGCAAACCGACGCAAGTCACCGCATTAAATCGCAACACTTACCCCGATTTAGACCAGCTAAACGACAATTGTTTGGCCGTGTTTCAGTATCCGAAAGCGACCGCCACAGTTCGCAGCAGCGTGCTGGAAGTGGAAGGTGGTCGCCGGCGGCAATTCTGCGTTTGCGGAACCCAAGGCACAATTGAGATCGAGCCGCTGGAGCCACCGCACCTGACACTGACTTTAGATCGCCCCCAAGGCGGATTTCGCAAAGGTCCTCAAGTGGTTGAGTTGCCCAAGTCGGGTGGGCGATACGACGGTGATCTGATAGATTTTGCGGCAGCAATTCGTGGTGAACTGGAATACGATTATTCGCTGGAACACGATCTGACTGTGCAGGTGTGTGTGTTGCAAGCGAGTGAAATGGTCTAATTCTGCAAAGTAGAAAGTTGCTTCAGTGCGTAAGATCTTGGTTACGGGTGCGGCAGGATTCATCGGATATCATCTTGCAAAATCATTGCTGGCGCGCGGCGAACAAGTCGTTGGGATCGATAACCTAAACGACTACTACAGTGTTCAACTGAAACGCGATCGGCTGAAACAGCTTCTGCCTCTGAACGGATTTCACTTCGTTGAAGCTGACTTAGCCGACGGTGCTGCCATGAAGCAGCTCTTCGCCGAACATAAGTTCGAACGGGTCGCGCATCTGGCGGCTCAAGCTGGTGTAAGGTATTCGCTGACCAATCCCGACGCATACATCCAAAGCAATCTGGTTGGCTTCTGCAATGTCCTCGAAGGTTGCAGGCATAACGGCGTCGGACACTTGATGTACGCCAGTAGCAGCAGTGTTTATGGCACCAACAAGATTCAACCGTTCTCCGTTCATCACAACGTTGACCACCCCGTGAGCCTCTACGCGGCGACAAAAAAAGCCAATGAACTGATGGCCCATACCTACAGCCATCTCTACAAACTGCCAACCACTGGCCTGCGTTTCTTTACGGTTTACGGCCCCTGGGGACGCCCCGATATGGCCATGTATTTATTCACCAAGGCAATTACAGAGGACCGCGCAATTGATGTCTTCAATCACGGCAAGATGCGTCGTGACTTTACATTCGTCGACGATATTGTCGAGGCATTGGTGCGCTTGGTGGATGTCATACCTGCACCCAACGAGGATTGGGATAGTTCGCATCCCGATCCCGGCAGTGGTCAGTGTCCCTATCGCGTCTACAACATTGGTAACAACCAACCCGTCGAACTGGCTCACTTCATCGAAGTGCTTGAACGCTGCCTCGGACGTACTGCCAAGAAAAACTACATGCCTCTTCAGCCAGGCGACGTCTTAGAAACCTTCGC
>JANRMD010000035.1:0-6591 GCA_033761895.1 Pirellulaceae bacterium | reverse complement strand
TCCATGCGATCCGCAACGCGTTTAGCGCGTCAGTTGACATACCACCGGGACAAGCCCGGTGGAAACTCTGCTGACGCAAACAATCACACAGTTGCTGCGGTTTCTGATAGCTCCGGGCGAACATTGGTAGCAGCACGAACGACTAAAATCACGCGGTTGCGGCCAAGTGACTTACCATCAGGAAACGCGCGATCCGCAACTCGCGTGCATTTCATTGTTCGTCCCATTTGACACTGCTTCCCGGTTGCGCTTCTTTGATTTCTAAAGTGATGGCAACCACATTCCCCCCTAAACCGTTCGGGACTTTTTCGTTGGGCCACGTAAGTGAGTGTTTCGTGTCAACTGCGAAAACGGCCAGAACAATAGGCGCCTTATCACGAATGGGAACTTTGGAATTCCATGCGTAGCTCGAACTCGTAACGCGTTTGGGCAGCAACGGACCAATCTCGGTGTTTGTCGACATTCCGAAAAATCGAACCGCCGCGTTGCCGCCATCGAACACCGGTATGGAACAGTAAAATCGCGATCCGGTTACCAGTTCACAGCCGCCGCCACCAAGTTCAGTGCGATCAATTAGGCTGTCATCCGGACCATAGTGCGTAGCCGAAATGCGCCAATAGCACCACTTCTTTGGGCCACGATACGTATATTTTGCGCAGTTCATATTCAGTAGCGAGGCGAGTTCTTCACCGTCAAGTGATGCACGCTCAAAAACCGCCGTGCTGTCCGCAGTCTGAGCGCAGCCGATCATTGTCATTGCGATAATAAGGAATGCCAGAGCTTTCATTGTGAACCGCATCAGTGGACGAACTTGTTCTTATCCCAGATTGGGGATTTCGATAAGTGCATTTTCGGACTTATCGCCGGATTGTCAAGTTTATTATCGCCGGATCAGGCGACTTATCCACGGGACTTATCGCGGTTCGCTTGACTTATCGCAAGTTTCGTTTTGGAGCACCCAAACGTGGATAGGTACTTATCGCGGTCGGGATCGAAGTGGATAAGGAGATCTGAATTTTGAGATTTGATAGCAATTCAACAGGGTGTGATCGTGGGGAAGAACGTTCAGCCCCGGTAGGATCAAGCCGCCTCCAGGATGGTTTCCACAACTCGTCGAATATCTGGTTGCTTAAAGAAGTTAATTTCAGAAAAATGACCGCAATGAATTTAGGGCGGCGGAAGGTCCCATCGAATCTGCAGGTTACTGAAGAGCGTCTATTTAAGTTCTTTGAATGTTGCTGAAGGCGTATTCTCGTATCGCAATGTACGGCAGACTGAGTACAAGGCTGCAAGGTGCGACCTGTTTGAACGGTGTTGCTGCCTACGACCTTTGGGTAGCGAAAAACGATAATTTTGAAATGTCAAATGACATTCGTCGCGGATATTGTGCTTATTGCCTGTTGGAACATATCCCGAGCGGAATCAGCGATAGCCGGTGGTAGGCGGAACGCCCCCATGGTAGGCGGAGCGCCCGCACCGGTTCGCAGGCTTCGACAAATGGTCCCAAGCTACGAACTGCTACGCAATCAGATCGTTGATTATGCGACCGTGGATATCGGTCAAGCGGAAATCGCGGCCAGCCCAACGGTAAGTGAATTTCTCATGGTCAAAGCCCAGCAGCTTGAGCATTGTCGCGTGCAGGTCATGCACATGAACGCGATTCTCAACCGCCTTAAATCCAAACTCATCGGTGGCCCCATGCACATAACCACCGCGCACTCCGCCGCCGGCCATCCACATCGTAAAGCCCCAGTGGTTATGGTCACGGCCGTTGATTTTTCCAGCATTAGCGCCTTCTTTGGGTAGCTCCACCGTTGGTGTCCGCCCAAACTCGCCGCCCCACACCACCAGCGTTTCCTCCAACAAGCCGTGGTCCTTAAGGTCGGTCAATAAGGCCGCGATGGCTTGATCGCATTGCTTGGCCAACCGCCGATGATTGACTTCAATATCGTCATGATTGTCCCAAGGTTGACCTTCACCATGCCAGACTTGGACATAGCGCACCCCATGTTCAATCAAACGCCGCGCAATCAGCAACTGTCGTGCTTGCACACCAGGGCCATAAGCATCCAGCACATATTGCGGCTCGCGCGAGACATCAAACACCTCTGCCGCCTCGGATTGCATTCGATATGCCAACTCGTAGGATTGAATTCGAGCCTCCAGTTGAGGGTCAGTATCGCGAGCCTGCTGATGGCGGCGATTCAAGGCTTGGAGCAAATCGAGTTGTTGGCGCTGCTCGCCGCGTGTTACCCGCGTATTCTCAATGTACTCGATTAACTTGTCGATCGTTTCGTGTTTAGTGTCGATGTAGGTGCCTTGAAAAATGCCTGGCAAGAAACCGGCTTGCCAATTCTGGGACTCCTGAATCGGGTAACCACCCGGACACATTGCAATGAAGGCTGGCAAGTTCTGATTGTCGGTGCCCAGTCCATAAGTTAACCACGAACCCATGCTCGGGCGGACCTGCCTGGCCTCGCCGCAGTTCATCAGCAACAGCGACGGCTCGTGGTTGGGAACATCGGCGTACATCGATCGCACGACGCACAAATCATCTGCGTGCTTGGCCACATTCTCAAACAACTCGCTGACTTCCAGCCCGCTTTCGCCGTACTTTTTGAACTTAAATGGCGAGGGGTAAAGCGCACCGGTCTTTCGTTCGGTTCGGGGTGTTTCCCCCGGCAGCGGTTGACCAGCGTACTTTAGGATCGACGGTTTGGGGTCGAAGGTATCCACATGGCTCGGACCACCGTTCGCAAAGATATGGATCACACGTTTGGCTTTCGCGGCAAAGTGTGGCAGCTTCGGCAGCAGCGGGTTGACTCCTGACGCACCCGTTTCCCCCCGAGCTGACTCGCCCAGGAGATGCTGCAACGCTAGCGCACCAAAGCCCATACCACTGCGGCTAAGCAGTTCGCGGCGCGAGAGGTTTTCACTTGAGGGCGTTCGATGCATAGGAGTTATCCAAGCGGTTGTTAGAGATTCTTTAGCTGTGCATCAATCCACAAAGGCGAATTCGTTCGATGCGAGTAGAGCTTGAGCCAACTGCTGCCAGCGGTCGAGCGGTACGTGGGGTGGTTGAGGGAACTGCCGCTCCGCTTCAAATTCTTCCCGACCACCATCTTCATAACGTAAGCGAATCCGCCATGCAAAACTGTCGCTGTTGGGGTCAGCGATACAATCGGTAACAAAGTCAATCTTCTGGCCGGCCATAATTAGGATCAATTCGCAATTCGTCTTGGCTTCAGAATTCCTTGCGGTCCATTGGCCGATTGAGTTGCCGCCATCGACCAGGATTGTGGCTCGCACTCCGTCGCCCGCATCTTGTTTGTGTTGCAGTTTTCCGCTGATGCGCAGCTTGCCATTGCGAGGGGCGATCCAGCGTTTGGTCACCGCAAAGTTCGCATCGTTACCTGGATGGCCACCTGCCGCATTTAACGTCGACCAGCCCAAGTTAGGGTCCGGCAATGCATCGCCCCCTTGCCACGCACCTCCAGTGAACTTCGGCAAACGTTGGAAGTTGGCTAGTGTCTTGGCTGTTGCATCAAAACTGCCATAACCGTAAATCCATCGCTCCAGTGACTCAGGTGCACTTGTTTGTTCTGCGGCATTGGAAGTGCTGACAAACTCTACCATCAACTGGCGTTCATCATCGCTGGGCAGGCGACCGAGCACCTGACGGTAAAGCTGATTGACCGCACTGTTGACTGCATTCGGGTCAGCGGCTGCGCGGCGGGCGCTACTGCCAAGTTCCGTAGCCAACTCGGCCACGAAGTCACTGTTCAGCAAAAACAAACTTTGCTGTGGCACGCTAGTGTAAGGCCGGGCCGGGTTATGAGCATCGGGGCTGGCGAAATCAAAGCTGCGAAATAGGTTCGGCAGGTTCTGGCGATCGATATAGGCATACACCGTGCGACGACGCGGAAAGGGGCGTTCGGTAATCTTTTCCGACTTGCCATACACTGCACTGTCGAGTTGTCCGGTGACGCTCAGCAGCGAGTCGCGTAGCGATTCGAAATCCCGGCGTCGACGATTGGCTCGCCAGTACAGTGCGTTCGTTGGATCAACTTGGGCTGCGTCTTCGCGATGCAGACTACGTTGTTGGTAAACTTGCGAAACAGTTATCGTCCTGACCAAGCGCTTGATGCTCCAACCGCCACGGATCAAGTCCAAGGCCATTTGGTCCAACAAGGCTTGTTGCGCCGGTGCTGGGCAGCGAGTTCCGAAGTCGCTGGGGCTTTCGACCAACGAAGTTCCCATCAACCGCATCCAGATCCGATTGGCCATGACGCGCGCGGTCAAGGGATTTTGTGGTTCAACGATTTTGGCCGCCAATTGGATTCGGCCACTTCCGGGCGCGTCGAAGGGAGTCGCTTGTGGCGCGAGAAAACTCACGAATCGACGCGGCACTTCGGCACCCAGGTTTCCTGGACTGCCACGCAGCAGAATGTGTGACTTGCGATCTTCTTTGGAATCGACCAATCGATGCGGGAAGGGATCACCACCGGGTTCGTCGGTGTTCAGGAACACGCCGTACAGCGCGTAGTAATCGGCTTGCGAGACAGGGTCATACTTGTGATCGTGGCAACGCGCACAAGCCAACGTCATCCCCATCAACCCACGTGAGACCACATCCAAGCGATCATCGATAATGTCTTGTTTGTTGTTCAGGAAACGGCGGCCGAGCGTTAGGAACCCTAGCGCTGGAAGGTCCTTCTCAGTCGCAGTGGGATCGATGTCCGCAGCCAGTTGCTTGCGAACGAATTCGTTGTAGGGCATGTCGCTGTTGAACGCATCCACCAACCAATCACGATAGCGATAGGCTTCCGGATACTGTCGATCCTCCGTGAACACGTAACCTTTTGTATCCGCATAACGTGAAACGTCCATCCAGTACCGAGCCCAGCGTTCGCCAAAGTGCGGTGAAGTCAGCAGTCGGTCGACGGTGGCTTCCAGCAATTCGTGGTCCCCACGCGGATCCGAGGAAAAACTCTCAAGCTCTTCGGGGCTCGGTGGCAAACCGGTCAAATCGTAGTGCAACCGACGCAGCAAAGTTGCTCGATCGGCTGGTGCTGACAACTGCAATCCAACCGTAGCCAGTTTTGCTTGCACGATGGTATCGATGATCGTCCGCGCGGGCGCGTTGATGGCGGCTGCGTCAGCGCCTTGAAAAGCTTGCGAATAATCCCGCGGAGGCTGGTAAGCCCAATGCGAGGCCGCAATCGCTTCCGGCGACATCTTTTTCTCAGTTGGATTGGGCGCATCCGATTTGGGCGCCACAGCGCCTGCTGCAATCCAGCTGCGCAAGATTTCGATCTGCTCGGCCGGCAACTGCCCATCGGGCGGCATTTGCAATTCAGGGTCCGAGTAGGAAACGGCCTTCAGGATCAAGCTCGCCTCAGGTTGACCCGCTAGAAGTGCAGTTCCGCGCGTGCCACCGTCGGTCATGGCCGTTAGTGAATCCACCATCAGCTTTCCACTGGCTTCGCCCGCTGCATGTGAGTGGCATTCGTAGCAGGCCTTCTTGAGCAAGGGTTCCACTTTTTGCTGATAAAATTCGACAGAATCAGCTGGTGGCTCGGCGGCTCGCACGACTGTGCAAGAACCTGCAACGAAAGCGATCACTAGCGTCCGTTGCAGCACGGCTAGCGATGGTGAGCATATAGTCATTCTGGGTCGACCGGAGGCGAGTTAATGTGGTCAGGCGGGAGATTCTATTATCGCTGGCCAGGGCAAAATATACAAGTTGCATTCATCGCCACCCAGCAACAATTGGCTAGTGTCGCGAATCGTAAGTTCTATACCGCAGTTTTGCCGCAAGCGGGCGAGGACGCCCGCGCTCCGGAATACCGGATGTCCCTCCGCAAGAAAATCCAGGTGAGTTCCAAAAGTCACCATACTTTGTACGCAAACGGAGGCGTGTTCGGGTGCGCCACCTGTAGTCCGCTATGATTCAATAATCTGGTCCTCACGGAGCGCGGGCGTCCCCGCCCGCTGCCCCACTTTTTAGCATGGCGTAGAACTTACATTTCGCGACACTCGCGCCTTTTGATGTTGCGCGTTTCGGGCTTTCACAACCCGAAACGTTAGCGAGGGACCGAGTTACGGGGTCGGCATGACGGTACAGAAGAGGTCCCTCGCTAACGCTTCGGGTTATGAAAAGCCAAGCAAAACGTCATCCGGATCGCTTCAAAGCAGCCAATAGCGCAACATCAAAACTAACTAGAGCCGTCGGCTCAGTGATCGCCTAGCCTTGGGGCATGCTTCGAGCAATCGCTGTCTCGAATGAGCAATGATTAATGCAAAACTGAAAATGCAAAATGAACACGCTATCGCGGCCGATTCAACCGTTTGCGTTTTGCATTTGGCAATTTGCATTAAACACTAATCATTTGGCCTCGAGTGCACTGTCTTGGCTCGCAATGCCAATGGCGCAATAATCCTCAAGCATTTCGACGGCCACCGCATTACTTTCGAATGCTTGAAGGGTTAGCGGCGGTTACCAGAGCAAAAACCGGGGCTAACGCCCATCGGTTAATCCCGCAGATTTACTCTGCGGATCGTTCGGTTTCTCACTAACTTGAGACGCGG
>JANRMD010000034.1:0-20544 GCA_033761895.1 Pirellulaceae bacterium | reverse complement strand
CACATTAGATTTTTGGGTAGCGGAATGCGTCAAGCATTTCGAGAGTACTGAGGCGAGTGAGTTTGTGAGCCGTCGGCGCTAGCGGCCTGTTGATTTAGTGAGCCGACGGCGCTAGCCGCGGATCTCGAAGTTTGGCGCGTGCATGAATTGGGCTCGTTCCAATGCAAGTTGAACTGGAAGATAATCTGCATCGGCAGGTTTATTGACGATGAACGATTGCTCCTTCGGTCACCCGCGGCTAGTGGGCTGTTGATTTAATGTCAATGCAAAATGATAACAATTAACCGATGGGCGTTAGCGGGCGTTAGCCCCGGTTTTTGCTCTGGCAACCGCCGCTAACGCGGTACGGTTGATTAAATCAACAAGCCGCTAGCTAGCGCCGTCGGCTCACTAAATCAACAAGCCGCTAGCGTCGCCGCTCACAAACCGTGCCGCAGTTATTCATTCGCCCTCAAGCACATCGAGAGTACCGCGGTGTCCTTCCGAAAGCCTTGACGGCTTCCGCTACTCATTGAATCGAGGGAATCGAAAATGCTCAACACCCCAAAATCTAATGTTGACAGAGCTCGCCTATCCTCTTTCGCTATCAATCGACTTGTTGGGCAATGCACGCATTCCACCCCCCTGCCCTGCTTGGGACTTCTTAACGACTGGTTTCTGTTTACTTCAGTTGGACAACTTGGTATGTCGATTAAAGAAGCGGTGTCCAATTCGGCGCAAGCTTGCGTTTTGCACTGCTCTTAAACGCCAAACTGACCATTACCTGCGAGCACCAGAAGCATGTTAAGAACAGCCCTGTCGGTTACTCTTTGCGTCACAATTTTCCCAACCGTTCTAGTCCCTTCCGTCTTGGGGCAGACCCGAACTGGGCAAGGTGCAGTCGTGGGTGGTGCTACCGGTGCAGTCATCGGTGGTATCATTGGTCATCAAAATGATGAGACACCTGAGGGTGCTCTGATCGGTGGCGCAGTCGGTGCAATTGCTGGCGGCCTAATCGGTCGCAGTCAAGACAATCGCATCGCTCAAGAACGCTATAACCAACAGCAGGCCTACAACCGCGGTCGCTACGCTCAACAGCAGGTTATCATGGCTTCCGGGGTCACAACCAGCGACGTGATTTCGATGTCGCGAACTGGACTTAGCGAACAATTGATTGTCAATCATGTGAATACCAAGGGTGTTCAACGTCGCCCAGAAGTTTCCGATATCATCGCCATGCATCAACAAGGCGTAAGCGATTACGTGATCAGCGCGATGCAATCCGCTCCGCTGGCAACTCAAGTTGCAGCCCCCTACCCTCCTCAGCAAATCGTCACACAACCATCGACCGTGATCGTTCGCGAGCAACCCGTCTACTACAGCTCGCCAGTGATCACTGAGACCTACTATCGTCCAGTACCAGCCTACGGTCATGGACACTCGCATCACTACTATGCACCTCGCGGTCGGTTCTAATCGGTTACTGCAAGCAGTTCTTCAATCAGCTCCTTTGGGATTCCGATCGGTAACACGACAATCTCTCCGAGGAGCTGTGCTGCGGCAGGCGTAGCCATCGCAGGTTTACGAGCGACGAAGGTTAACGTCGCATCGGCTTTGAATGTGCACTCACTGACTTGGCCAGTTGTTGCGTCCCAGCCGGTAGGAATATCAATCGCAACGCGTTGAGCTCTGGAGCGGTTCGCTAACTCGATCCAGCGACTGAGTGGCGATTTGGGCTCGCCGGTAGCTCCCGTGCCCAGCATCGCATCTAGGATTAAGTTGGCTGAGCCGATCCAGTCGGTCACTGTTGAGATGTTGGTGTAATCCGGCTGAGAATCGTCCCAAACGATTAGGTCTCGGCCGCCGCCAGCCATTAGGATTTCAAGATTGGCTCGCCCGTCCGCCGACATTTTTTCTAGCGGGCCCGTTAGTGCGACACGGCACGTCCACCCGAGTACACGCAAGTGCCGGGCAATTGCGAGGCCATCGCCACCGTTATTGCCACGCCCACACAAGACGACCGCCACGCCGCCGTCAGGAAAGCGAGCTTCGAGCCACCGCGTGCAGCCTAGCGCCGCATTCTCCATCAACACAAGCGAGTTCATGTGATAACGCTCGACCGCCACGCGATCTACCTCACGGATTTGAGCAACGCTTAGAAATCGCTCCGCCAACTGTTTCCAGGCTGTACTTGATTGGGACATTGGTTATCATCGATTTAAGGATATGCAATTAACCAGCGACAAAGTTTTGTGACTCTAGCCACTTAAAAGAATCATGCCACTGTACGAATACCAATGTAAGGAATGCAAACGCGAATCCGAAGTCCTCGTGCGAGGATCAGAGCAGCCCGAGTGTCCCGCCTGCGGTTCGAAGAAAATGGAGAAGTTACTAAGCGTGACCGCCGCTCCAAACATGCACGGCTCTAGCTTGCCAACCACGTCGGCGCCACCGACCTGTGGCCGCCCTCAATGCGGGTCAGGCTGCATGTTTGAATAGTTTGCTAAACTTTCAATTCAGCCAATGCGGCGCGCTCGGGACGCTGTTTGTAAAACTCGTCCAACGGATAACAGCCGCTGACCATCCCATTGCGCGGCGCCGTGGTGCATTCGCTGAACGTTCGACAGACCAGTTTGCGCTCGGGTAGTTTTCCGGCAAGCGAATCAGCTGGCATCCGAGGATAGGACAAGACCATACGCCCAAGTCCAACGATATCGACCAATCCTTCACGCACCGCGGCTTGCGCAACTAGCGGCAGGTAATCTTGCAAATACGTGTAGCCTGTGCCGACCAGTGGTAGATCCGGAATCTGCTTTTTGATCTCAGCCACGGTTTGGATTTGTCGTGCAACACCTACCAGTGGATCTTCAGGCGGCTGGTACCCATCGCTGGGTGGAAAAATAGCTGGCCGTTGAATGTGTGGATTGTAATAAGGGCTGCCGCATGAAAGGTTGACCGACATTACCCCCAAATCGCGCAGCCACTTCAGCAACTGCAGCGGCTCTTCTAAATCGATTTGCATCGGATCGTGAGCGCTGTTGCCAAAGCCATAGATGTAGGCCTGCCCTTTCGGCCAAGACATCGGACTGCCAACATCGGCGGACTGTTGATAAGGCAGAACATCAAAAATGCTCAGCCGCACACCAATCAAAAGTCCTGGGCATTCGTGCTTCACACGTTCGATAATGGTGCGCAAAATCAATGAGCGGCCGCTTAGATCGCCGCCAAATTTTCCAGCGCGAACACGTGCGCTCAAGAACTCGTGCAACAAATAACCGTGACACGCCTTCACGTCCACGAACTCAAATCCGACTCGCTGTGCTAACTTCGCAGCGGCAACATAGCGGTCGATCAATCGCTCCAAATCGCTATCTGTCCAAACAACGGCATCGTTCTTGGGATCGATCTTGAATTTCACGTCCAATAAAGGATGGTGATAGGCGATCCTTGGTTCCCAGCGTTTGTGATCGTTGGGTTTGCAAAATCTTCCTGAGTGAGTTAGCTGCAATCCAACCAGCAAATCGTCTGTACTGCCGCAGTGATTGCGATGAGCGTTTTGCAGAGTGGTTAACAGGGTGCGCAAACCGGCTTCATTGGATTCAATCGCTAGAGTTTGGTTGGGGTTGGCGCGGCCATCTGGCTGGACTGCTGCTGCTTCGCCTCCCCAAATAAGTTTGGCGCCACTTTCACCAAACCGCTGCCAGCGACGAATGGTCAGGTCAGTGGGCGTACCGTCCGTGTTTGCATCCCAACCTTCCATCGGATGAATGCACCATCGATTCCCAACCAACTTCGTCCCGAGTTGAATCGGCTGGGCCAGCGGCGAGCCCTGCTCTGCAGACAGCAACTTCTCATCGCAAGGCAGCGTAACACCCAATTCGTTCAACCGCTCACGAAAACGCTCGATCGTCTTCAGTTGAGCGACCTTGATGTACTTATTCGATTTGGGATCCGCCATTTGAAACACTAGTCTTCTTGCTCAAGGGTCAATTGCACATGCGACAAACGGAACGTGCGACGTGAACCATCTGAGTAGAACTCGACAGTAACCGCTCGTTTGGGCCCATTACCGCTCGCTTCTGTAATTCGTCCGCTACCGAACTGAGCGTGCGTTACGACACAGTTGGGCTTAAAAGCCCCATAATTTCGCAGGCCGATCGATGAGTCACTCATAGCATCCGCGACTTGGGACCCTAGCTTAACTCGCTTGCCAAGTTTTGCTAGCCGATTCCTCAATTCCTCAGCGGGTAACTGACAGGCATCGTCAAAATCCATTGAGCCCTCATCGAAGCCATCCGTCGCTTCAATTTGACTGAATTCATCGTCGCCGAAACCAGAACTACTGTGGTAATATTCATCGATATTTTCGGTGTGGTCCAGCACCGTCATTTCGGCTCGCGGCAACTCCATCAGAAAGGAACTGGGCACCCCAGAACCTTGATTGCCAAACCCGCGACTCTTGGCGCAGCTCAATTGCAAATGATCCTTCGCCCGCGTAATGCCCACAAACAACAGCCGACGTTCCTCTTCGATTGCAAGAGGATCCTCTTTAGTGCGAGCATGCGGCAAAATGTTCTCCTCGAGCGCAATCACAAAGACGATCGGAAACTCGAGTCCTTTGGCCGCATGTAACGTCATTACCGTGACCATATCACTATCGGTCTTAAGGCGATCCGTATCAGATTGAAGAGCCGCATACTCCAGGAATACTTCGAGCGATGATCGTTCTTCTTCGCCATCCTGGTCCAGTTCGTTGGCTTCAGCCAACAGTTCATCCAAATTGACCGACAACTCATGCGCATCAGTTTCACTGGCCGCCGACTTGGTCAGAAAATCACGATATTGAGTTAAATCGATTGTGGCCTGAATCAACTCCAGCAGTGAACCGCGTGACAGCGAACACAGCTGATCGTAGATTTTAAGGAAACCCGCAATAGCCGAACTTGCCCGCTTCGCAAAGCTATTGGACTGGACGGCCATTCGGCAGGCTTCGAGCATCGAGACACGTCGTCGCGCCGCAAGCTCGGCCAAGGTCTCAATCGTCTTCTTGCCAATCCCTCGTGGCGGAGCATTGATGGCTCGGACCAGGGCGATATCGTCCGCTGGGTTATTGATCAACAGCAAATAAGCGACTAGGTCTTTGATCTCTTTGCGCAAGTAAAATCGGAAACCACCGATCAGCTGATAAGCCATCTGTCGCCGCAGTAGAGCCTGCTCAATCAAACGGGATTGTGCGTTGGTGCGATAAAGGATCGCCACATCGCGCAAGTTATAGTCACCTTCGTTCACATAGGCAGCGATCTGATCGGCTACGTCTTCCGCTTCCTGTCGAGCGGTTGGGTAAATGCACAGACGAACCGGTCGGCCATTTTCCCGAGATGGGACAAGCACTTTCTCTTTGCGAAATTCATTGTTGCGAATTAGACAATCGGCCGCTGACAGGATCTCTGGCGTGCTGCGGTAGTTCTGCTCCAGCCTCACGACTCGCAAGTCTTGATAATCTCGTTCTAGATTGGAGACATTTTTCAAGTTTGCGCCGCGCCATCCGTAAATGGATTGATCGGGATCTCCGGTTGCAACCAAGTTGGGGTAGTCAATGCTCAAGTGCCTGACGATTACGTACTGTGCCAGGTTTGTATCCTGATACTCGTCGACCATCACATAGCGATATCTCGCGTCCAGCTGCTGGCGTAGATCGGGACTCGAACGCAGCAGAGTGGCAACGTGCATTAGGATGTCATCAAAATCCACTGCACCACATTGGATCAAACGCTTCTGATAGAACGGATAAACTTGTGATACTGAATGCTCGTCGCTCGAAAGCGCTTCGGCTTGCAAGATCTCAGGTGTCACCAACCGGTTCTTGAAGTAGCTGATGCGGCTGGCTAACTTGCCCAGTGAGGTGTGCGACATATCGAATTTTGCTTCAGCGACGGCTTCCTTCAACGCCGCTTCGGCATCTTGTACGTCGTAAATACTAAAGCCATCGGGTAGCCCCACCAGCCGCGCGTAACGTCGCAAAATTCTCACACAAAAACTGTGAAACGTACCCAACCACACGTCATCGTTGCCAACCAATCGCTGCAGCCGACTTCGCATTTCCTGAGCCGCTTTGTTGGTGAACGTCAAACCCAGTATCGAAGTGGGACTAATCCCCTGCTCGATCAAGTAGGCGATGCGATGCGTGATGACTCGCGTTTTCCCGCTACCGGGCCCAGCCAAAACTAGCAGTGGGCCATCAACGTGGGTGACCGCCGCCACCTGCGTTGCGTTCAATCCGTGAATCAAAGTCGAATCAGTTGTGCTCATTGCGACCGTTTGTTGCTAGCAAAGTGATTTCGTGGGCGTTTGACTGCCATGCTGGACACAGTGGAGTAGGCTCGATTACTTACTACCGTTATACTCTTTGCCCAGCGGCTTCGGAACGAGCCGAAGCGTATCCCAGTTAGCGATTTGACCCAGAAGGACCTATCATGTCACAAACTCGCATTCCACTAAGTCAGGCAGAAGAACACGCTCGTTTGCTCCGTGAAAGATTGGAATTAAGCACGGCTGAGATTGGCTTGACGGTACGCACCACCAATTGCCTTGAAGAACGTGGCATCTTCACCGTTCGCGACCTACTTCGTAGCACACCGAAGGAATTGCTCAGCATTTCCAACTTTGGCGAAAAGACCCTCGAAGAAGTTTACATCGCACTCGAAAAGATCGGCTACCCGCGACCCGCCCGCCGCACGGTTGGTACTCCAAAATAATCCGGCAGCGCAGTTTTGATGTTGCACTGTTGTGGGGTTTATGGATTAGCCGCAGAGCGCCAGCACCGGTTCCCGCGGCGAAAACCGGACCTTCCACTAGTGCTTCGTCACAAGTTAACTTTCGGGTGACTGCTTTAATTTCGCACGATTGTCCCAATCGTAGCTGCCACAAAGCTGCCACAATTGGGACAATTGTGCGACTCTCAATCCCAGATCAAATTGTGTCGAAGCACTAGTCCGGTTTTTTGGAGCGCGGACGTCCTCGTACGCCTGGTGTGCCAGTGCAAACGAAGGAGCTATTGTTCACCAAGAGTAGGCTCCCTAGTGCGAACAGCGTAACACGAGAGCCGCCGAAGTTGTATGGTTTAAGTGACGATCAAGTTGGGTGATCGGTAAATCGCCATGGTTGAGTCGCAGTCCACTTGAAAGCATCTGCTAATTCGAACCGTATCACTTCGACAGATTTCCGTTTAGGACTCATGTATTAGATCGACCACCTTTTGGTTTCGAATGGTCTCCTTCGTTTGCACTGGCACAGCCAGTGGCACACGAAAACCCAAACACCCAAACCAAAAAATCTACTGTGGACAGAGCACTAGTCCGGTTTTCTGGAGCGCGTACGTCCTCGTCCGCTGAACCCGTCGCTTATGCGAACACAACCGTTTGGGTGTTAAGTTTGAATGTGCAGCAACTATTGCCCTGCAACGATCTTCACACTCGCTAAACTTGGATCCACACAACTTATCGGGCAACCGGATCGCTGCACCGCTTCCAGCAAATCGACAATGTCATCAGTAAATCGTTCGCCCGGCATGATGACTGGAATTCCGGGCGGATAAGGTGTGATGACTTCACCCGAGATACAACCAACCGCGCGACGTGGAGTAACAAAGCGCTGCCCAGCGTAAAATGCTTCGCGCGGTGACATGCTCACTTCGGGCAACAACTCCGTAGTTCTACCCGCCAGTTCATTGAGCGCGCTAAAATCCGAGTAAGCTGGCGGGCAAGTCTGGCTTAGGGCCTCGAGGCCTCGCAGCAGATGCTGTACATCTTCTTCAATGCTACCCAAAGTCATAATGCACAGCAGATAGCCCGGCCCGGACAGTTCCGGTTGGACACCAAATTCTCGATTCAAAAATCGCTGCGCTGCGGTGCCCGACCATCCAAGTTTACTGGTATCGATTAACAATTTGGTGCGATCGAGGGTCGTAAACCCTGAGCCAGGTCCCAGCGAATGTTCTCGTCCCATGACGTCCATACCTTGGATGGCTTGGACTTCGGCTCTGGCATAGTTCGCGAGCGCGAGCAACTCCGCCAATCGGGAGCGTCCCTCCTGCATCATCTGCCGACGGGCCAGGTCGATGGAGACCATAATCGCAAAGTTCGGACTTGTGGTTTGCAACGCCTGCAACGCAGCTTGCACACGCGATTGATCAACCTTAGGACTACACACATGCAGTGCCGCAGCTTGGCTGAGCCCAGACAGTATTTTATGAGTTGACTGAACAACGATATCGGCACCAACGTCTTCAGCTGCGGGAGGGTATCCAGTGCCAAAGCGAAAGTGCGGACCATGCGCTTCGTCAGCTACTAGGATCAGATCGGTCTCAGCAACTCGCCTTGCGATCTCTGCTAAGTCCGCAACGACACCAAAGTAAGTTGGATTGAGTACGACCAACGCGCGGGCATCGCGATGCTCTTCAATCGCTCGCTCAACGGTTTCTAACGGCAGTCCATGACCGATTCCGAATCGTGAATCCCACGTCGGCGACAGCCAGACAGGTATCGCTCCGCAGTGAATGATGCCCGCGATGACTGACTTATGCGCGTTGCGCTGTACCAGGACCTTATCCCCCGGCCTAGCAACTGACATAACCGCTGCCATATTGCCTAAACTCGAACCACCGACCATAAAGAAACTTCGCAGTGCTCCATACGCGTCTGCGAGCAACTGTTCTGCTTCCCGAATAGGCCCAGAGGGGCAATGCAGAGTGTCGGTGTCAGGCAAGTTGTTTAGATCGAACTCACCCAACGATCCACTCAATTCAATCGGCAAGCTTCGGCCGCCCTTATGGCCTGGGCAGTAAAAGGGTGCCCGCAGTTGTCGCCGAAAATTCTCCATGTTCTCCATAAGCGGTGCGCGATCGTGTTGGTCATTCGATACACAAACTGCGTCGAGCTGAGTCTGAGGCATGTTGGGCTCGCGATCACTGCTGAATTGATTTAGAAAAAGTCGAAAGCACTCGAATCACTCGAAGCCTATGTCCGTTGAAGCCGTACGAGATTCGAGCACTTCATGACGAATGGCTTCGGTCATGATCGACAGTCCATCACGCAAGTGATCTTCGGCGATGTTCAACGGAGGGAGAATCTTCAGTGTTGTATCATCGCGTCCGCAACGCTCAATAATCAATCCCCTCTCGAAAGCTCGTCGCGACACACGCTTCGCAAACTCACTTGAACCGATGTGAGACAAATCGACTCCCCAGATCATACCCAATCCGCGAATCATGATCGTTGGATCGATTGCAAGAACTTGACTATACAGAAATTCTTCGATGATTCGGGAACGTTTATTGATTTCCATGGCAAAAGAGTCTGACTTCCATAACTGTAAGGCGGCATGGGCGGCTACGAAAGCCAATTGATTGCCACGGAACGTACCAGTGTGTTGGCCAGGTTGCCAACAATCAAGATGACGCTTCATCAAGACCAGTGACATCGGCAAGCCGTAGCCGCCAATCGACTTGGACAGGCACACAACATCTGGCACAATTCCCGCTCGCTCGAATGAGAAGAAGGAACCCGTTCGACCACACCCCGCTTGCACGTCATCAATCACCAGCAGTACACCAAACTGATCGCACAGGCGACGTAGCCGCTGCAGCCACTCGGTCGGTGCAACATAGATTCCACCTTCACCTTGAACGGTTTCAAGAATCACGGCCGCAGGCAAGTCAACGCCTGAACTCGAATCGCTGAACCACGAATACAGTAACTCAATACCGTTAGAAATTGGATAAGGCCCCGTGGGATAGGGACAGCGGGTTACATTGGATAGCGGCACGCCGGCTGCATCGCGATGTTCTTGATTGCCGGTCACGGACAAGCATCCCGCTGTCATGCCATGCCAACCGCCAGTGAACGAAACAACGTTTGTTCGGCCGGTTGCCATGCGAACCAGTTTCAGTGCCGCTTCGATCGAGTTAGCTCCTGTTGGACCGCAGAATTGAACTTTGTAGTCCAGTCCACGTGGCTCGAGAATGCACTTTGAAAACGTCTGCAAAAACTCTCGCTTGGGAACGGTGTGAAAGTCCAGCCCCTGAACAATGCCCTCGGACGATAGGTAGCCAATCAATTGCTCTCGAATGAAGCCAGGATTGTGACCATAGTTGAGAGCCCCCGCGCCTGCCAGAAAATCGATGTAACGATTCCCTTGTTCGTCGAACAAAATCGCGCCACACGCTTTCGTAAAGACTGCGGGAAAAGATCTGCAGTAAGTCCGCACGTTCGACTCGTAACTTTCGAAGATCGATATTGCTTCGCTTTCAATGTCGCGAACGGAACCAAGTTTGACAGTCGTGTAGTTGGTAACTGTGGCCACAATGATTTCTCCGAGTTCTAGATGAGAGGAGCGGCAACTGCGAGTGCCAATTCAAGATCTGGATTCATTCTCTGCTTTGGTTCAAAGCGTAAACCATCAAAAAATGTTTCAGCGATTCTCGGAAGTCTCAGCTGGCTGAGTGTAAAACGACAACCGAAACAAAGATCACCATTAGTCCTATCCAACCGATGGGACGCAAGCGATTCCCAAACAGAATGCGCCCACAAATCGCAGTTCCAAAGATTCCGGTAGCACCAAGCGTTGCATAGGCAATCGCTAAGTCGATGCTCCTAAAGGCCTGAGCTAGCATCGCAAAGGCCGCAAAAACCAACAGGATCGATAGCAGACCCCAACTAGGTTTCGCAAAACCCTCCGATTTCGTTGACGCCAGATTCGCCGCGACGTCCAAAACGCCTGCCAGCATCGCGAAACCAAAGGCAACGCTAGGTCCGAATTCAGGTAGTTGCATCGCTTAGGCCTTTCACTTTCTCAATACTCTCCGCGGCTGCTTCATGCACTTCACCGGCGTTAACCATAATGATCCCAACCAACGCTAGCACGATGCCGATGCATTCGCGGCCGCTGAGCGCATGCCCAAAGACATACGCGGTAATCAACGTGATCAGCGCGATACCCGAGCCTTCCCAAATCGCATACGCCACCCCAACCGAGATTCGCTTGACCGCTTTAGCCAAGAATACGTACGAAACACCAACCATGAGATAAAGCAGAACGTAGCCAGCCAGATAGCCTTTAGCGACGGTCAGCTTCATGACGGTCAAGCCAATGACTTCCGTCACGATTGCTAACACAAGAAATAGCCAGGCTTGCATGGCACTGCATTCCGATCGATGAGTTTTTCGGTTCTGAGCGCATGAAAGGAGGCTCTATACTCAATGCGAAATCTGGCGGGAAATCTCTCACGAAATCCAGAAAAAAACTGACACTTCTCACAGATTGCCGCTGTTACGCGTGCCTCAGCACAAACCTACTCGTTACGCAGTAAACGCGCTCCCTTCGAGGCTCCGCCAGCTCCATGTCGTAAGTCATGAACCAGCTCGTCGCAAAACCAGCCCTAAACGCTGTCTGCTAAGCGTTTTTCATTTGACTTTTCCAGTTTGTTTTTTTTCTGACCCCCAAAAGTCGAAGGTTTTGTTTCGCAGGCTCTCGCGAATTGACTCGCACGGAAACAGCAAGCCCGATTGCCTTGCCCCCCTCCCCTGCCCTGCCCCAGTCGCTCCAGCCTCCAGTCTAACTCTGCCTGAAATCACAAAACTACTCTCGCAGAACTCTGCCAAACTTGGTAATTGCATTAATCGAGAGTCCACGCCCAGAGTCCACGCCCAGAGTTCTGCCTTTCATTGCCTGCATAGGATAACGCGTCATGGAGACGACCGACACGCAGCAACTAAGTGCGCTCATGGAACGCCAGCTGAATGTTCTATCTGCCCTCAAGATGTTGGCGGTGCAGCAGTCAGAGTGTCTTGGTGTGGATCAAGTTGAATTGCTTCTGTCCCTGATCGCTCGCAAGCAGCCACTGATCGAAGAGTTCCTGCAGATACACGCTGAGCTGAAACCGTTTCGCGATCAAGATCCTGATTTGCGGGTTTGGGCCAGTGGAGCTGAGCGCACGCGCTGCCGCGAACTCCAGGATAGCTGCAATAAACTTCATCAAGAGATTGTGCGGCTCGAATCCCACTCGCTTGGTGAACTTGAATTGAATCGCAATGCCATTGCCGCGCAGTTGCAAGATTGTCGCGATGCAACTTTAGCCTCGACCGCTTACTTGACGGACTCCATTCTCGCCGAGGGTAGCCTCGACCTAACCAACTCATGAGCCGTAGATGTTTAACTTGAGAATTGCGTCCGAAGAACAATACGTATCACCGCTCGACCAGATCGCTCGCGAATGCGTGCATCAATCCGCGGGGATGATTTTTGGAAAGCAACTTGAACTGGTGGTGGATGTCGAATCCTATTTGCCGGTTTGTTTTGATCTGAATTGGCTAAAGCAGGCGATCATGAAAATGCTCAACCTGGCGATTGAACGCAGTCCTAACTGCAGTGAAATCCAATTGACGGCTTGCTGTGTGGGTGATGCAGTGGAATTAGAGGTGGCCGACAACGGTGACACACTCGATAACGAAGCGACCGCCTTTCGTCACCAATGTTCCTATAACTTCGGCCCGATCGCCAGGGACCTTCTGGCTTCCGTGCAATCGCGGGGTGCGGAATTCTGGGGTACCTGTTGTCCGCAAGGCGGAATGGCCTGGACATTGCGGATGCCACTGCGGAAGGCGATGGCTAAAGCTGCCTAAAGAAAGGGATCACCATGTTTGATTCATGGTTAAGCAATTCAACGCTGCCAGCGCTAGAACAAACCGCTGTTTTCGCGCAAAAGCGGCATCAACTGTTGGCTGGAAATTTAGCCAACCTGGACACGCCGGACTATAGAACGAGAGATCTATCGCTTACTGAATTTCAATCGCAACTCAAGGCAGCCACGAATCCGTCCCAATCCACCGCGACGACCTATTTTCCCGGCAAAGGTCATCAACCGATCACCCAACAGCAAGCGCTCGAAAAGGCCAGGGATGTCAGTAAGCAAATTCTCTACCACGACGGTAGCGACGTCAGTCTTGAAGAACAAGTCACAGAGATCTCAAAAAACCAGAGCATGCATAATACTGCGATCGCGCTGATGCGTTCTCAGTTCCAGACCCTTCAAGTTGCGATTCGCGAGTCCGCCTCCGCGTAGTGATTCCGCTATCCACTAACCCCAAAGCCCGCATGCATTTCGAGCTATCGGGTAGCGGAATGCATCAAGCATTTCGAGAGTACTGTGGTGGCCCCGAAAACCTTGACGGTTTCCGCTACCAATAATCGACAAGGCCTTCCGCTACCTACTAATCAAAAGTGCTTTCCACTTTGGAAAATGAGCGTTTTGACGTTGACGCGACAGCGACGGTGTTCCTAGCATCGCAAAACTATTGCGCAAGATGTAGCGATTGAATTAATTTTATTGTCAAAGAATGCCGAACTAAGATTTAGGCTCAAAAGAGTCTGGTGATCGAGTTAGCTATTCTTGGCGCAAAAAACAGCACGGCTGCTACAACGGCCCAACCGAATTGTCATAGTCGAAGGATCGATTGTCATGAAGATTGGCACTTACAACCAGCTCCGGATCGTTTGCATACTCAGCTTAGCTGCGAGCTTTGGTTTGACCGGTTGCAAATCCGGCGGTTGGAAGATGCCAAAAATGTCATGGAATCGCGAGCCCTCAGCGACCACGCTGGCGGGAAGCGAGACCCCGAAATTACCTGAGAGCCCTGCTAACAAATATACGCCGTCGACGATAGCTTCTGTTGGCGCTGGGACCTCACCTGGTACACCCTCTGGTAACAAGGCTCCAACGAATGGATACGCCGGACAAACTACATCAGCAACCACGCCAGCTACCGCTGGACTGGCTGCGTCCGCAAACGGTTACCAAACCGGACCTTATACCGTCGGTCAAAGGGCAAGTGCAAGTAGCACCCAACCCAACACCGCTGGCACCTCAAGCAATGTGGCCCCTGGCCCCAACCCGTATGGCGGATCGTACGCAGGGATGAACCCAACCAAGCCCGCGGATGCAACAGTAGGTGGTGCCAAGAACTCCTTCGCTACCTACCCTACTCCCAACGCTTCAACTGGCTACGGCACCGCACCGCAAGGATATGCCGCAACATCAACTGGAACACCTACGGCCAACTTGGGAACAGCCCAAAATTTCGGAACAGCACAGAACTTGGGAACAGCCCAGGGAGCCAATCCGGCTTACACCGGTGTAAACGGCGGGCTACCTCAGTTGCCACCGGTACCTGCCAACACCTTTGGCCAAAACACGTCTAACACCAACACGCTAGCAAACACAACGACCCCAAGCACCTCTTATCCAAGCCTGCCACCCATTCCTGGAGCAGGCGCGTTGGCAACTGGAACTCAAGTCAATCAAGCAACACAGCTGCCAACCTATCCAGGTACACTGCCCGGTCAACCAACGGGTGGCCAAACATCGGTTGGCACTTACACTGCTGGCAACACCAGCACCGCGACTCCTGCTTCGAACCGTTACTCGGGTGTTTATCAGCCTGGCACAACCAGCCGCCCAACAACTTACAATTTCGGAAGTGTAACGCCAGCTCAAGCAACCGCTCCTTCCAGCACAGGCGCTTCCTTGCCTCCCAACACGGCATCGAACCCAACCAACACCCTGTTGCGGTAGTAAAAGCTTAAGGAGCAATGAGTAAATCGTCTGATTTCTCGTTTCTCGCCTCTCGCTTCTCGCTTCTCTTAGTGGCACGAATAATGCACCTCTGTGTGCGACCTGCGGATATACGATTCGGTATGCCGCAGGTTTCGGGCAAATTACCGCTCTTCGTGTCCACTATAGGCGATTTCGCACATGAACCAGACAATTCTGCACACTGGAACTTATGCAGTTGGGCCATCGCACCTCTCGCGATGTGTTGCTGAAGCGAACGCTATGCTCGCTGAGCAACCGCACTTACGTTCACGAGCGCGTCAGATCAGAGTCGAGCTGATCGACGGCAACCTTGTACTGCAAGGAAGCTTGCCTTCCTACTTCCTCAAGCAAGTAGCCCAAGAGACGCTCCGATCGATGGGCCTGCCAATCTCGAATCAAATCAGCATTCATGCCTAGTGTCGCACAATGGTCTCAATTGCTGCCGCTACGATTGGTGAAATCGTGCGACAATAAAACAGTCACCCCAAAGGTAAATTGCGTCGAAGCTCTAGTCTAGTGCTCTGTCCACATTAGATTTTTGGGGTTGATCGCACTCGAGTGCTATTAACCGCACGGCGTTAGTCGCGGTTTTCACATTGCGGAAACCGGTGCTAACGCACATCGGTTAATGTGCCTAACCCCAAATTAAAGATGGACGAAGCACTAGCCTCGAGTAACCCTTGCGTGCGTCAGATCCAGTTACGTTTCAATAACCAATACTTCACAGCTTGCGTTAGGCATGCGTACAGAACCAACGAAATGGTTAACAGCGGCCAGTAGAGAGCAGGCAAAGCGGTAAAGCCAAGGTAGTCACCGATAAGGGTATTGGGAATCACAACTCCTATCGCAATGATGATTGCCGAGGTCACAAGTAGCGGCCATGACGCCCAACTCTGTAGAAACGGAATCTTGTTTGTCCGAATCACATGAATGATCAACGTCTGGGTGAGCAGGCTTTCAACAAACCAGCCGGTCTGAAACAGGCTGGCACTATGCGCCGTCGCCTCGGCCGAGCCAATGTTCCAGCAGTTGAAAACGTAGAGCATCATGAAAAACGTTGTGTAGTCAAAGATCGAAGAACACGGGCCGATGAATAAGATGAAGCGGGTCAACTGCTTGATATCCCACGGACGCGGTTTCTCGACTTGCTCAGCGTCGACATTGTCCATGGGGATCGCCGTTTGACTTACGTCGTACAGCAGATTGTTGGCCAGAATCTGAATCGGCGTCATCGGTAGGAACGGAACAAAGATACTGGCCCCCAGCACGCTGAACATGTTCCCAAAATTGCTACTCGCGCCCATACGAACGTACTTGAGAATATTCGCAAACACCTTCCGCCCTTCGACCACACCCGACTCAAGCACTAGCAGCGATTTTTCGAGCAAGATCATGTCCGCAGATTCCTTGGCGATGTCAACTGCGGTATCAACACTGATGCCCACATCTGCGGCTCGCAGGGCGGGTGCGTCATTAATGCCATCTCCCATAAAGCCGACTATATGTTTGCGAGCTTGCAAGGCTTTGATGATGCGCTGCTTGTGTGCGGGTGAGACGCGGGCAAAGAGAGTGGTCGTAACAACCGCCTCAGCCAATTGCTCGTCGCTCATCGCTTCGACATCGCTTCCCAGCAGTACGTGGTCGGTCGCCAATCCGACCTCTTTGCAGATTTTGCGCGATACGAGTTCGTTATCACCTGTAACCACTTTGACAGCTACACCATGATTTTGCAGCGCCTTGATGGCCAGGGTCGCGGTCTCTTTGGGCGGGTCGAGAAACGCAATATAGCCTTTCAGGATCAAATCGACTTCATCCGCTTTTGAGTAGGGCGTAGAGTGCAGACTTGTATCCATCCGCGGTGGGGTATCTTTGAATGCAATTGCGAGGACACGGAAACCATCGCTAGAGAGCTGTTCAAACTCCTCTTCCAAGTCGCTCAGAATCAAATGGTCCATCGGAAACAGTTCACCATCTAACTCAAATGCAGCGCACTTTGGAAAAATCGCTTCTGGTGCACCTTTGCTGATGATTCGATCCTGCCCCTCAGGCGTTCTAACAACGACGGACATGATACGACGCTGGAAATCGAATGGGATCTCATCGATTTTGATATACTCAGGCATCTTCGCATGCGCGTGCGACTCCGTGTGCGCTAGCACAGCACGGTCCAAGACGCTCTTTAAGCCTGTTTGAAAGTGACTGTTCGTGAAGGCCAAGGCCAGTACATCTTGATCTTCCTTGAGCACGACATCACAGTAGCGTTCTAGAATGACGCGATCCATGGTCAACGTTCCGGTCTTATCGGTGCACAAGACATCCATCGCCCCTAGATTTTGGATCGCGTTGATGCGTTTGACGATGACCTTCTTACTACTCATCGCCAGTGCGCCTTTGGACAAGCAGACCGTCACGATCATTGGCAACATCTCTGGTGTCAGACCGACTGCAACGGCAATCGCAAAGAAGAACGACTCTGTCCAGTTTCCTTTGGAGAATCCATTGATCAAAAACACCAGCGGCACCATTACCAAAACGAACCGCATCATCAGCCAAGTAAAGCTCGTGATCCCACGATCAAAGGCCGTCGGCGGCTCCGTGTCGGTCAGCGATTGAGCCATGCTGCCGAGGTAAGTGTTCTTGCCAGTTTGTAAAACGAGTGCGTTGGCGGTTCCGCTTTCAACGCTCGTCCCCAAGTAGGCGATGCTCGTCAGCTCGATAGGCGCAGTGGCTGATGAGTTCTTCTCAACGGCGAACTTCTCGACCGGAAAACTCTCACCTGTCAGTGAACTTTGGATTACAAACAAGTCTTTAGCTGAAATTACTCGCACATCGGCGGGGATCATGTCGCCTGCGGCCAACGTCACGATGTCACCGCGAACCAGTTGAGATATCGCGATTTCTCTGGCTACACCACCGCGCAAAACATTGGCAGTTACCGAGATCATCGCCTTGAGTTTTGCGGCAGCGTTGTCAGCCTTGGCTTCTTGGAATAGCTTTAGACCAACCCCCAACACAATCATGAGGATCATGACCGTCCCAGCGCGGAAATCGCCCGTCGCAATCGAAATGCACGCGAGCACCGCCAGTAGAATGACAAGTGGATTTAACACCGCGTGCAAAACCAACTGCACGATTCCAGTCCGCTGGTCCTTGGCAAGTACGTTCAGGCCGTCCTTGGCAAGTCGGCGTTGAGCTTCATCCTCGGCCAGCCCCTCACTGCTGGTTTGGAATTTTTCGAGCAATTGTGCGACTTCGGTTCGCGACGAATCGATGACGATCTGCGACACTTGGATCTTTGATCGCTCGTGTACGCTTGTTAAAAGTTTCTTGGGGAGTGCGGAAGTGTTGATTCCCGACATGGTGGTCCTTTGTAGGCGCAATTGATGACTTGGGCTCGCTACTATCCGTTTACGCTTGGGCTTTTGGCTGCCGTTACGATGGCAGCCGCTCTCGCACGGTTACTCCCTGGCAGTTTGCCTTTGGACTGGTCGAGTAACTTTGGGTTCGCGCCGAAGCACATTGCCAGCGGTGATTTGCTGCGGTTGATCACGCGGTTGATCACCAGCGTCTTCTTAACCCACGATGGGCTGCACTTCGCATGTGCTGTTACCATGATTTCGCTGGTGGTCGGCTGGAGCGAAAGGACTTTGGGATTATGGAGCACGTTCTTTAACTTCGCTTTCTCGCATTTAACTTCCATGCTTGCCTTTGCGATAGGCGTCAGCCTATTGCAATTCACGTTCGTCAGCCAAACGATGGCTTCACTGTACGATTTCCAAGATGTTGGGCCCTCGGCAGGATATTACGGATGCTTAGGCGCTCTGTTGATCGCGTCGAAAGTGCCCTACAAGCAACTCATAATCGCTGGGGTACTGATTATTCTCGCGATAAGAGTCCTCCTTTCCGCAAAAAGCATGCCAGAATCGCATGCCCTTCTGTCTGCAGACTTAGTGCACCTAATCGCGATATTGGTGGGAATGGCAATCCGATGGGTCGGTTGGTCTATGCCGCGAACTGGTCGGCCCGCTGCATAGCAATCCTGCAAGTAATTCAGTTATCATTACAAGTCGAAATGACCGATGCGGTTCCCATTCGAAGCGATTGAAACGAATATTGAGTTAACAGGCTATCAATCAGCATGACACGCTATTTGCAAATTTCACTTACTGTTGGATTGCTCCTCTCACTGCACTACAGCCAGCTTGCAGCGGCCGCAGATTTGTCGCACGACCAGATCTACGACAAGTCGAAAATCCTGAACGTGTCTATTGAACTGCCCGCCGCCGACTGGAAGCAATTGTGCGAACAAACACGGGATCCACGGGGTGTCTTCTCAGGTAGGATCGATGACCCGTTTACTTATTTCCAAGGCAATATCAACATCGACGGAGTGCAGCTGAACTCGGTCGGTATACGCAAGAAGGGATTTATCGGATCGCTCGACGACCAATTCCCGTCGCTCAAGATCAAATTTGATGAGTTCGTCGACCAGCAACCCATTGAGGGCCTCGATGGCTTGACGCTGAACAATAACAAGCAGGACATGGCACTCGTCAGTCAGACGTTGGCTTACGAGTTGTTTAATGCCGCTGGAGTGACTGCTCCCCGTTGTACGTTTGCGAAAGTTACCGTGAATGGCAAGTACTTGGGGATCTACTCGAATGTCGAATCGATCAGTAAACCCATGCTTAAGCGGCGTTTTGATAACGATACAGGCAACCTTTACGAAGGTACGCTAGCAGATTTCTACCCGCATGCTATTGAACGTATCGAGGTCAAAACGAACAAAAAGAAACACGATCGCTCAAAACTTGACCGGCTAGCGAAAATGTTGGCCGAAGAGGAGAAGTTGGATATCGAACAGCTTGAAGAGCTGGTCAACCTAGACAACTTCCTGCGTTACTGGGCAATCGAAAGCCTGATCGGTTTCTGGGACGGCTACACGAACAACCAGAACAACTACTGGGTCTATCAAAATGGCAAGGATGGCAAATTCTACTTTATGCCTTGGGGGGCTGACGCGGCCTTTATGCAGTCGGGCTTTCCAGCGTTTGGTCCACCTGCTGCGAACTCTATCTACGCGGAGAGTTTGTTGGCAAACCGATTGATTCAAGACCCTGCAATTTCCGATCGCTATCGCGCTACGATGCGTTGGGTGCTGGAGAATGTTTGGAAGGAATCGGAACTAATTGAACGCATCGACGCCATCGAAACACTGCTTGATGGCGAGCCACACTCGCGACAATCTGGGGCAACCCGTTCGATGAAGGATGTACGGAACTTTATCAAGCGACGTCGCGCGAAGATCGAAAAAGAACTGGACGCTTGGCCGGCGCAAGTCCCGCAGTTTGCTCGTAAGCCAATGTACGTGGTTCCGGTCGGCACACTCGTTGGAAAATTTCAGACGACTTGGACCGGCAAGCCTGCGACGAATTTAAGTTCCAAGAAGAATGCCGAGATGAGACTGACGCTTGATGACCAGCCAACCATATTTGAAGCGGTCGGCGTCAGCATGCATCCAGCACCGCGTGGATTCATGGGCTTTGGGCCACCCATGCCTCCAGGTCCGCCTACGATTGATATCGTTATCGAAGGCCTGCACGCCGGAAAGAAAACAGCCCGATTATCACTGAGCTTACCAGAAGACATTGCCAAGACGGCAGTTGGAAAGGTTGTAGAGCTCGATGGATTCTACATCCCTGACGCGAATGCGGGTGGCTTTGGGATGCCCTTCGGAGGCAAGACGATCTCTGGATCCATCACTTTCTCCAAGCTTGGAATGCAGGCAGGCGATGCGCTCGAAGCTACCTTCGATCTAAAGGTGGCCGAGGTTCGCGGCGGATTCATGAATCGCGAACGCGTTGAACCCGGAAAATGATCGAGCAGTTGAGTGTCGCACAATTGTCTCAATTGTTGCA
>JANRMD010000033.1:0-14955 GCA_033761895.1 Pirellulaceae bacterium | reverse complement strand
TTGAGACCATTGATGCGAGTGAGATAAATGCGGGCTCAACCGAACTCCATGGGAAAAGCAAGCCACGGTAAAATGGAAAACAGCGAATCGCTTGACTGGCAGAAAAGCTGCCCTATTTGTTAATAGACTAATTCCGTAAACTAACCGGGATTGCAGGCAAATCGCGACCGCCAGATGGCCACAGCGAAGTGCTTACGAAGAAACTTGGTATCACAGCCTAGAAATTGAGATTGTGCAATGAACATGGAAGCATTGAAGACTCGTGTTAAGAAAGCTCCGGCGCCCCAAGTTTCTCTGCTCGCGGATTTACCCGCAGAATTGCAAAGACATTTGACGATCACTCTGGCGCACGATGCCAATGAGTTTGATTGCCGTTATCTATATCGCGCGCTCGCTATTTCCGTTCGCGACCGATTGGTCAGTCAGTGGCAAGAAACCAAGCAGCGACTCAACGGCAGCGACGCTCGTAAAGTCTATTACCTATCGCTGGAGTTTCTGATTGGTCGTTCCCTGGGGAATGCCGTTCAGAACCTGGATCTCGACTCAGCCACCCGCTCAGCCCTACATCAATATGGTGCTGAAATGGAAGAAGTTGCTGAGCAGGAGCTGGACGCGGGACTCGGCAACGGTGGCTTGGGTCGTCTGGCGGCTTGTTTCTTGGATAGCTGCGCGAATCTGAAACTGCCCGTGGTAGGTTACGGCATTCGCTACGAATACGGTATGTTCCACCAACACATTGAAAATGGTCGTCAAGTCGAAGACCCAGATCACTGGCTTCGCGATGGCAACCCGTGGGAAATTGAACGGCACGAAGATACAAAGCACGTTCGTTTTTATGGACGCGTCGAACAGACGTATGGCAGCGACGGCAAGATGCGAGCACGCTGGGCGGATACTCTGGATGTGTTGGCCGTGCCGTACGACATGCCTATTCCGGGCTTCAAGAACAATACGGTTAACACTCTGCGATTGTGGAAAGCTTCCGCGACCGACGCCTTTGATTTGAGCGACTTTAACTCGGGTAGTTACCCAGAATCGGTTGCGGAAAAGAACACCGCCGAACAAATCACCATGGTCCTCTATCCAAACGATAGCAGTGAAAATGGTAAGGAATTGCGACTCAAGCAACAGTATTTCTTGGTGTCCTCCAGCTTGCAGGACGTGATCGCCAACTGGGTCAAAGAGCATGGCAACGACTTCACCAACTTTGGCAAAAAGAACTGCTTCCAACTCAACGATACTCACCCTGCCTGCGCTATTGCGGAACTGATGCGTTTGCTGATGGATGAGCATAACCTGGAATGGGACGCCGCTTGGGAGATCACTCAAAGCTGTATGGCGTACACCAACCACACGTTGTTGCCTGAGGCGCTGGAGCGATGGTCGGTCAAGCTCTTTAGTCGTTTGCTGCCGCGTCTGATGGACATTATTTATCAGATCAATGCGCGCTTCCTAGCCTTGGTGGAAAAGAAGTGGCCTGGCGATGTTTCGATGTTACGCAAAATGTCGATCATCGAAGAAGGTGATCAACCGCAAGTGCGGATGGCGTATCTAGCGATTATAGGCAGTTTCTCGATCAACGGTGTCGCTGGTCTGCACACTCAGTTGCTGAAGGAAGGGCTATTCTCTGATTTTTATGCGCTGTGGCCCGAACGTTTCAACAACAAAACCAACGGTGTGACGCAACGACGTTGGTTGGCCCACTGCAACCCCGGCTTGCGTGATTTGGTCGATGATGCCATCGGTAGCGAATGGCAAAAGGATCTCAGCCACATCAAGGCCCTGGTCCCGTTTGCCGACGATGCAGCCTTCCGCGAAAAGTGGATCGCGGTCAAACGAGCCAACAAGCAACGACTTGCAAGTTACGTGTATCAGCACACCGGAGTTCGCTTCGAATTGGATGCGATGTTCGATGTGCAAGTCAAACGCATTCACGAATACAAGCGTCAACTGCTGAATTTACTGCACGTGGTACACCTGTACGATCGCATTACTCGAGGCGATACCGCTGGCATGATCCCGCGGGCTGTCTTGATCGGTGGCAAGGCCGCGCCTGGCTACCACATGGCGAAGTTAATTATTAAATTGATCAATGACGTCGCCAAGACGGTGAATAACGATCCGAGAGCCAGCGAATTGTTAAAGCTGGTGTTCCTGCCAAACTACCGTGTTTCGGCGATGGAGGTTATCTGTCCGGCGACGGAGTTGTCCGAGCAGATTTCAACAGCGGGCAAAGAAGCTTCCGGTACCGGGAATATGAAGTTCATGATGAACGGCGCGCTGACGATTGGTACGCTCGATGGTGCCAACATTGAAATCCGCGAAAATGCTGGTGCCGAGAACTTCTTCTTGTTCGGACTGGATGCCGCCGAAGTACAAAAGGTCAAGCAGCACTATTCGCCCAACGACATCATTGTTGCCGATCCTGACATCGCGCGTGTGATGCAGTTGCTTGAAGATGGTACCTTCAATCGTGAAGAACCAGGAATCTTCAATGTCATCACCTCGGGCTTGCGAAGTCCTTACGATCAGTGGCTAACGATCGCTGACCTACGCAGTTACATTGACGCTCAAAAGGCGGTCAACGAAGCCTACATCGATCCGGTACACTGGAATCGGATGAGTATCCTGAACTGTGCCAACAGCGGCTGGTTCTCGAGCGATCGCACCATCGGCCAGTATGCTGACGAAATCTGGAAGACTCGGCCTGTCTGAGCACGCCGGGCCTGGGATGTGCGACGAATAGCAACACAGTCACGAACGAAGGAACTCCCGAGAGGCGCACGTTCTAGAGCAAGCGACTTTCTCTATGGTTACTCGAGACGGTAGCACGAGCGCTTACTTATATGGGCTTAATTTGGGACTTGCCCCTCACCCCCAACCCTTTCCCCGGACTACTGGGGCGAGGGGAGCCACAGCGTTTTCACTTGTCGCTTGCGTTGAAGCAAAACAAAGCTCAAACAAAACTCGCGTTAAAGATCTTTGAGTGATTGCCGGCACGCGGTATATACCGCAGCCTTCAGGCCGATTAGGGCCTCACTCCGCCCACTGGATTTCCCCACAGTGAGTAAACCGCGTTGTTGGCGGCGTTTCTAACGCGAAAACTGCTTAGAAAATTCACTTCTTCGTGGTATCATCGGCCCTACGGCTTAACCGTGGCCGTAGGGTGGGGCGCTCCCGCCGGGCCTGCTAGGTGCGACCAATTGTGCGACCGATTATGCGGCCATATCACTGGGTAAAAGAGCTATCGAAACTGCCCAAGATCATTGTGACTCTTGCCACCTCGGCCGCCCCAAAGAGAACAGTGCAAAAAAAGTTGAAAATCCTTGGCGGACTTTCCCTTTGCATTCAACTCCTCCAGATATGTGGACCTTTAACGTGACCTCCGGCTCGACTTTGGAACCTCCGGTGCCTGGCGACGATCAATCGCTTCTACAGCGTTACAGGAGAGGCGACGATGACGCGGCAACAGAGTTGTACATGCGGTATGCCCATCGCTTGCAGGCTCTCACGAACGCTCAGACGTCGAATGATTTAAAGCAGAGGGTGGACAACGAAGATTTAGTCCAGTCGATATTTCGGACGTTTTTTCGCAGAGTGGCCCGTGGGCAATACGACGTTCCGGACGGTGAGGAGCTTTGGAAGTTGCTGTTGGTGATCGGCTTGAACAAGATTCGTTCAACCGCCATTCATCATCGAGCACACAAACGCGACATCGGCCGAACGTCCTCGGGAGATGCCGCCCTTGAGGTTCAGAAAATCCAAACGAACCAGTCGGATGAAACGGGTTTGCTGACGCTAGAAATGACCATCGACGAGTTGCTTTCTCAGTTGCCGCCGCAGTATCGCGAAATCGTCAACCATCGCATTGCTGGCTATGATGTTGCGGAGATTGCAGAGATGACAAAACGCTCCAAGCGAACGGTCGAAAGAATCTTGCAAGCGTTCCGAAATCAACTGGGAGACTTGCTGAAAGAAGATGCCGGTCTAGAACCCGAATAACATGCGCGCCAAAACCGAATCCCCCACAACCCAAAAACGGAGTCCCCAGCAAGCCTTGCAGCTTGATTTGGAACTGGAGGAGTTTGTCGCGCGGCTCGAGTTGGAGTGGAGCGAGCATGGTTCAGCGGAGTTCGCGAAGTTTCTGCCGCCGACCGACCATGAGCAATTCGACGAAGTGGCCATGGAGTTGATGCGCGTCGATGCGGAACTAGCGACTCGGGCTGGCTACGAGCGGGATTTGAAGTACTACACTGAACTGCTACCCAACGTACTGAGTACGGAACACAATCGTCAGCAGTTAGCGTTCGAGCTGTCTCGACTTTCGTCCGCTTCCAGTCAGGATGTTCAGTATCCACAAGTTGGTGAGATCACTGCTGGATTTGAGTTGATATCGCTACTTGGTCAGGGCGCGTTCAGCCGCGTGTATCTCGCCGCCGAAAACGAACTTTCACGTCGCTTGGTGATTCTGAAGTTCTCGACGAAGTTTCCTGGCGAAGCGGCAACGCTAGCTCGCTTGCAGCACAAGAACATTGTGCCCATCTATTCGTGGCATCGCTTTAACCAGTTTCATATCGTATGCATGCCTTACTTGGGCGCAACGACGCTGTGGGATTTCTTGAAGTCCCAGGTTGCTGTGCAGCGCCGAGGTCTCGGTGTGACATCGCCCGCACTAGGGCAAGCGATCGTTTCAACCGTCTGCAATCGACGCAGTCAGACGCTGGCAGATATTCGGAAGACGCAAGAAAACCTGAAATCTGAATTGAGTGGTGATGCTGCAGAGGTGCAGTTGGCATCGGCTGATTCTGCCATCGAAGAACAAGCGATAGCTGGGTTGTCAGCCGAAGTTCCGCGTATGCTCTCGCGGCAGAATTCGGCTGAAACAGTCTTGTGGATCGGAAGAGAGTTGGCTGAAGGACTCATGCACGCGCACGAACGAGGCGTGTTGCACCGAGACATCAAGCCAGCCAATATTTTGTTGGCTGATGACGGAACGCCGATGTTGTTGGATTTCAATCTTGCCGTCACTGAGCGGAAAGATCAATCAACATCCACCGACGTAGGCGGGACACCTCGCTATATGGCGCCGGAACAGCTTGAATCACTGAGCAACGCAAGTAAAACGTTGGATGCGCGCGCGGACCTATATTCGCTTGGCGTCGTGCTATTTGAATTAGCTGTTGGTCGCAGTCCGTTTGATGAACCGACAGAAGATTGGGAGAATGCTGTCCCAGTCATGTTGCAGCAACGCAGAAATTGGTCGCCCACGGCCGTCTCTTGGCCGAAGAGTCTCTCGCCTGCCGGCATTGAAATCCTCAGCCAGCTGCTCGCTTTTGACCCTAACAAACGTTACGGTTCGGCGCGAGCCCTGTATGAAGATATCGAGCTTCAATTGCGGAATCGCCCTTTAAAACATGCTCGAAATCGATCCGCAGCGGAGTTGGCTCGAAAGTGGGCCCACCGTCATCCACGGCTGAGCTCTGGGGCTGCGGTTGGCAGCTTATTAGGTGTGGTGATCGTGTTTGCTTTGGCGATGGTCGTTTGGCGTCAACGTCAGGTTGCGTCGTTAAACGCTAAGCAGTGGCTAGTGCAACTTGAGAAAGCTCAATTGCCCGCCCAAGCTTCGATCGCGCAGGCAGCGCTGCCTGCTGAGCAAATTAAGTTGATGATTGCCCAAAACGAAACGCTGGTCGCGCGTCCCGATGATTGGGATGCGCAAACGAAACTGCTTGCGCCTGAAGATCGCGCTAAAGCCAACCAATTACTTGGGCAACTTCTGTGGTATCGTGCATGCGGCAAATGCGAACTTGGAATTCACGAGGCGGACACGAACCAACGTAAGCAGTACTTGAGCTCGGCGTTGCAGGATACTGAAGTCGCAGCCAAGCTGATGTCGGTTGGCAAAACCGCCAACGCACAACTTGCTGAGCAGATTCGAGTGGCCATGGATGGTAAAGCGGTCGCGCATGTTTCGCAATTGGTTCCCGATGAAATCATCGAAGAGACTAAGCGACTGATTGGCCGAGATGCCACCAACCCATGGTATTGGTGGTCGTTGGGGCACCGCCAGTTTGTCGCTGGCGATATCGAAGGCGCGCTAGCGAGCGCTCGAGTCGCTAATCAGATGGATGAGAGTTTCCCTTGGTCCCACTACCTTATGGCTCAGATCCATATCGATACACAGCATTACGCGCTGGCTGAAGTGGAGCTGACGAAGATCGTTGACAAAAAACAAATGGATTCCCCTGAGTTGTTTATCAACCGAGCCATTGCCCGATTGGCGCAAGGGCATGCCGCTGCAGCCAAACAAGACTTGGACCATATCATTGACCATGTACCGCAATTTCCGCGGATTCTGTTTCTGCGCGAGCAGGCTTGGCGGATGTTGGGAGATAACGCAGCGGCTGAAGCTGACTTGGCCGCCGCCATGAAATCTGAACCGTCCGATGGCCATGGCTTCGCGGCTCGTGCGGACGCTAGATTGCGTCTGAATCCGCCGGATGCCGAAGGGGCGCTGCAGGATTTTCAACGCGCGACCGAGATGCAGTGCGAACGTGCTTCGTATTATCAGAATCATGCGTTCGTTTTGTCCGAGTTGCTCCAGCGACAGGGCGAAGCGATCGAGGTGCTCAGCCGCGCGATCGCGCGGTTCCCCAAGCAAGCAGGTTTCTATTCCGCTCGGGCAACGCTCTGGGCAAGACAAAAGAACATTCAAGCGGCTCGAAATGATATTGATGCCGCTTTGCAGTTAGATCGTAGTCCGATGGTCTGCTATCAGTCCGCTAGCGCACTTCTGCTGGCTTCCGACGTGGCCGAGGATCGAGCCCATGCGATCGCGCTACTTAAAGAAACATTGCGGAAGGAACCTGGACTCAAAAGTACCATGGATATCGATCATGACCTTGATCCTATCCGTGCTGACGAACAATTCAAGTCGCTGCTAAACGCGGCTGTCCTCTTACAGTGAATTTGGTGGATGCTCCGATGATTTTCAACAAACGTAACCAACTCAAGCGAAAGATGTCCTGCGAGAAGCTCGAAGAACGTTGGACACCAGCACAGTTTGGCATTCCGTGGGCCGATTCTACGCACCTGACGATGAGTTTCGTCCCCGATGGGACACAGATCGAGACTGAAACAAGCCAGTTGCAAGCGTCGCTCGATGCGCAGATGCCACGGGCAACCTGGCAACAGACGATCTTGAGAGCCGGTCAGACGTGGGCCGCCATTGCGAATGTCAATATTGGATTGATCAACGACGGTGGCCAGAAGCTAGGCATCGCGGGTGCATCGCAGGGCGATACCCGGTTCGGTGACATCCGCATCGGTGGCTTGCCGATGGGAAACGATTCGCTGGCGGTGTCGATACCGCCGTCCAACGGGGCAACGGGTACGTTTGCCGGTGACATCATTATCAACACTCGCGCTCAGTTCACTCCTTCGAAACTGTATGCGGTCCTGATGCACGAGATGGGGCATGTCTTGGGGCTGGACCATAGCAACGATCCCAATTCGGTGCTGTTCCCAACGATTCATGAACCTGCGGCTTTAACCGCTGGCGATATCGCCTCGGTACGTGCTCTTTACGGGGCACGTGCTATCGACTTCAACGAAGGTAATCGGGGCAACAATACTATCCGCAATGCAACTCGTCTGGAATTCTCGCAATCTTCCAGTGGATACGATGGATCGACGCCGATGATCGGTTATGGCGACATCGGTTCTGCAACCGATATCGACTACTTCGATGTCAGGACTCTGTTGGGGTACAGTGGTCCGATGACGTTCCGTGTGCAGACAACGGGAATTAGCCTGCTCACACCGCGCGTTTCGTTGATTGATGGTAACGGTCGCGTCTTGCAAACCAGAGTTGGCGCGAATACTAATGGGACTGTGGTCACGATCAGGATTCCCAGCAGTGTGCCTGATGGACAATACTTTCTGAAGATCGAAGCTGATCCATCGTCCACTTACAAGGTGGGACGATACGGAGTGGCGGTCTCATTTGATGGTCTGCAGGGACCACTCGCAATAACGATTGATCAAGTAATGCGCGGTCGCTACGAGACGCTTAAGTCTGAGGCTGTTGACCAGCTCTTCAAGGATCCTACGGCATCGTTCTTCGAGAATGACTTGCATACCGACGATGCCATTGCAGGCGCCATTGTATTGCGTCAGGGGCCTGGACAGCCTTCTGATAGAGATCTCGATGCTGTAGGCACGTTGTCCGATGCTACCGACGTGGATTTCTATAGCATTCGTGCGCCGCGCGCAACCGCCACGATTTCGAATTGGGTACTGACCGTCTCTTTGCGTGGCGTGGGGAGAAATGGCACGATCCCAGCCATTCAAGTCTTAGACAAAAATGCGGTGCCACTTCCCGCGAGAGTGATTGTTAACGGCAACGGTCAATTCGTCGTGCAGTTGCAGAACATTCCTTCGCGCGAGGCCTATTTCTTGCGGCTGTCCAATCGCGCGCCGAGTATCTCTGGCAATTACAACCTACAAGTCAACTTTGGCAATGTGCCAGCGGAGCTTAACGTACTGCCTGCTGGAGCATTGACGGCGGCGAACCGATTCACTTCCGAGTTTGCTTTTTATGTGGCCCGTTCGCAGTTGTTCAGTTTCTTGCTGGAAACTGCCAATTCAACAGTACCCGTTACCATGACGATTCGAGACTTAAGCGGTAACATTGTCTACCGACAAGTTTCAGGTCCTGGGCTGCCTACCAGCGGAATTAGCAAGTTATTATTGCCCGGCGAGTATCGCATCAGCTTCAGGTCCACAGCCGCGGCTAACTTCCGATTGTTGGGTGGCCGTATTACGGATCCGATTGGAGTCGTTTATAACTCGCCGGTTTACGTTCCGCAGTATGTTGCCAATCCAACCGTACCGACCTACATCTTCCCGTATGCTCCCACCACTCCTACACCAACACCTTATGGCTTTAACCCAATTCCATAAGTGTCTGTTTTCCTCCAATATTTGGTTATAGGGTCGCAAAACGTATGGCCGATGCACAGTCCATTTCCGGACTAACCACGGAAGCAATCAATCCCAAGTCGGCCAACCTAGATGCGCTCGATGCGTTGCAGTTAGTAAAGCTGATCAACAGCGAGGATCAGCTGGTGGCTGACGCAGTTCTGGCTGCGGCCGAATCCTTGGCTGCGGCGATCGAGTGTGTCGTACAGCGTCTTCGCAGTGGCGGACGTTTGATTTACATCGGGGCTGGCACATCGGGACGACTCGGTGTGCTGGACGCGAGCGAATGTCCGCCCACGTATCGGACGCCCCCGAGTCTGGTAGTGGGGCTGATTGCTGGTGGAGACGTGGCCCTCCGAACGGCCGTCGAAGGGGCCGAGGATAGCCTGACGCAAGCGGCTGAAGATCTCCGCCGGATTGAACTCAATAGTCGCGATTGCGTGATGGGCATCGCAAGCAGCGGTCGTACGCCCTATGTCATCGGTGGATTGCGTTACGCTCGCAGCTTGGGCTGTGCAACGTTGGGGCATACCTGCAACGCGGCGAGCGAAATGACGGGCGAGTGCGATATTCTGATTACAACGGTGGTCGGGCCGGAGATCATCAGCGGTTCGACTAGGATGAAGTCGGGCACCGCCACTAAGCTCGTGCTGAACACACTGACCACTGCGACCATGGTTCGGCTTGGAAAGACCTATGGTAATTTGATGGTCGATCTGCGAGCCACCAATTCGAAACTTGTGCTGCGCAGCGAGCGGCTGGTGATGAGGCTGACCGGATTGAGTCAAGCGGACGCAGCGGCCGTGCTTCATCAAGCCAACGGTGAAGTAAAAGCGGCAGTGGTCATGCACCATCGCCAAGTTACCTATCAAGCTGCAGTGGAACTGCTAGCGCAAGCCGACGGGCAACTGCGGCAAGTGATAGGTGATAGGTGATATCAGCCTGTGTCTAAGCGGCCTGTTACTTCTTTTGGCTGTCGGAAAACTACGTTTTCGAAATGTCAAGTAATCGTGGACATTTCTCGCCGATCGCCACCATCCTAGCTTGTCCGACTTTCATTGCTTCCGCCGGGACAAGCCCGGATCGGAAGCTGACTGTCAGTGATCTTAGCTTAGTGGAGATCGTTCGATTTTGCTCGAGCCATGCGATCGCTAAACCAATCGTTCATGAAGCTAGCCGCAGCACTTAGTCTTCCGCCAGCCCACTGCAATCTCGTATTGGCTGTGTTGATCAAATCCCTAAACTCTTGGGACACGGGAACTGGAGTTGTGAGGTTTGCTTGTTGGGCTGTTTGCTCCCATTCCTTGGCTTGGGCAATTGGGATGGCAACGTCGTGACCTGCTGCATTTTGGAGGATGACAAACATCGGGGCTGGTGTTGTCAACTTGCTTGCAGGTTTCAAGTTATTGGCGTACTCGGCGACCAGGCTGGATGCTGAGGGCAACGCATCAGTGAACCAAGTGGTTGAGGTAGAGCTCAGTAATTCGCCGAGTGCGAACGCGCTGCGGCTGCTGTAGACTTCGCTGCGCACGATGCAATCGTAGCTCGCATACTGAGAGAACGCCGCGTTGAGCAGTTCTTTGTTCTGAACACGAGTCGCAGGAATGGCAATCGCAAGCTGCTCGAATTGATCTCCAACTAACAGCGACTTACTGGCGTCGCGGAGTAGTAGAGGCTTGAAGCAGTTGAATTCGTTGGCAAAGTGATCTTCGACGTAGGTCCGCTTGAGGGTGAGCTTCGGGGGCAGGATCGATTGATTGGCCTGTTGATGCTCAAAATCGCACGAGCATGCTGCGAAGAAGGACTTATGGAATTCAAACTTTGAGGCTTCTGCAGGTGCTTGATTCACAATGATCGCGGGAGCTGACTTTGGCTTGTACTCAACCAATTGCTCTGACTGTTGATTGGATTGGGAATTGCGATAGTAAGATTCAAGTTTCGCGCAATCAATGCCATCGTAGAGTTCAGGACCAATCAGTGCCTGTGCGTCCAACTGATCCGCCTTTGCTATCGGTTCTGGAGGATTGCCCAGGTCAGGTTGAGCGAAGGTGATTTCTACCGTTGGTTGGTTAGCAGTTAAGAAATCAAGTGCAGCGGAAATTGCGCTTCGATCGCCAGTGTGTTGATATCCAGAATTTTGTAATCCCAGGCAATCTTGCTGAATCATTCCCCAGTCGGTAGGAGCGAGTGGGAAGTGTTGAGGAAGGTCGTGAGCCTTGGCGACGGTAGCGGTCGCCACAATTGCCAGGGCGACGCGACAAGCTAGAGATTTATAGAATTTTGTCAGCAGAGTTTTCATATTTATTCCTCCTAGATCGATCCTCGCATCGGCTGTGCAAAGATCGCCGGGAGACCAAGTTGATTTGTCGCATTCACGCCTGTGCACGCCTGCGTCAAACCAGCAAATTCTCTCGGAGGTCCGGTAATGGGTGGGTTATTTACGACATCGAAAATGTTGACCGGCGGGGGAGAGCCGCCGATCAACGGCTTCGTTTTTGGATTGGTCATCGATCCACCACCCGTTTCCAAAGGTAAGCTCCAGATGGAGGCTGGAGCATGGAACGAGCGGTTTAGCCGTGGGAGCTTGCCTCGGCAGTATTGTTTATCGAGTCGGAGAGGTCTACGCAGTCGAAAATTTCAGCAAGAGAAGCGATTGCGGCCGCTACGGTGTGTTGGTAATACGCATTTGTGCGGCGGTGACGATGAATTGCTTCGAACGTTCGATGCGTGTTGTAGGATGCGTGTTTTAGGACACGGAATTTGGGGATACGTATTTTTGGGATACGTGTTTTAGGATGAGTCGGGATGGCATTCAAAAATCAACAGGCTATACAATCTGAGGACGTCACCAATTGCAAAAGCGCGCACGATTGAAAACGAATTTATGACAACGGCAAACAACTCTGATTTTCTTGTGGTGGGTGGTGGCATCGTTGGCCTTGCAACCGCATGGCGACTAATGCAGCAATTCCCGGACGCCAAAATCACCGTGCTCGAGAAGGAAGCGCAGGTTTGCAGACATCAGTCCGGACGCAACTCCGGTGTGCTGCACTCGGGTATCTATTACAAGCCCGGTTCTTTGAAGGCGATCACTTGCAGGGCTGGCAAAGCGGTTATGGAGCAGTTTTGTCGCGAACATGCGGTGCGCTACGAAACTTGCGGTAAGATCATTGTCGCAGTCGACGAGTCGGAAGTACCTAGATTGGAGAATATACATCAGCGCGGCGTTGAAAACGGCGTGGTGTCGCACTGGTTGGACGCGGCGGGGATTCGCGAGCTCGAACCCCACTCAGCTGGCATTCGGGCACTGCATGTTCCGGAGTCTGGAATTGTTGATTATCCGGGTGTGTGCGACAAATTGGCTGAACTACTGAAGGCAAGCGGGCACTCGGTGAGGCTACAGCAAGAAGTGACCGCCGTTCAGACTTCGCCACAACAAGTCACCGTAAGTTGTGGTAGTGAGAAATTCACAACCGGATTTTTGGTAACCTGCGGTGGCTTATATAGCGATCGTTTGGTGCGGTTGAGCGGCTTAAAACCGCCTGCTCAGATTGTTCCGTTCCGGGGCGAGTATTACGAACTCAAGTCGGATCGCCGTTCCCTGTGTCGCAATTTGATCTATCCAGTTCCCGATCCAAAATTCCCGTTCCTCGGGGTGCACTTTACACGAATGGTGGGCGGTGAAGTGGAATGCGGACCGAATGCCGTCTTGGCCCTCGCGCGTGAAGGATATTCATGGGGGACCGTTCGAGTCGGCGACTTGGCGGAGTCCCTGTCGTACGGAGGATTCCTGAAACTGGCCACCCGCCATTGGCAAATGGGTGTTGGTGAAATCAAACGTTCGTTGTTCAAGTCCGCTTTTGTGAAGGCTCTACAGCGTTTGCTGCCGGAAATTCGGGCGGAAGATCTCACACCTTGCCGAGCCGGCGTCCGCGCCCAAGCGATCGCTCCGGATGGCTCGATGATTGATGACTTTCTGTGGGTAACCGCCCCTCGAATGGTGCATGTCTGCAACGCGCCCAGCCCAGCGGCAACAGCTTCCTTGGAAATTGGTCGGATTATTGCAGAAAGGGTCCAGCTAACCCTGGCTGTAGATTAGTGGAGCGTCAAGCTTTAATTTTAGGGTGTCACGCTCTGGGCTTTGCGAAGGGCGTGGCGATTTACACTAGAGCCAGGCCCTTCGAAGACTCAGGGGCGTGCCACCCTATCACCGCTAATCCCAAAATTAAAGTTGGATGAAGCACTAGGTGGTGCGGGAGCGATTATCCCGAACGAATTGTCGGATTGTTGCCGACCGCTGGTCAAGAACGCCGCCGACGAAGCGAAAACTGGTCGGACGGGGTCAAATGGCCCCCACCCAAGAAGAAAAGCCTAGACCGACGTGCTAGAATTCAAATAGGGAGAGCCCTAAAGCGGCTTCCGATTGTACAGATTTTATTGCTAAGGACGCATTCATGAACTTGGTTCGCATTTTTCCGGCAGCTATGGTGTTTCCGGCAACCTTCCTCAGCGCCATCTTGGCACTTCAGCCTACGACCAGCGTTCGAGCCCAAGACAAAGCCGAAAGCAAACCTGCCAAAAAGGAAGATCTAAAGTTTGTTCGCGTATCCAAAGATGGAAAGACTCCCCTCGCTTTGCAGACCGCGGTAGTGAAGTACAAGTCCGACTCCAAGGAAACCGAAGGTGTCGAAGTGACATTGATCGGCGCCGTCCATATCGCTGAGAAGTCGTATTACCAGGACTTGAACAAGTTGTTTACCGAGTACGACGCGCTCCTGTACGAAATGGTCTCGGACCCAAAGCAAGTTCCAGAGCCGAATCAACGCGGTTCAAGTCCAGTGAGCTCGGTGCAAGTTGGTATGAAGGACATGCTCGAACTGACCTTCCAGTTGGATGAGGTGGACTATAAGGCCAAGAACTTCGTGCATGCTGACATGAGCCCTGAAGAGTTTTTCGACAGCATGAACAAACGCAAGGAAGGGGTTTTCAAGATGTTTTTGCGCTCGGTCGGATCGGGACTGGCCATGCAAGGCTCAGGTAAGTCGAATGATCTCGATGTGCTGACCGCAATGCTGTCTGAGAAACGTTCGAGCGGGCTCAAGCGCGCGATGGCTGAGCAATTCGAAATGATGGATGGGCAGATGGCCGCGCTGCAAGGCGATGACGGGCGAAGTACGCTCATCACTGAACGCAACGCCAAGGCCTTTAAGGTTCTGGGCGAGCAGATCAAAGCGGGCAAGAAGAAGATTGGAATCTTCTACGGTGCAGGACACTTGGAAGACATGCATCAGCGCCTGTTGGATGACTTTCGCATGCAACCCATCGAAACCAAGTGGATGGACGCTTGGGATCTAAAAGAGTAACGCTGCTAGTGCTTTGTCCAGATTAGATTTTGGGTTGATGAGCTATTTCGAGATTCAATGAGGTAGCGGAAGCCGTCAAGGCTTTCGGAGGGACCGCGGTACTCTCGATATGCTTGAGGGCGGATGAATAACTGCGGCACGTTTAGTGAGCCGACGGCGCTAGGGCGCTAGTTTTGATGTTGCACGTTTCGGGCTTTCACAACCCGAAGCGTGAGCGAGGGACCGAGTTACGCGGTCGGCATGACGGTACAGGAAGTTCCCTCGCTAACGCGTCGGGTTATGAAAAGCCAAGCAAAACTTCATCAGGATCGCTACAAAGCAGCCAATAGTGCAACATCAAAACTAGCGCCCTCGGTTCACACTGACCGTGGAGCAATAAGTCAACAAGCTGTCACGCATTTCGGGAGAGCTGTGCCCCTCGAAAGCCTTGACGGCTTCCGCAACTACAGGAATGTGAGCAACTTTTTTTTCCACTCAGCAGGAGGCTGGTAGTTGATGCCGTGGTTGCTGAATTTCATCTATGCAGCCTTCCTTGCAGTAGCTTCCCCCTGGCTGCTCTATCGAGCCATCACCACTGGACGCTATCGTGAAGGTTGGTCACAAAAACTAT
>JANRMD010000032.1:0-12671 GCA_033761895.1 Pirellulaceae bacterium | reverse complement strand
ATGTGAAAACCGCGGCTAACGCCGTGCGGTTAATAGCGCTCGAGTGCGATCAACCCAAAAGTCTAATCTGGACAGAGCGCTAGTGGATTGTCACAGCTTAATTTTAGGGTTTGGAACATCAGCCGGAACGCGCTAGTGTCGCGAATCGTAAGTTCTATACCGCAGCTTGCCGCAAGCGGGCGAGGACGCCCGCGCTCCGGAATACCGGATGTCCTTCCGCAAGAAAATCCAGGTGAGTTCCAAAGTCAACATACTTTGTACGCAAACGGAGGCGTTTTCGGGTGCGCCACCTGTAGTCCGCTAGGATACACGATAATCTGGTCCTCACGGAGCGCGGGCGTCCCCGCCCGCTGCCCCACTTTTTAGCATGGCATAGAACTTACAATTCGCGACACTAGCGTCCGGTTTTCGCCGCAGCAACCGGTGCTAGCGCACTGCGGCTAATCCTAATATTTAAGTTTGACGCTCCACGAGCGCCGTCCGCTCACTAAAGAAAAACCGCCACTAGTGCTTCAGCGCAATTTGATTTTGGCGTTGAGTGTCGCACAATTGTCTGAATTTTTGCAGCTACGAAGCAGTTATGTTCTAGCGCAAGCGGTGCAGTCCTAGTGCGGTTCGTTTGGCATTGATCAACGTGAGTGCAGGTGGATGCGAACGCAGGAGATTGACCAGCTGCGAACTGGTCACTGCAAAATGCTTGCTCGCTGCTGCTACATCAAATGCAAGTGCCTGCAGAGCGTCGAGCAGTTCGGCAAGAATGGCAGGAAAATCCTCGTGCTCGGTCGATACATCGATGCGAGTTCCAGACACTCGGCTGTGCCATAATGGACTTACAGGTTCGGGCTGGCTTGATTCAGGCCCGCCGAATTCAGGGCTAGTAGATTCAGGGCTAGTAGATTTTGGCGTCTCGCGGTGCTCGAGGGCCAGGCACAATCGCAAACGATGGATGGCCATCCGACGGTTATCCGCTTGGCTGCGGCGTTCACTCGCTTCGCCGCGCAGTCCGGTGGGCTGATGTTCGATGACGATCGCCGTTTCGACTTTATTGCGGTGCTGTCCGCCAGGCCCACTGCGTCGCTGGGCACGCAGGGTACATGAGGCAAGCAGATCGTCGACAGAAAGTCGTGCCGGGTGCATGCTGGGCGTCGGTACTTAAATCGCATCAAGTACGCCGACGGCTGGCTCTTTAAGAGGAAGGTAAGTGAAACAGCTCGTTTCACTGGAGAAATAAAGAAAAGTGCCCAGGACTGGAGTTGAACCAGCAAGGGGTTGCCCCCACAACGACCTCAACGTTGCGCGTCTGCCAATTTCGCCACCTGGGCAGTGTTCGTTTCGTGGAGCAGCGGCAGATTCTGCTGCTCCTTTTCGCGAGCAATAAGTCTAGGACCTGCGAAAACTTCGTCAAGTCCGTCTGAAAGCTTTCGCACGACTGTGCTTAGGCTTTCTCCGTAATCAGGTTGGCGACCAACTCAGGCTTGTCCTGTTTTCGCAAATGCGAGATTTGGTCCACTGGAACCCCCAACTTTTCGAGGTTTTTAGCCAACGATTCCCAGACTTTTTCTCGCTTTTTGCCTTCCGTCAAGTACAACTCGGTGACAAGCTCCTGCGCTCGCTGGAAAGCGATTGCATCGCGATTGTCATAGAACCGCTTGATTACGTTTTGTTGGTACTTCGAGTAATTTTCCTGTGCCATGCAGATTCATCCGGGCAAAGAGAATGTCACATAGTAGCGAAATGGTCAAACTGACGCTGCAATCATATCGGCAAACGGTGTCATCGGTCGACATTATTGTAAGTGCGTTTTAGGTGAAAGCGATGCTTTCAAATGAAAAAGCCACCTTGTATTGAAAAAGGTGGCTTCCTGAACTGGGGCTAATAGCTGCAGCCTAAGGACTGATCAATGACGCTTGGCTAGGATCGAAGTTATCGTCTCCCGATATTGCAGCTACGCCAACTGCCAAACCTGCAATTCCAAGTAATCCACCTAGGCCACCACCTGCACCCAAACCAGCGCCTCCGCCTCCGCCGCCTCCAGCACTACCACCCGAGAATCCACCCATTCCTGGTGAAGAAAAGCCACCACCCATAAATGGTGTGATCCCTGCATCAGTCAGATCTGTGTCTTGCGGCACTGACGGAACTTCCTCTGGTTGTTGTGCAACGTCTGCGGTATCCGCTAACTCAACGGTTATCTGATTGGCCGTATCTTGAATTGAGACAAAGCGAACTGCACCATTAGCCTGGCGACTCGCAATTGGCTTGGGGCCAACCGCTTCAAAACCAATCATTGCAGTACCATCGTCTCCAACCACAGCCAAGTCATAAACTCCAGGGTCCAAACTGACTATGCGGAACTTACCGTCTCGGCCAACAGGCGCCGCTGCAATGCTGCGGCCTTCCTTGATAATGTGAGCCACATTGCCAGTTAGATCTTGTTCGGCAAGTGGGACACCTGCGCGAGACACTTGGCCAACCAGACCTCCGTCCTGCAGCAAAACTTTGGACGAAGTGCTGACGACTCGACTACCTGCGAGGGGATCCTTCTCAAAAAAACGTGGAGCTTCGCTTTCCGAAGGAACCCAGTTCTCGCTGAGCAGTTCGCGGGCAGCGGTTGCAGACACGGCTGTGACGCAGGCTTCAAACGAATTCGGTGAGCCACTATCTTTTGGCAAAACATGGATTCCGAACGCGGCAAAACTGTATTCGCTTTGCGCTACGAAACTGTAGGATCCAGCTGCGATGTTGCTGAAACTGAAGGTGCCGTCGGCGTCGGTCACCGCACGCGAAAGTGTTTTTCCCTTTTGTACAAGAGATACATCCACGGCAGGACGGGGAATCGCTTCGCCAGCCTCGTCTAAAGCCACCAGTTTCCCCGAGATGCTATTGTTCGCATCCAGACTTATCCACTGATTTATGAGAAGCGGATTTAAGTAGGAGGCCTCCGGCTCGACAGTTTCTTGGCCAACGGACACTGAACAACACAGTGCCAACATGAGTACAGCAAACTGAGCTCGAATCATTATGCCACCCCTCAAAAATGCCCAACACGGCAGGAAAGTTAAACTGGGCGATATATAGCTAATCTGCAAAGTATAGGTCGTGCGGTTTTCCACGTCAACTTTGCCAGCATTTAGCCGGATTTTCCAGCGGTTTACCACATCCGGCTTATGCGCGTAACAGACCGCGAATGCTCCACTTTGGGTATCGAAAAACAATGCTTTGCATTTGTCAAGTAAATTTGGCGACCGAAATATTAGATCTGTGCAAACACGCGGGTGAACGCCGCTTGACTGTCGAGGACAATGCAAGGTCCGGTCCACGTTGATTTACGGACATGCTGAGCCTCCGTCTTGCGCAATGAAAAATATGTCGCTTTCCGCAGATCAAACCGACCGAATTATCCAGATGGCTTGGGAAGATCGAACTCCTTTTGATTCGATCGAGTCCCAGTTCGGGTTGACGCCAGGCGCGGTGATCAAGCTCATGCGCAGCGAGCTGAAACCATCTTCGTTTCGGCTGTGGCGTGCTCGCACGGCAGGTCGCAAGACCAAACATCTGGCGCTGCGCAGTCCCGAGGTGAATCGCTTTCGTTGCCCCGATCAGAAGAACTCGTAAGCCCCGCGATAATCCGTTACAGTTTTTCGAGAAAGCCTACAGCTTCTCAAGAAAACGCTGTGCGACACGGCGGTGGTGATCGAGTTTTGGTCCCATGCGTTCCAGCTGCCCAACCATCACACGCATCCGCGGATTGGAACTAAAGAACACGCGTTCGCGGTCAATGAACCGCCAGTAAAGCGCATCCCAAACTTCGCACCACTCCCCCTTGCCATAGTCGCTCATCTTGAGCACATAACTTGAACCGCTGATGTAGGGTTTAGTCGTCATCAGGCCGCCGTCCGCATGTTGACTCATGCCATAAACGTTCGGGACCATCACCCAATCGTACGCATCGATGAACAGTTCCATGAACCAACGATACACCTCGTCGGGATCGATGTCGCACAGCAGCATAAAGTTCCCCAACACCATCAAACGCTCTATGTGATGGCAGTAAGCGTGCTTTAGGACTCGTTTAACGCTTTCATCGAAAGGAACAATGCCTGTCGAGCCTGTGTAGAACGAAGTGGGTAACTTGCGCGTGACATTCCAAGCGTTGGTGGTGCGCTGGCGAACGCCAGCATGCACATAAACCAGCCGAATGAACTCGCGCCATCCGATGACTTGACGTACAAAGCCCTCCAGTGAGTTGAGTGGCACTGTGTTACTTTTGGCGATTACCTGGTCAACGATCTGCTGAGGAGTCACCAAGCCAATATTCAACATGGGTGTCAACACGCTATGAAACAGAAACGTCTCTTGGGAGGATATGGCGTCTTCAAAGTCGCCAAAGCTCTCGAGGCGGTCATCGACGAATTGACTGAGCCACTGTTCGGCTTGCGAGTGTGTTACGGGATAACAGAAACCGTCCGCTTGCCCAAGTGCCTTGGGAAAGGTCTTAGCCACATAGCGTCGCGCTTCGGAAACACTTGGCCGCTCGTTCGGCGTCTTCAGTGAAGGAACGACGGTGCCTTTGGGTAGTCGCTTTCTGTTGTCGGTATCAAAGGTCCATTTGCCACCCACCGGTTTGCCTTTTGCATCGAGCAGCAGGGCAAGGCGCTTTCTTTGCTGCATGTAGAAATCGGTGAAGTGGTAGTGCTTACGTTGCTCTGCCCACTGCTGCATCACATCTGCTGGAGTTAAGAACGAATGGTCGGGTACCCATGCGACATTGACTTGGGCATCGCGACAACCGGCAGAGACGCGTTGCCGAAGCCAGTCATCGGTGGGTTCAACAACATGGACTTGCTTGATCTTCTTCGACTTAAGGAGCGCACCGATTTCGCTCGAGTGGGCGATTGACTTGGATTCGATACGATGAACTTGCTTGCCCAGTCGTTCGCAGCGCTGCATATACTCCGTCATTGATGCGCGATGCAGCACGAGTTTCTGTGCATGAAACTGGTACTGAGTAAAGAAGAGTGGATCTTCGACCACGAACACCATCTCAGCGGCGGCGACGGCTGAGTTCTTTTCCCAAAGTTGATGCGGGTAGACAAGGGCTGCTGATTTCATGGCCGATACTTAGGAGAACAATTCAAGTTGCACAGGGGCTTGCGGTGAAGCAGCTTGAACTGGGGTTCGTTCGTGGAGGGATCCGAGCACGCGGCCCGCAAGCGCCAGGCCGCTCATCAAAGCCCCTTCAACCCGCGGCCCACCGCACCAATCACCACAGGCACCAAGTCGATGTGATTCATCCCAAAGCGACTTGTCAGGAAGCGACTCGGTGGGTCTCGAGTAAAGCCAACGATGCGCTTTGGCGAGTTTAGGTGTCGGCATAGTCATACCGGTTACTCGCTCCGCTTCTCTTGCAAGGTACTCGATCGCTGACTCGGCGGATCGTTCAAGATTTTCGGCTGCCCAAGCCACTGAGGAATGCAGTACCCAGTTGTCAGTGGTCGTCGATCGGCTAGGCTTGCTCGAATCTCGCGCGATCCAACTCAGCGACCCATCATTGATGAAGGCGCCGTCGCAGGCAACGTCCCAACGCTGATCGAAAGCCAACATAACCGCCCAGCACGGTACCATTTCAACTTTGGCAAGTTCCGCACGCCATGCGCACTGCGGACTGACGAGTTGTTCCACTTGGCGCGGTGGGCAATTCCACAGGACAATATCAAACTCACCAAGCTCGCGATTGGACTTTGACAGTAAGCGATAGCTGCCTCCCTGATGCTCCACTTTCGCGACTTCTGTCTCGAATTCAATTTGCAGATCTGTGGAAAGGTGTTTTCCGAGCGACTCCATGCAGGGCGTTCCGACATATCGATTGAGGGCTGGAACGTTTTCAAATACTCCAGGTACTTTGACAGAGACGATGTGGCCATTCCACTGTGCCACATGGTTGTCTGTGCACCAGGACTCGAGGTACCGCTTCAACACTGGATCGCGAATCGTAAAGTATTGGGCTCCGTGATCAAACTGTGTATCGCCATTTGCGATCCGTGTTGATGAACGCCCACCGGCTCGATGCGACTTCTCAAAACACTTAACTTGCAAGCCGTGGTCATGCAGCGTGCGGCTGCACAGGAGCCCTGCCAAGCCGGTGCCAATCATCGCGATTCGCGGAGTTGGATGCGCAGTGGGGCGATCCACTTTTTTCACATAAGCAGCCAGGTTGGTGCGCGATTCATGCACGGCTAGGGGACGCGTACGCACGGTTCCGAAAATCGGCTGTTCTGGAAGAAACGGTCGATCGAATTGCCCCAAGCACCAAAGTATGCCACCGTACGAGGCTGGATCGCGTCCATCGAGCGCATAGCGATGATTGAGATCCACCAACCGCGTGAGTGCTTGTCGAAAATCGGTGGACCATTCGAGGATCGCCTTGCCCCAAGTCATGCGCACGTTGTTATGCAACTCACCGTGTTTCAGGAGACTGCGTTGGGCTGCGTCCCACAGGCGTTGGCCCGTCTTCGCGCGGGCGAGCGTTTCCCATGACAGCGAGTTTCTCGGATCACCAACATGCTTCGAGAGGGTCTCTACGGCCCAGGCTGGCAGACTGGCATCGGACTCAAGGTCTTTGCGGAAGTAGCAGAAGGCATAGGCCAATTCTCGCCAGATTAGCAGTTCATCGAGATACTTTTCAGCACCGTCGGCGGACGCTTCTCGGGCGATTCGAAACGGCGAGACCATACCGTAGTGCAAGTAAGCGGACATCCGACTGACACCATCGATCTCGATGTCGTTGCGGCGTTTGGCGTAGCCTCGTAGACCACTTTTGCGAAATGCCTTCCAGCGTTCGTAGCCCGCTTCGGAACCTCCACGAGTATCAGCGACCGGTCCAATCGCGTGATCGATAGCGCATTGGGCCACAATGTGCGCAAGGCCGTGCTCATTCAAATCAAGCGATTCAAATGGAAGGCTGGCAGGCGCAGCGCTGACATTGCAAACTGGCCAAGGGCGTTTGAGACGTTCGCGATAAAGTTTTGCTGTTGCATCGCGGAATACAAAGGCTCGATCATACGCGCGGCCCACCATACGTGATGGAACCACACATGCGGTATCGACCAAAACAACTGGGCACCAGTTCGCTTGTGCAAGCCGTTCAGTCCACTCCTTAGTGGCTTCGATCGGGAAATCGTCCGTGACTAAGGCAGCGCATCTTTTGGCAAGCTGAGCCAACCGAGGCAGCCGCGAGCCGTTGCGATCGACGTGCAACGCGTAGGAAATGCCCAGCTCCGCGTACTGCTTTTGCAGATCCCTGGCCGCTTCCAAGATAAACGTATGGTGGCGGTCGGATGCAAAGCGATATTGCTCCGACAGCCCCTGGTACACGCACAGCGGCACATGTAGTTGTACCGCAAGATGTTTCGCAACTTCGAGCGCTGGGTTCTCGTCCGTTCTCAGAGCGTGGTGAGTCCAGTAGACCACCACATTGCCCGGTTGGCCTGGTGATCCACCTGCCTTGAGGTAGGTACGCTCAGCCAAGTGCGGCGGCAAGCTGGACAAGCAATTTTTGAGGTCTATCGGCTGAGCGTTCATCTCCACATCTTAGCCGCATGTCAACCCAACCCGTTAGCCCCACTAGCAGGCTGCTGAAAAAGTAACCCGAAGCGGGTTAGTAGACTACAGAGCGAAACGGCAGCGTTAATGTTGAATCCAGTCGAGTGCTGGCAAGCACAACCAACGCAAATCTCTGACGATTGAGGATCGAGAGGCTCAGCGGTCGATTGCTATTCTGGGCGATTACGTTCATGGCTTCATCGACGATCATCCACGTCACCTGCTTGTCAGCCGGAGAGTCGTTGATGAACTCGATTCGATTTCCGATGGTGCCGTTGATACGCCAAGCCTGAGCACGGACTGTCGCATCGAGACGGGCACTGGCAGGTGCATTGAGTGGCAATGCCATGGCCGTGTTTAAGTCAACAACGCGCAGTTTGACACGTCCTGTTCCGCTGATGCGAAATAGCAACGCGTCCGTTCCATTGCCATGAATCAGCCAGCGGTCAACTCCGCTCCAATTCACCGAGGGCTCACTGTCTAGCTTCATCTTTACCGATGCTGAGCCGTCGATTCCCACCTGTTCGATCAAATAGCGCGCACCCAAGGCCAGTGGCATCCGCACCAGGTATTCCTGAGTGCCGGTGGGGTCCAAATTGAATTCCGTCAGTTCGCCGACCGCTAAAGATGCTTGCGTGGTATTGATGCGCGCCAGGCGAATGGAATACTCGCTGGCGCTGCCCGTGAGTTCGTTACGAAACGTAACCCAATAACTGTCCTTGTGCAGTGTGCCACGTGAGGCCTCATCAAAAGCCACCACTTCCCCAAGTGTGTTCAAAATGCGGGCAGCTGAAGTGGGAATAACTACATTGTTCTTATCGCGCAGTTGCAATTCGTAACGGCCAGACTCGGGGACTTCGATTTGGTAATTGCGATCCGAACTGACTGGCGCAGGCTGGTCAAGCGGCAGAAGGGATGTTTGATCGAGCAAATCGATTGCAAGTCTGAAGTTGATCGCGGCCTGTGACTCATTGGAGATTTGCAGTTGATGCTCGCCGGCTAGTACGAGCGTGTACAGCCCAGGATCGACGAGGCGTGAATTACCGTTAGGAAGCCGCAAACCAACCTGGACCGTACCGTTGCTTTGCACCTCAGCCCGCAGCCACGTTGGCTTGTCTACGTAAAAGGAGTACGATCTGCCCGACCATGCCATGGGTAGCGTCCCAAAAATCGGTTGACCAAGCGTCGCACTTGAGGACTGCTGGTTCAAGAGGTTGAACTTGAACGTGAAATCGCTGGGGTCAAGTACGAATCGCTGTGCGATCAGCATATAAGCTTGGCCGTCACGTGGCAGCATGTACTTTGAGTTGCTTAAGTACTCTACACTTCTAAGTGGATTACCCAAACGATCGACCAGGGTGAGCATTGCATTGGATTGGTACTGCAAGTCAAGCACTTGGTTCGGTAAGCCAGAAATTCGCCTTATGGTTGGTACTTCTGGAGTGGTAATACCCGCATGGTTGCCAGGCGTTAGGGGAGCGAGTTGGCTGAGGTCGGTCAATTGAAATTTGTAGGAAGCATGCGAGAAATTTGCATAGACCTCCAATTGGTACTGACCTGCGAGGTGGACAGGCAAAATGTCCCAGCCTTTTTGTTGGGGCAGCGCAATGACCTCACCGTCCGGGGTGATCCATCGTACGAAACGGCCTTGCTCGATTTCCATCCCGAGAACCAAGGGCGTACCAACATCCAAATTGAATCGATAACGATGAATGTCACCACGATGAGATAGATTATCGGCAACTAAATCGCCGATCGCGGCCGCTTTTTCAGAAACGACCTGGGTGCGCAACTCAAAGGTAGTGCTGTCGGAGTTACCAGTCGCGAAGTCAAACGCACCAGTCACAATCGCGCGGTACGTGCCAGGAGTTTTCAGGTTGTAGATTGAGTTTGCAAGCGATTTGTCGGGCGCAACGACGTTCCCCCCTTGATCCAGGATTGAAAAGTGATCGGAGGCCGACAAAGTCACCGGAGCGGATGTCTGGAATGGAAAGAGATAACGACGGTTGTGTTCACTTGCAAAAGTTGTGCTGGTGTTAAGCGGCAGAAGCGAAAAACTGGCCACATCATGCACGGTAAACTTGGTGTCGAAGGTTGACCATCCATCGTTATTCACCACGACCAAGCCTTCATTTTCGAAAAACTGGCCTAGGCGTGATAGCTCCTCATAAAACTGAACGCTCGAACTAGGGAGCTTTCGGTAGAGCCGGGTCACTGTTCCATAGTCGTTACCTGAATCTGCTAAGAATAGTTCGGTAGGTGCGGCAAGCGGAATTTTGAATAGCTTCATCCCATAGGGAACAACTGATGCTAAGTTCTCCATACCCAGGGTGATCGGTTCCGCTGTGCTTGGGCTGAGCATTCGAAAGGAGAACTCTGCATCTCCACTGCCTAGGTTAGTAAGCTTGAGCGTGATTACACCAGACGTATCTGCAACATGGAATATGTCGTGGTCGTAGGTGAACGTTGGCACTAAGTTACCGGATGGATCTTGCAATTCGATTCCGATAGTCGAAGTGCTTGGTAACAGCCAATCAAATCGATACATGGTGCCCGCGGAAACTTCGAATTCAAAATTCTTTGGGTTCGCTCCAACCGAGCCACTGCGAATGACGTCAAATCCGCTCAATTGCGAGGGTGTTTCGGAAGGTGGCTGCACAGAGTTGAATTCCACGGCGTAATCGAGGGGACCCGAGCTGAAGTTCTCGATCTCGACGCGATACGTGCGAGAGCTTGCGATGCGATCTGGTATCTCGGGATTAATAACTCGCGTAGCAAATTCCTGGTTAGCGTAGAAGTCCAGCCAACGCACGCGGACATTTTGTATAGGAAGATTCGACGTGAGTTGGATCAACTCGCCAGCTGCCAAATCAAGTTCAATGACTTGTCGATCACCGCGCCCAGCCCAGTACGCCAGAAATCAACTCACCGGCTGCCGCTGATCGCGAATTTGTGACGGGATTTAGTCTGCGAAAATCATATCTGAACTCCGCCGTACCGATGCTCTTCTCGATGAGCAGCGAGTATTTTTCACCGACGGCCAGTGAATCTACTTGGCCATTGAAGTAATTGTCGTTGTTGAAAACTCTGCCGTGAGAGTCAATCAATCGCCAGGCGATTGGCTGCGATGCATTGGTATTGACGACGTAGAACCGGGGATCGGTGGCCGTGAATTGATGAAGCGAGAACCACGCGTCGGGAGATGCTCCGTGTACATCGCCGCTGCTCGGCAAAGTTGGGGCTGTCGCGAGCGATTGCCATTGGAAGTGGCCGCTCCTGGATCTGAGTCGATACTGGCCTGCATAAGGAGTGCGGTAGAACACGGTGTTGAACGCTTGGTCGACTGGCAGGATGGTTGCGCCGCTGGGCGCGATCAAACTGTACCGAGTATTGTTGAAACCATGAAATTGGCCATCACTTAACGCAAACAACTCATTCGCATTTGCGTCGAACGTAAACTCATACACTTCATTGGGGACACTGAAGTCTCGATGTGTGACACCTTCTTGCAGCGGCTCAACACGGACTGTTTCTGGTGGCATGTTGAGATACGTCATCTCGGATGATGTGACGTAGAGTTTGGTGACTGTTGATGCGATATCACTTCGGTCGAACGAGATTTTCACGAAGCTCTGCCCTGAACGGTAGGACATGAACCCAAATGTATCGTTTGGCAGGCTACTTGCTACAAAGTAGTTTCCTGAGGGATTAAAAAGTTGTATCGACGCATGTGGAGAATCGTAGGTTAGGCTGTAGTAGCGACCTGCCACTACTGGGAAGGAATAGATCGCTTGCTGTCCAACCGCGTTAAAGGGTTGCTGGTGCAACTGCCCGAGCGTGAGCTGATGCTCGGTCGTTTTGCGAAGGTGGATCGAGTAGTCAAACGAGTTGCTCCCAAAGGGACGTGGCTCTACGAATATGACATAGCGTCCAGGCACCGATACATCAAATACGGTGTCATTGTTCAACCTCTTGGATTCTACTCGTCGTCCTAAAGGATCGAGCATTGAGACGTTAAAGAGTGTTTCGCCGGATAGATTGTTCTTGAAGAAAACGCGATCCGCGTCGGAGACGGACAAGGTGTAAGCATGAGTCAGTCGCCAATCACCGCTGACCGTCATGGTGCTGGGCACGTTGGGAAGCAGTGATGCCAAGGAGGGGTTGAACACGACTTCGCTGATGCGTGGTATTGCAATTCTCAAGCGGTACTCACCGACCTCGGTCAACATAACACTGCTATCTGCACCGCTAAGCGCACCTCCACTAGAATCAAACGTTCGCTGCAAATAGATCTTACCGCTGGGCGCGTACAGTTCAATTTGCGCCGACGATGTTGACCTCAGGCCGTTGAGCATAAACAGATCAGGGCGATCGAGGCTGAACGTGTACTCGGCCACTCGCCGCTGATTGGCAGTGGCAAATGTAAGTCTATTCCAGGCAATGGGCGAGGAAGTCGAATGGTTAAACTGGTTGGCAAAAGCATCGAATGCCAAGTTGCGATTTCCAGCAGCGTCTTCAAATCCTCCTTCTCCGACCGCAATTAAGTATTTGGTTGAATCCGTATTGGTCGGCGGGTCGATGAGTAGAGTTCTGCCGTCGCTCGAGAGTGATACTCCCCGTGGAGTGATTTCTACGGAACCTGGTTGAAGTTGATCAAAGGTTGAATCGTATAATTTGACTTTGGATGCAAGGAGCGAGTTTGGGCTAGCGCGTTCACCCAGCGGCACTTCAATCATACCCCGCGATGAAACAGTGACGATCGATGGTGTCAATTCCCGTGCGGAAGTGTCTAGCGTTACTGGTAGATCTACTTCTGCTCCAAGCTGTTCAAAATTTGCTCCGAACCGTGTTTGAAAGCGCAGGGTGTGATTGCCATCGGTGAGTTCGCGTCCAAGGGCCTTGACCAACTCACTCTGCGGAATTGAAAACGACTGGTTCGCAGCAACAAACGGTGTGAAATCACGCCAGTTGGCATCGGAGCTCATGCGCCCCCAAAGCTGTGTAGCGGCACCTAATCGAATTGCGCCGCGAACAGAGATATCTTTTGTGATTCGATCCGTGTCAGCGCC
>JANRMD010000031.1:0-22933 GCA_033761895.1 Pirellulaceae bacterium | reverse complement strand
GGCCTTACCCCCAGGCCAGAATCACTCCGACCAGATTCTCAGGCCAGATTCACTGCGTCTCAGCCGATTATAGTAACCTAAGCCGACCTGCTTCGATACGCCCGCCTTGACGCAAACTTCAAAATCAAATTGTGCCGAAGTAGGATTATCCGCAGTGCGCTGGCACCGGTTCCCGCGGCGAAAACCGGACGCTCGCTATCGCGTTCCGACTGACGTTACAAACCACAAATTAGAGTTGGACGAAGTACTCGTGCTTCGACACAATTTAACTTTGGGGTTGAGTGTCGCAAAATTGTTGCAGCTACGATTGGGACAATCGTGCGACAATAAAACACCAAGTTCGAACCAATCCCAATTCTTGCTTAATGCGCAAAAGTCAGCCGCTCAACGCCTCTTACGCCCTCCTGGGTCACGCTGCGACTTCCTTGCCCAACATTGCTCTTGTCGTTCACTTGCAATTTCTTGTAAGTTGCGAACCTCCTACTTGAATCGCTATTTGGAACGGAATCGATGCCTAGAGTTCTGATCACTACCACATTGGATGAATCACTCCTAGCGAGACAGACACCACAAGGTTCAGGTCGCTGGGATGAATTTCAGTTCCTGCTGCAACCGGACGGCGATCCGGTAGATGCATGGGTGGTTTACGATGACCTCAGGCGGCCTGTTTCGCAACTCTGCCCACCAGCCAATACGCTGCTCATTACGGGCAGGCCAGCCAGTTTGCGTCAGTATCGTTCACGCTACACCAGTCAGTTCAGTCAGGTCTGGAGCTCGCATACTAACATAGCGCATCCGCATGTTACCCTCCGCTACGAAGCACAGCCTTGGCTCTATGCATGGCAATCCGCCAACGTGCATGGTCAACAACTGGGGCTGAACGAACTGCGAGCGTTGGAGCGTCCCCACAAGCCCAAGTTACTAAGCGTCTTGTGCAGCGACCGAGCGGTGACCGCCGACCATCGACAGCGTCTCGACTTCGTGCGCTACCTTCAATCGGAACTCGGTGCTCAGATTGACGTCTTCGGTCACGGCGTGAAACCGGTCCTCGACAAATCGGAAGCAATCTGGCCTTACAAATATCACCTCGTGCTGGAAGGTGATCACAGCGATCACTTCATGTCCGAAAAACTTCCTGACACGTTTCTTGGTTGGAGCTACCCGCTTTACTTTGGCGGCAATGAAGCCTACCACCGTTTTCCAGAAGGTAGCTTTACCGCGATCGATATCTATCAGCCTGAGACTGCGCTCAACGTAATTCGCAACGTGCTTGCCAGTGACACCTACGAGCAGTCGCTGGACCGTATCACCGAGGCCCGCAACTGCGTACTGACGAAACACAATCTGTTTGCGATGCTCGCTGAATACTGGCGCACGAATTTGGTACGGCAACCATCGACTCAAATCACCTTGCTACCGAAATCACATCGCGCCAGTCTGGTTGTTCAACAGATCAGACGCACACTCACACGACGGGCCGCTTAAGATCCTGGTTGGCCCAGGCCCCGCCTCGCACATCCCTAGTGGATTGTCACAGCTTAATTTTAGGGTTTGCAATATCAGCCGGAACGCGCTAGCGTCCGGTTTTCGTCGCGGCAACCGGTGCTAGCGCACTGCGGCTAATCCTAATATTTAAGCTTGACGCTCCACTAGTACTAGTGCTCTGTCCACATTAGATTTTTTGGGGTGGTACGCCCTGAGGCTTTGCGAAGGGCGTGGCGAATGTCCCTGGCTCCCACGCCCTTCGCAGAGCCTCAGAGCGTGCCACCCGAGTGCTATTAACCGCACGGCGTTAGCCGCGGTTTTCACGTTGCGGAAACCGGTGCTAACGCACATCGGTTAATGTGCCTAACCCCCAAAATCTAATGTGGACAAAGCACTAGTTCGATTTACTTGACTTTTGTAAATCCTTGTTTTTCATGCCCCAAACGTGGTAGGGGCCGGGTCAGCCGCGATGCTCAGAACTCGACGACTTCACCACACCGATCTGAACCAGCGGTAGAGTCTTCATCAGCGGCGGTGCGGACTTGTTCGGACACGCCCCACAACCACCTTGCGACTTGCCATAAAGAATGCCCAGTAATCGACGCAGCAAGATGGCGAACGCTATCGCGACGACAGCCAGCGCGCACCATGTTTGCCAATCAAGTAACATCGTTTCCCCCCTCCGCGCAGCCTAGCTTGAGCCGACCGCGAGCGGCCTGCCGGTTTAGTGAGCCGACGGCGCTAGAGGCCCGTTGATTTAGTGAGCCGACGGCGCTAGCCGCGGGTCTCGAGGCTACTTGGTTTCGTTGGCACATGTTCTATCCAATGCTGATGTCCGTCGGTTGATTTATCCCACCCAAACCCAAGACGCCAAATTGTAAGTGATGAAGCTGCCCACATACGCCAGCGTCGTCATATAAACAAATGTGAATATAGGCCATCGCCATGAGTTGGTTTCGCGTTTGATCACCATCAAGGTCGCTGCACATTGGGCGCACAGTGCAAAGAACACCATGATCGATAGGGCCACCGGTAAAGTATACACCGGCCGACCATCCTCCCACCGGGAACTGGCTAGCGCATCTTGTAGTCCACTGTCTTCTTCATCGACGTCGCCACCCAACGAATAAATGGTTCCGAGGGTCGCAATGATAACTTCGCGGGCGGGAAAGGATGCAATCACACCCACTCCGATACGCCAATCCCAACCTAGTGGCTTGACGATCGGTTCAATCGCTTGGCCAGCTTGTCCAAGCAGACTGCCTTTGATCAAAGCCCCGTTCAACTGCCGCTCTTGGGCGCGCATCGCCTCCAGTTCATCGTCGGTGTCACCGGTCGCTTGCAATTCTCGCTGCTCGATCGTTCGCGTTAACTGATGCACCTCCGTATGATCGCCGGGAAAATATCCCGCAGCCCACACCAACACCGCCGTGCAGAAAATCAGCGTCCCAGCGCGGCCCACGAAGGATTGCCCGCGTTCCCAAACCCGATAAAAGACCACTTTGGGTGAAGGTAATTTGTAACTTGGCAACTCCATCACAAATGCGGCTGTTTCGCCTGGAAAGAAGAACCGCTTCAACAACCAAGCGACAGGTATGGCAACCACCAATCCCAACACATGCATCGCGAACAGCACCACGCCTCGCAAGCCAATCCAGCCACCCAACCAATGAGTCTCTGGGATAAAGGAAATCAATAGAATGTAAACTGGCAATCGCGCCGAGCAACTCATCAGTGGCGCGACCAAGATCGTAATCATCCGATCCCGAGTATTCTCGATCACACGCGTTGCCATAATGCCGGGCACCGCGCATGCAAACGATGACATCAGCGGCAAGAACGATTTGCCGCTCAGCCCCAGTTTGGTCATCAGTTTATCCATCACGAAAGCGGCTCGAGCCATGTAGCCACAATCTTCCAACACGCCGATGAAGAAAAACAGAATCAAGATCTGGGGCAGGAAGATCAATACCGAACCAACGCCAGCGATGATGCCATCGTCAATCAGGCTGCGCAGCGTGCCCGGCGCCAGCCAACTATGCACCCAAGTCACCAACGCGCCTTGTAGAGTCTCGATGCCTGACATCATGCCAGACGCGCCCGTCGAAATGCACTGAAAAACAGCGAACATGATCGCCGCAAAGATCACTAAGCCCCACACGCGATGAGTGAGCACATGATCGATTCGATCCGACAGCGTATCGGTGTCTTCGGCTGGTCGATCGACAACACCCGCCAGACGTGAACGAATCCAGTTGTAGCGACACTTGGTCTCAAGGGCCGGTACGCGCTGCCCCGAACTCGCTAATCGCGCACGCGCCTCGGCGATTCGATTTGGCAACTCTTTGAGCTCAGGTTGCTTGGAAAGTCGCTGAGCATGCGCGCTGTCGATGTCCAACAGTAGGCGTTGAACTAAAAACGATTGCATCTCCGGCTCGCCGGACGCCTTCATCCAATCGCGGAGCGTATCACATTCGGCTTGGAACTCAGGCGGAAACAGAGACTCGGGAGTCGAGCTACCTTTGGCCGCCGCAGTACGTATGGCTGCTTTGATTTCTTGGATGCCCGACGAACGGCTGGCCGTGGCAACGACCACCGTCACTCCTAAGCGTTCACTCAACTGCGCCAGATCCACTTTCATCGAACTGGCCAGGACACGGTCCCACATGTTCAGGACCAAGATGATCGGAATCTCGAGTTGCCGTAACTGGGTGAACAGGTACAGATTGCGTTCAAGGTTGGTCGCATCCGCAATCGCAACGATCACGTCCAACTTAGGTACATCGGACTGCCGGCCGAGCAGAACGTCCACGGAGACCATTTCGTCCATCGTCCGCGCGGACAGGCTGTAGGTTCCTGGCAGATCGACGACTATCACTTCGCCGCTATCGTCCCGATACTTTCCAAGCTTCTTTTCAACAGTGACGCCAGGATAGTTACCGACGCGAGCGGGCACACCGCAAAGCGCACTGAACAAAGTGCTCTTGCCCGTATTGGGATTGCCAACGAGGGCTACAGTCAGCGAACTGGTGGGATTAGCCATCACACCACCAGTTCTACGAGAACGCGTTTGGCCTCAGAACATCGGAGCGATAATCGGTATCCACGAATCGTAATTTCGAGCGGATCCCCCAGCGGTGCGAACCCAATTAGCTTGATCTGTTCGCCGTCGGTCAGCCCCATCTCCATCAGCCGCACAGCAATCGCGTCATCACCACTGACTTCAAGAATGGTAGCGGCTTGGCCTTCGCGTAGATCTGCAAGAGAGAGCATGGAGGTATTACCGGCTGTATTTCGGTAGCTGGTTTCTAAGGAACCGGCCGGTCTTAGTGCATCAACTGGTGAGTGGTTTAGTAAGAAACCGGAGGGACTGGGTTACGTTGGAAACCTGGAAGGGGTTGAGTGTCGCGCAATTGTCTCGATTGAATGTCGCACAATTGTCTCAATTGTGTTGAGAGCGAATCGGCTTCTTCGGAAACCAATTGATCGAGCAACTTAGGCCATGGCAGACCGGCCGGTTGAAACCAGCACTTCCAGACCTTCGTTCAGTCGTAAGCTCAGCCGTTTGCCATCCAGGGCCAACAAGCAAGGAGCGCCCGGCTTGACCATGCGAATAAGTGCCCCCACGCGAAGCCCCATCTCTGCCAAGCGTTGAACCAACGATGCTTCGCCACTCAGTTCGACGATGCTAGCTTCTTCGTTTGACTTTAACAGATCGAGCGGTAATACCGTTTCGGGAGTTCCAGTTGCGATCATTTTGTTAGGACTCGAGTTGGAATTGAGACTCAGTGTCAACAACGTCTCTTAATTTATACTCGGCATTCTGCGTAAAGGGAATAACAGAAAGAGAAATTCTGCCAGAACCAAATACCACAAGAGGGGTGCGGCGATCGCTTCATCCTGTTGCGTCCTGCCTGCCTGCCTGCATAACAACAGTTGGTGCCAGCCACCTTTTGCCGGCTGCCTTTTGGTAGCGAAACAGGGTGGCTCAGCGCAAGGTGCCACCCACCAATTGCTTGGCACTGCAACCAATAACCCAGGGCGCATCCCGCAGGATGTGAGCCAACCAAGCGGCCGGTTAGCTAGCGGTCGTCCCATTTCGAAAAAAACGTCGCTCGCTAACCCAACTTCCCCAACATCGAGTCAAAAGTATGTTAATTACGGGGAATTTGGGGTTTGGTCGTCACTACATTTCAGTTTGCATTATGGGCAGAATCAGATGGGAATCAGATGGTGCCACCCACATTATGCATCGCACCCGGCAGGAGCGACCCACCTAGACGACCGAGCAAGCAGCGGTCAGTTTTTGCCAGCCACCTTTTGCGACTGCCTTTTGCTAGCGAAATAGTGTGCCCCAGCGCAAGGTGCCACCCACCAATTGCCTGACACTACATCCAATAACCGCAGGTCCCATCCGGCGGGAGCGACCCACCCAAGCGGCCGATTTGCTGGGGTTGTCACATTTTCGAAAAAAACTGTCTCACGCTAACCTAAACCCACCAAGAGCTTACGAAGTCAAGGGGGCGACACACGGCTCGCTGCACGGTTGACAGTTTTTGCTCAACAAGCGACGGTGGTTTACAGTTCACGGAGTCAAGATGATCTCCGTTCAACAGAGAAGGATGCTCTTCGCAACGTGTCTTAACGGAGTGTGGATATGCAACGGTTTGCATTGTGGGTCGTTTGTCTTGGGGCGAGCTTCTACGCTGCTCCTTCACTGAATGCGGTTGCTTGCGATCATTGTGTTGCCAAACAGAAAGCTCAGCAGCAAGCCAGCGAAGGCCGTATGCGGCATGTTGGCGGATCGATGGGGTCTGGCCGATACGAAGGTGTCGGATTCTCAACCACCTCAGCGGACGCAGCCATTCGTCAGTGCTGCTATTGGGGCCAGCGGTCGCCCACAGGCATCGGCGTAGCACGCGGCGCCAACGGATGGTACGCCACTGTCTTGTATCGCTAGCACTTAATAATATGTTGACTTTAGGCCCAATTCGTTCGCATCAACAGGATGCGAACGAAGCGTGGGTTGGACACAACTAAAACGTGTTTACCAAGGGTCTGTCCGTTCGTTCCAGTGAGATGTTGATTTGCTGATAGTGATAGTGAATCGCGCATTTCAATATGTAGATGAAAAGAGCGGCGGGGTCTTTTCGCACTTTCCAAATGGCTTTTAGACGCTTGCGATACTCGGCCTTTAGGACGGGATCTTTAACCTGCTTCATCAATCGCATGTAAAGCACTGCACACCGGGCGGCAACCTTCGCTTGTTCAACGGCCCACTTCACCGGATGCGATTTCCAGTAAGCCCGCTGAGCCTTGTTGAAGCAAAACGCCGTGTCGTGATACAAGCTGTCGGTGCGATCAAAGAACGACTTCACATCATTCAGTTCATTCATCACCGCCCGATAGCCGTCGCGCAGTTCCTCGCGCGTCATCTGCTTGGGAATCACGTTCGTCCCAAACTCGGGCTGATCATCGAAGTCCAATCGCTGTTCCGTCGCGAGCCGATCGTAGAGTGGCGTTTTGGGAATTGCCGACAACATCCCACACATGGCATGAACTACGCGAGATTGTCTTACAAACTTGAGCTGCGCTTCGAAGATCGAGGTGTCGTCGTTGTCAAACCCAACGATCATACCCGTCCATACTTCCATACCGGCCTTTTGAATTCGATGAACTTTTTCAACCACCGTACCACCACTGCGAAGATTCTGAAACTTCTTAGTCTCACGAAGCGATTCCTCGTTTGGAGTCTCAACGCCGATGAAGACCGCTTGAATGTTCGCTTCGACAAACAGCTCCATCAGCTCTTCATCATCTGCTAAGTCGATTGACGCTTCGGAGAAGAACGTAAACGGATAGCCATGCTTTTTCTGCCAAGCTACCACCTCACGCAGGATTGGTTTGATGGCTTGCTTGTTACCGATCAAGTTGTCATCAACGATAAACGCAATCTCCATTCCGACTCGTTTCATGGCATCCAGCTCAATCAACACTTGCTGAGCTGTCTTGAGCCTCGGCCGCCGACCAAAAGTCACAATGATGTCACAGAACTCGCACTGGAATGGGCAGCCTCGGGAAATTTGCAAACTGCCAAACACATACTGCTTCGCATCCAGCAGATCGTACCGCGGACACGGGACTTTGGTCATATCAGTCTTTTGTGTTTGCTCGTAACGCTTTTGATGCTCGCCCTTGCACCATTCGTTCAAGAATTTTGGCCATGTATCCTCGGCTTCTCCGATAAAGATCACATCCGCTAAATCGGCAAAGTAATCTTCGCGGACAGTGATCCATGGCCCACCCACAACCGTAAAGACGTTGCGAGCTTTCAATTCTTCCAGGATCGATCGCATGCGCAACCGCTGCACACTCATTCCGGTCAGCCCCACGATGTCGGCTCTCGCGATCCGCTCAAAGTCCAACTCTGTCACGTTTTCATCCATCAACGTAACCGTATGTTCAGCCGGAGTGAGCGCAGCCAAAAGCGGCAAACAAGCCGTCGGCAAGTTCGACTTCTTGCCAATCAGTGGCATCGCATACTCAAAGCCCCAGTACGACGCTTCGAATCGCGGATTGATCAAGACAATATCTGTCAAGCTGTACTTCCTATCGAGAGATAGCGACACCATTGGAATTCACTACAACTGATAGTATCGCTTGTATCGCCCGCGAAGATATATCCATTTGTGAAAATTCAGGATCAGTCAGGAACTTGTGATCGCAGACTCGCGTACCACGCTCAAGACAAATGTATTTTGCGGTCATTGCGCATGTTGTAGCATTGAGCGCGACGCGCCGGCAACCCGAACGCCATTCCAACAGGCAAGCGGCATTACAAGCATAATGATCAGCTTAAACCAAATTGGGTACGGTAACATCGATATGTTTAGTCCGACGGCTGCGACTAGCAGCAATCCCAACATTCCTGAGGAATATGCGTTGCCAATTCGATGCGCTAACCAAACTCCAATCCATCCGATCAGCCCCCAAGCCGCAACAACAATCGTCAAAACCCAGGCTGGATAGTTGGCGACATGCGAGCAAACTTCTTCTTGCGTATGACCAAAACCAGCTGGAAGTGGGTAGAGTGTATTGCTCAGTAGCTCAGTGCCGATTACCAACGCAAACGCAGCACTAAACCCAACCAAGAAGGCGAAGATGGTTCGGAGTATATGACGGGTCAAATTCTTCTCAATTCATTAGATGTTAAAGACGGGCAGCGGCACCGATCATTACTCAGCCCTGCCTCAACACCAAACCACTAGCAGGCTGCTGAAAAGAACCCCGAAGCGTTGGAGCGTTAGCGAGGGAAGGGGGAAGCCCCTCGCTGACACTTCGGGTTAGCGTTCTTCCTCACTTTGTTGTAAATCGACCTTTCAGCAACTTGCTAGACGACTTCTCGCCCTAGCTCAACACTCAGTTTTTCTGCGCGATCTGGATGAGATTGCCACACGTATCGTCAAGTACTGCCGTGGTCACTGGTCCCATCGCAACCGGTGGTTGAGTGAAACGGACGCCTAGCCCGCAGAGCCTCTCGTACTCGAATTGCACATTATCGACGCCGAACGATGTGACTGGGATACCGTCCTCAACCAGAGCCTCCTTAAATGGCTTGGCGGCAGGGTGTTCATCGGGTTCGAGCAGCAATTCAACTCCGTCAGGATCACTTTTCGAAACGACCGTTAGCCAACGATGGTGCCCCATTGGAATGTCGTGCTTAGTTTGGAAACCAAGAATGTCTGTGTAGAACCTTCGGGCTCTCTCCTGGTCATCCACCATCACACTTGTAACGACGATTTTCATTTGCCACGCTTCTTTCGGTCGGGAGTCAACCAACGGTCAACGATTTCTTCAAGCGGAGTAGTGTCCAGATAGTGGTACTTGTAGCGGCCTTCACGTTTGGTCGAAAGCAATCCAGCCGACTCAAGTACGTCCAAGTGTTGCGATATCGCTTGGCGCGTAAGCGTTAAGTCTTTTGTCATTGCTAAACGAGTGCAGATTTCGAACAATGTTTGCCCGTCTCGCTCTCGCAATACATCAAGAATTGCGCGTCGAGCCGGTGCCGCAATCGCCTCAAATAGGTCGCTCATGGTTCAATGATAGGCAAGCCAATGCTTGCCTGTCAAGTCGCCTCCTTCTGACCTGCCGCCGAATCCTCTCGCTCCAAAACAGCACTCTTCAATTTGGGTGGACAGTCAATCCAACCTGCAAGCTCATAGTAGCTAAGCCAGAATCCCTGTACCGCTGGCGATGAAAACCAGCCTTAGGTAGGCAAGCTGCGTTAGGGAAGAATGTTTGACGAAAGTAGAGTACAGGCTTTCGAGATTTGGAGCTCAACATCGTTCAAAGTTTTATGGCGAGTTGAACTCCATGTTCCTCGAGCTTGCAAACCTGCGACACGCTCAGCGAGCTGTTGATTGGCAAATCAATGTTTGGCAAATTGGCCGTCTGAAACTAACTGCGTTATTTGTCGAATACCGCGACAACTTCGCTGTTCGCAGGATCTTTCACTGTCACGGCGCCGTTACCACCAATGGCAACCGTCATTCTGCGGCCACCAGACTGGTGCTCGGTTCCACGGATCGCTTGGCCGCGAGGAAGATAATCCGAGAGCAGGATGCGTCCATCGGTCAAGTGAATGGCATATTTTAGCGTGTGGTTGCCACGATCGATGGGTTGGGCAAGCTGGTTTACATAAGCCACATTACCCACGGGGCGCGGTGTTGGAAGTGCCATCACCGGAGCCGGCAAGGTTTGCACTGGCATATGGCGCACCACTACCGGCACTGCTTGAGAGACACATCCGCACTGAGCGCTAGCAGAGTTCTGCAGGAAGAAAAATCCGAGTGCACATACACAAAACTTTAAAACGTTCATCTTGTTCTCCTCGTGAATGTAACTTCAACTTAAACCACGTTGCTACAGAACTATACCAATTTTGAGTCAAACCGTCGCAGAAAGTAGCGATTTCCTCCGGGCATCCCAACCTACTGCGGTAAACCGCCTCGGGTTAACCCTCGGTCTAAGTAGGCCCTTCGCAAATTCCGAGCTATATCAGCCGGAACTCGCAAGTGTCGCGAATCGTAAGTTTTATACCGCAGCTTTGCCGCAAGCTGGCGAGGACGCCCGCGCTCCTGGAACCGGATGTCCCTCCGCAAGAAAATCCAGGTGAGTTCCAAAAGTCACTGTACTTTGTACGCAAACGGAGGCGTTTTCGGGTGCGCCACCTGTAGTCCGCTATGATTCAGTAATCTGGTCCTCAGGGAGCGCGGTCGTCCCCGCCCGCTGCCCCACTTTATTAGCGTGGTATAGAACTTACTATTCGCGACACTAGCGTCCGCTTTTCGTTGCGGGAACCGGTGCTAGCGCACTGCGGCTAATCCCAATACTTGAGTTTGACGCTCCACTAGTTTTTACAGCGTCAAATGCGATACACCTCCGCAGTGCTTTTTCGATTACTTTCTCGCTAACCTGTGTACCCTTGGGGGAATCGCCGATCGGCTACGGGGCGGTTTCGCCGAGACAGCCATGATGAGGGGATCATCGAGTGACTCGACTTGCTCTAACCTACTTTGCAATCCTATTCGCGATTGGTTTTGTGCTGGGAACCCTTAGAGTCATGTTGCTTGTTCCGAGCCTGGGCCCACGAAACGCGGAACTGCTCGAAATCCCAGTCATGCTCGTCGCAATCTTCTTCGTCGGTCGGTGGATAGCGCGACACTGCCAGGGTCGGAAGCAAGCCGTTGGGGTCGGCTGCATGGCACTCGCATTATTGCTAAGCGCTGAGGTAATGTTGGCGGCAATCCTGTTCAGGAAAAGTCCGATGGAAGCGTTACTGGACAAAGACCCTGTCTCAGGAGCAGCTTACTATGTGTCGCTGCTCTTGTTTGCAATCATGCCAGCCTGGATGCGCAGAGCGATTGACGACGATGACGAACCGTCAAAGCCCTCGCGATAGATCGTTGGCCTTTATGGCTTTCCTGAGCCCCAACTGCCACTTCATTTCTTGCGTCGCTTTACCACAACGACAGCCTCGGCCAATGCTCCTTTTTCCTCAGCCATTGCTCTTCCCTGCGTGACGGCCTGTGCGATTAACTGAACCACGGACTCGTTGCGTACATCTGCAAGGCTATTCAATCGGACATGGCGAATGAGCTTACCTGTCCCTGCCAACTTTCCGTCAGGGTCGTCTAGTTCAGTTCCACGGTCGAAGCCAAGGTTCACGTGCTCTGCATAGGTCGCAATATGAATGAAGCCTTGGCCCTGTTTACCAGTAAACGTGAACGCATTGGAGATACAGTAAGTCTCATAGATGAGCTCGCTGCACTTGCCTGCAATCTTCAGCACCGCTTTCCTGGCAGCGAGCGCTACCTTGACCACTTCTTCTTTCCGATCTTGCATCAGTTCGCGAAGAATGATTTCGGTCGGCGTTTTAGAATCAGTCATGTTAGCCCTGCTCGAAATACTGAATTGCACACGCGAGGTTCCCTTCGGTGTCGACAAATTTAACGAGCACCCCTACGGTTGGGATCTCCATGGGCTTAACGATAATGCTTCCGCCATGCTTGACGATCTCGGCTTCCATCTTCTTGACATCCTCAACCGAGATCGAGCACTCATAGCCGTTAAACCCAGCTCCGAGGGGTTGGGTTCTCTTTTGCAGAGCCCCAAGGATTCCAGGGGCCTTCGCGTGGCCAGTTCGTATCAGGTAAAAGTCGGGCGGTCCCCATTCCTCAAATTGCCAACCGAACACTTGCTGATAAAAAGCCCTGGCGCGAGCAACATCATCGGCATGGATCGCGAAATGGCATACGTTGTTTGAGTGCACTTTGAGCCTCCGAAGACATGGAATTGTGATTACTCGCACGGTCAATTGTAATCGTTCCTAATTTGACGTACTTGCGATACAATGCCAGATTATGTCGACTAAACGCCAACCTCAGATTCGAACATTTTCGGCTCGCTTTTCTTCCGGTCACAGGATTGAAACGCACTCCCATACTTGGTCGCAGTTGGTGTATGCCAGCGAAGGTGTGATTGCGGTCGAGTCCGAGAGCGCCAGTTGGATTGTGCCAACGAGCCGAGCGATTTGGGTACCCGCGGGCCAACCGCATTCGATCAAGATGTATGGGAAAGTGTTTCTACAGACCGTGTACTTTGATCCACGCCCGCGAACGCTAATCAATCTCCCATGCGCTGCTTACGAGATATCGACGTTATTGCGGGAGCTGATTGCGTTCGTTTGTAACAAGGGGATTGTCAACTCTGATACGGATGAGCACTGCACTCTGATTGCGTTTCTAACATCCCAAGTCCGCAAGCTCACTCCCTTTCCATTGATGGTTCCGATGCCCAGCGACCAGCGCGCAAAGCGACTCGCTTCCAGACTGATCGATAACCCCGGCACGGATCAATCGCTGGCCAACCTTTGCAAAGAATGTGGTACAAGCCTACGCACGATGCAGCGAGTGTTTTCTCAAGAACTTGGCCTACCTCTTTCGCGATGGAAGAATCAAGTAACGATGGTGCATGCCATTCAATTGCTTGCCAGCGACCGGAGCATCACCCAGATAGCGCTCGATTTAGGATTTGAATCCGTGAGCGCATTTATCTACTCGTTCCGGAAACACTTTGGAGTGGCACCTGGTCAATATCGCGCACGCCACGATGGCAACTGAGTAGACATCCGCATCGAGGACGAGCGCGAAATCAGCGACATCGACGCTGATAAGATTAATCTGCATCACTGACCTGTATCACTGGATACCTAGTGCCTTTATGCGCGAGCTAAGTGTCGTGGGTTTCATACCAAGCTTCATCGCGGCTCCGTCGATGCCATAGATCTTGCCACGCGATGCGGCCAGCGCGGCACGAATGTTGTCTGCCTCGAGACCACGGAACTCGGACTCTGTGAGGATTTTTGGGGCAATACTCGCGATTGCCTTCTCCTCAGATCGCTTCGATGGAGTAGTAGCCAAGTCGAACTTCAGACGACCATCTGTCGCAATGATACAAGCTCGCTCTAAAACATGCTGCAATTCACGCACGTTTCCAGGCCAGTCATAGCGTTGGAGATCCTGAACATTAGCCAATGTCAATCGCAGACGCGTCCTTCCCAGTTGCCTAGCATAACGAGCCAGGAAATGCTCGGCCAGCAATGGGATGTCCTCAATCCGTTTGCGAAGCGGAGGCAGTTCCATTGGGAATACACTCAAGCGGTAATACAAATCCTGACGGAAGCGACCTGCCTCGGCTTCTGATTTCAGATTGCGATTCGTGGCCGCAATAATGCGTACATCGACGCGACGCGTGCGTTCTTCACCAATGCGTTCTAGTTCGCCCTCTTGTAAAACTCGCAATAACTTCGCTTGCAAATCCAAGGGTATTTCCCCGATCTCATCGAGAAAGAGTGTCCCGTTGTCAGCGAGTTCGAAACGACCTATCCGGTCGCGTAACGCGCCTGTAAAGGAACCCTTGGCATGCCCAAAGAACTCGCTCTCGTAAAGCTCGCGAGGTATGGCTGCGCAATTCACCTTGATCAAGGGGCGATCGGACCGTTGACTGTGACGATGGATTTCACGTGCGACGACCTCTTTACCCGTACCGCTCTCGCCTAAGATCAGCACGGCGGAATCGGTGGGAGCAACAAGTTCTATTTGACGAGTAACCGCTTGTAGTGCCGGAGCCTGCCCAAGCAAGTCGCCAAAGACCGCGGACTGCTGGACTTCCTCACGGAGGTATTCGTTTTCTTGTTCGAGCCGGTTCCTGAGGGACTCGATTTCTTCAAACGCCGTCGCATTGGCGATGGCAACCGCGGCACTGTCAGCAAACACGCGCAGCCAAGCAAACTCCTGATCAGAGGTTTCCACTCGACTGAAGACAGCCAGCACTCCGAGTATCTCGTCTCGGAATTTCAAAGGATGCCCCAGAAATGAAACAACTCCCTCGCGGCGGAGCCAGTCGTCGCGCGCGAACCAATCCGGGTCATCTGCGGCCTGCGAGAGCTTGAGCGAATTCCCTGTCATTCCTATGACGCCAATTCTGCGTACGCCAAGCGGAAAGCGACGGTAGAAGCCGTCTGTTCGATACCACTCGCTGCCGCTTTCTGGGTTCAGAGCCCGCGCTGCAGTCGCCACATGGTGTAGACAACGAGTGCGATCTGGACACTCTGCCAACATCGGACACTCCTTGCAGATGTCCCCAGGCTTAGTTAGCCAGATACGCGCAAGCGCTAAGTCAGAACTATCAACAAGCGACTGGACAATCAACTCCAGCACCGCGCGGACGCTGCGCTGCTGGGCAACCATCGTGGCTATCGCTTGAAGCGATTGAAGGTTCATGGCATGGTTGCGAAGTGGCATCGGATGTCAACCGTTTCCAATAGAGTCCAGCACAATCAAATCGCCCATAAGTCGAGTGGCACGTTCGGAGAGTTTGCAAAAGACACAGAGTGCTTTTCCGAAGCCACTCGTAAAGAGCATAAACGTGAAATGCTTACCATAACGCAATTTCGTGAACCAACAACGACTTTTCGTTATCCAACGAAATCTCGTCGCTTTCGCGACTGAGGGGATTTTGCCGCAAATCTATTCCATATAACAACTTACATGCAGTTTAGTTCGTTGGCACGACATATGTATTCACCATGCTACAGAGCGATCGAATTGTTCGGGAGCACAGACTTTAGAAGTGAGAAGAAAAATCATGTCACGTATTCATCAACTGAATCCACTGTCCACCACGGGCAAAGCCAAAGAGCTACTCGATGCGGTTCAGGGCAAACTCGGATTGATCCCCAACATGACTCGAGCGATGGCTAATTCACCGGCTGTTCTCGACGGCTATCTGGCGTTGAGCGGTGCCTTGAGCAAGGGCGAGCTCTCCGCGAAGTCGCGAGAACAGATCGCGTTGGCGGTTGCGCAAGCCAACGAATGTGAGTATTGCTTGGCAGCACATTCTGCGATCGGCAAGATGGTCGGATTGAGTGTTGACCAAATTCTAGATAGCCGACGCGGAACCTCAGTCGATCCCAAGACCGATGCGATCATCCAATTCGCTCGCCTGGTGGTCGATGAACGAGGCCATGTTTCCGATGCGCATATCGCTCAAGCGCGTTCGGCAGGCTTAGACGACGGAGCCCTGGCAGAGATCGTAGCCAACGTCGCTCTCAACATCTTCACAAACTACTTCAATCACGTCGCCGAAACCGAAATCGACTTTCCCCGCGCTGAGGCCCTAAGCGTCGCTCGCTAAAACCTGCGAAGCGCATCAAACCTATCGTAAATAAGAGCTCAGAACCAAGCAAAGTAACTTCCGTTATACAAAGCAAAAATCATGACGAATCAACTGAAACAACTTCAAGTCGCCGTCAGCGGCTACGACGCAGTGGCCTATTTCGATGGCCAGGCACTTGCGGGCGATCCAGCCTTCAGCACCATCCACAACGATAGCCTATACCTCTTCTCAAACGAAGCTAACAAGAAAAAATTCGACACAGCCCCCGAGCGGTTCGTTCCGCTCTAGGGTGGCTACTGCGCGACCGCAGCCAGCGAAGGTAAGCTCTTTGGTGTCGATCCGACCAACTTCAAGATTACCGATGATAGTCGATTGGCTTTGTTCTATCGCGGTGTTGGAGGTGACACCTTGCCGCAATGGAACCAGAACGAAGCGGAACGCCGCGCTGCTGCCGACAAGAATTGGCGCGAAGGCAGTTTCGAAGGGCATGCCTAACAGTATCTAAGTAGCCACCGTTCTCATCCGGTCGACCGACACCGCCTTAAGGCTACCATCTGCCGATGGTAGCTACTCAGTGCGAAATCGTGCCTTTCTTGCTAGAAGCAGTCTTAGCAATCGCTCTACAAATTAACCAGAAAAAGAAACAACCATGAAACGCTACTTCCTACTAAACCTACTTGTTGCCGCCATGGCAACATTGTCTTCCAACATCGTCGCTGGCCAAACTCCGCAGAGGCAGGTGCCAAACCCATCTGCACAACATTCCTCGGCATCGACTGTGGCTTATAAGACCGTCACCATTGATGGACTTGATATCTTCTACCGCGAAGCCGGTCCCAAAACGGCTCCTACACTCCTCTTGCTGCATGGGTTCCCGACATCGTCGCATATGTTCCGCGATCTGATTCCAGCGCTAGCGGACAAGTATCACGTCATCGCTCCCGACTATCCGGGATTCGGCTATAGCTCGATGCCCAAAGTGAACGAGTTCGATTATAGCTTTGATAATCTCGCCAACGTGATCGAGAAATTTACAAAGCAAGTTGGCCTTACCAAGTACTCGCTTTACCTCATGGATTACGGCGCTCCCATCGGCTTCCGAATCGCGGCCAAGCATCCCGAACGTATCGAGTCGTTGATCATCCAAAACGGAAACGCCTACGATGAAGGCATCGACAACATTTTCTGGGAACCCATCAAGGAGTATTGGAAAGATCGCGGTGCAGTCAATAAAGGCCTCGACAACGCGTTTTGGAAAAACGTCAAGGCCGCATACGATAACCCAAATTTACCCAACGCAGATGCCCTGCAGTTTATCGTCACTCTCGGAGCAACAAAGTGGCAATACACCAACGGAGTGCGCAATGTCGAATCGATCAGCCCTGACACTTGGGGGCATGTGCAGCCGCTACTGGATCGTGAAGGAAATTCGGAGATTCAGTTACAACTGTTTTACAGCTATGGAACCAACCCACCACTGTACCCTCAATGGCAGGCGTACTTTCGCAAGCATCAGCCACCGACGTTAATCGTTTGGGGTAAAAATGATGCGATCTTTCCTGCCGCAGGCGCAGAGCCCTACAAGCGGGACCTAAAGAACCTCGAGTTTCACTTGCTTGACACAGGGCACTTTGCTTTAGAAGAAGATGGAACTGAAATCACGAAGCGTATTCGCGGATTTCTCGAAAGGACGACGAAAGCACGTAACAACGTCTCTCACCAACGTTGATGCAGCGAGTCTAGTGCTTCGACACAGTTTGGCATTAGGGTTGAGTGTCGCACAATTGTCTCAATTGTTGCAGCGACGATTGGGACAATCGTGCGACAATAAAACATGAACAAGTCGAGAATCGCCTAGCTGATTCCGGCGTCTAACGACAGCACTTTCAGATTGGGAGCATCAACTTATGAACATCATCCGACCACCGTTCACATTAGAAACCGCTACCGCTAAGGTTCGCACTGCCGAAGACGCCTGGAATAGTCGCGATCCGCAGCGAGTGTCGCTGGCTTATTCCGAAGACTCCGAGTGGCGGAACCGTGAGCGTTTCCTTAACGGCAGAGACCAAATTCGAGAATTTCTTGCCAGCAAGTGGGAACGTGAGCTCGACTATCGCCTTACCAAGTCGCTGTGGAGCTTTACCGATAACCGCATCGCGGTTCGCTTTCAGTATGAGTATCACGATATTGATGGTCAGTGGTTCCGGGCCTATGGAAATGAACTTTGGGAGTTCGATGATGACGGATTGATGCGGCGTCGCGAGGCAAGCATCAATGAGATACGAATCACTGATTCCGAGCGCAAGTTCCGTTGGCCTGCACCTGGCCCAAGACCTATGGACCACCATGGTATTCCTTCCGTCAAGTAAAACTCTATTTCCATTTTTAACCTCGCAGAGGAGAAACAATCATGCGTCAGTATTCCAGCGATGTTGCCTTCACCTCTTCGGTGAAGGCGATCCAAACCGAGAAAGGTTCCCGACCTAGCTATGCTCGCATGGAACGGAATGGCGGATGGGAAACCACCGTTACACCAGAGTTACAATCTTTCCTGGCCGACTTGGATATGTTTTATCTGGGGACAGCCAACGCTCAGGGGCAACCTTACATTCAATATCGAGGCGGTTCGCCCGGGTTTCTTCGCGTAATCGATTCGAAGACTTTGGGCTTTGGAGACTTTGCTGGAAATCGACAGTACATCACGCTTGGGAACATCTCCGAGAACCCGAAGGCTTTCATCTTCCTTATGGACTACACTCGCAGTCGACGCATCAAGCTTTGGGGCAAGCTCCGCATGGTCGAGGACGATGCGAATCTTATAGAGTCGCTACGTGATGATTCCTATCCAGGCAAGGTGGAACGAGCAATCTTATTCGAGATCGAAGCCTGGGATATGAACTGCCCCCAGCACATCCACAGGCGATTTAGTCAAACGCACATAACGCCCGTCATCGAAAAACTTCAATCGAGGATTGCCGAACTTGAGGCTCGCCTGCTGCGAACCTGAAACTCCAAAGTGTGTCAGAGTTGATAGCACGCTTTCGGTTGGCGGTATTGCCAGTGTGTCCTCTGAAGCATTCTTCGATGGTCGCGCTCCATCCGTGTGATGGCCCGATCAACTGCCGTTTAGGAGTACATTTAAATTGATGCAATTCGAAGCATTGATCCGAGCTGGACCGCTCCTGCGTTCTTGAAGTGGTCATGAAGTGACCGGACGCCTGGAGTTACTGCTGGGTGTGGCTGTCGCTGGCCAGCAGAAACCACCAGGCAGTGCTGGAGTTACCCATGTAATTCCGTGCGCCATTCGATTCCTGCAGCGATGGATTGCAGGAATCACTCAGCAAGCAGTGGGACTAACTCAGCTACCGATTGGGGTCTGCCATCCACCGCTTTCTTTAGAGCCAACCTTGCAACTGCCATCAACTTAAACTCGGCATGAGCGCAATTCACATCGGGGAGTTGCACGTCTTCGTCAGAGACAGTGTCAAGTAGCAACTCGCCGCAATGAGGACTTCGACCAGTCAGCAAATAGAAAGCAATTCCGCCGATCGCATAGATATCCGTCGCGAAGCTAATCTTACCGAAAGCAGATGAGATCTGCTCAGGGGCAGCAAAACCAAGCGTGCCACCAGGTGAAGTGATCGCCCCTAAGGCCACGCTATCGACGAGCGACTTCTGCGAGTACGTTGCGAAACCGAAATCAGTGATGACAACTCTTCCTTGGTCCACTAGGATGTTATTGGGAGTTAAGTCACCGTGTACAATTCCAACTTGATGCGAAGCTGCAACCGCCTCGCAAATCTGTGCTAACCATCGCACTGAGGTCGCTGAGTCCTGCAGACTAGTCTTCGTCAGTGGCAGGCCATCGATATACTCGCAGACCAGATAAGGTCCGCCGTGCCGGGATTGCCCCCAACCCAAGTACTTCACCACGCCTGGATGATTAATCTTCGAAGCATGATCAATCTCTCGTAGAAAAGAGAGTCGGCTTTCAGGGTCGGTCCACAAATGCCTGTGCATGAACTTCAAAGCGACGATCTGCCCATCAGATTGCACTCTTGCTCGATAGACTTTTCCGAGAGCGCCGCGACCGACGAGCTTCCCCAGGACGAACTCCCGATAACTGATGTTTGGAAGATTGATGTTCTCGATGAGCGATTCTGATGAGGTCGCACTCTGCTGCTCAACGACAGCTATTCTTCCTGTGACAATCTCTCGAATGGCTGTGATGCGCCGACGAACCGTCCGCTCATCGACGCCTAGCTGCTCTGCAATTTCCTTTTGAGTTGCATTCTCCAGCAGCAGTGCAACAAGTTGCAGTTGGTCTTGGTTGAGGAGCGAATGGATGCCTGCTAGAACTTCGTCCACTTCGGTCTGGGATGGGTTTGCTCGCAGGTCGGGTTCAAGATCTTCAAGCGCCACTCTGGTTCGTCCGCCTCCGCGTTTGACCGCGGTCTCGCGTTCTAATGCCCGCGAGAGTTTTCTGCGCGTTAATGTTGCCAAAATGTTCCACGCTGAAACCGTGCTCTCAAGCTTGATCGGGGGACTGGCACTTGCTCTTGTCAGTCGAAAGAAGCTGCCCATAGCAGACTGAACCACATCTTCAGGAGCAATACCGTCGCGATGCTTGCGATTGAGTCGAGACGCCACCAACGCAATCAAGCGGACCTCGTACCGTGCCCAAAGAACACTCGCCGCTGCCTGTGAACCCGCATGCCACAGGTTGACCAATTCATGGCTGGCTCGGTTCGTCAGACTGGAATCTGGAACATTTTGAAATTCGCTGTCCGCTTTATTGTCCAGAATCTCACCTCCACCGGAACTCAGTTTGTTTTCCAACAATTTTAACCGGAGGAACTCTACTATGGCGATGGTCGTAACAGAACCCTGCCAAGGCTGCAAAGACAAGGCTTGCTTGAAGGTTTGCCCTACCGATTGCTTTTATGAGGACGCGGACATGGTCTACATTCATCCGGATGAATGCATCGACTGTGGTGCCTGCATTCCAGAGTGCCCTGTGGAAGCCATTTTCCATGAAGACAACGTTCCGACAGCATGGCTACATTACATAGCTCTGAATGCCAAGCGTACGCAGGAGTGTCCGCCGGCTCAACCGAAATCCAATGTCGACTGAATCGCTCTCGCTACCGAAATCACTCACATTCCAAGCAACTGGTTCTCACGCAGTGCCTGTGGACTTTCCAGAACGCTGGTCCGTTTTTTTGGAGCGCGGACGTCCTCGTCCGCTGAACCCACCGCTTATGAGAATACACCCAGTTTCGTGTCGCTTAAAGGGCGAGCAAGATCCTTGCCGCTCAATCGCGTCCCGCGCTGAGCAGTCTATCGACTGACGCGATCGCGGTAGCGAGTCTCTGTTCCCAGGAGCCTTGGATCAGTGCTATCCGCACTGCGGGGTTGCGTTGCGTGAGGTTTGCAAGTTGCTCCGCGAATCGGTCATGCATCCAGTTGCGAATATGTTGCCCGTCACGAAATCCATCTTGAACGAACGGCACATCCGGGGCTGTCAGCAAATAGAGATCTGCCTTCGATTGCTGGCCAATCGAATCGACGAGAGGATGGCGAGCATGAAAGTACCGTTCGTACCACGTCCCCGTCGCAAACGCATTAGTATCGCAAACAAGTATGCGATTGGCTTGCCTTGCCGCCAGGTCCTCGCGATGCTGTTGCTCCTGGGCGATGTGAACGAACTCTTCGCTGCTCCAGCTCGGTGACGCTTCAGAACTAGTTAACTTCGACACTTTCTCTTCCCAATGCTCGCGTCCATACTCCGGCACCCAGACGGTTTGAAAGTGATCAGCAAGTTGCTGGGCGAGGGTGGTTTTGCCAGTTGACTCGGCACCGACTAGCACCACACGCTTTACGAACCAAGCCCGAACACATGGCTCCAAATGATCGAGATGCAAAAGCGGGTTGGCGCGGATTCGCGTTCCAGATATTGGTACCGTCGTCCGTAAGTGATCCACCATGACGTGGCGCGAGCCCATCAGCGATGCATAAATGGGCCCGTAGTTTTCACTAGAAAAAACAATGTCAGGGGAACGTCCTAAGTACTTCAGTGTAAAGTCAGCCCATTGCTGCGAATCGTCCTCAAGTTCGTCAGCAACCAAACGCACGTCACAATCGGGATGAATCTCGCGCAACCACGCATAACGCACTTCCCCGGGTATCGTTTGCGAAGGGTGAGCGGCCAGCATGACGATCAGTTCATCGACTTGTCTTCGCGCGGAGTCAATGAGGTGTTTGTGGCCACGGTGTGGCGGATAGAATTTTCCAACGACAAATCCTAACGTCATGTTAGGCAGTCCCTTCTTTAGGCAATTCCGAAGCGGTGTTCCAAGATTGATGCCATTGCTTCCAGCCGATAATCGCCATGCACAGGAAGACCGCGTACAGGATCGCTGTCAAGTAAAGTTCTTTGGAAACGTAGAGCGGTATGTAAATAATATCAACAACGATCCACCCTAGCCAGTTTTCCAACTGCTTGCGGTTTAGCATCCACTGCGAAGCGAGGCTGATCGATGTTGTCAACGCATCCCAGAATGATGCCGAACCACCTAAGTGATGAAGGGTCTGCCAAAGGCACAAAGTACTGACCACAACGAAAATGCCCAGGCAAGCCGCTTCAACTCTGCCAATGCGACTTAGCTTTAACCGCGTATGGTTCTTGCCCCCGCGCAGCCATAGTGTCCAGCCCATGATTCCTAGAACAAAATAGACCACCTGCAGCCCCGCATCGGCAAACAATCGCGACTGAAAGAACACGACACTAAACGTGGCTACGTTCAATAACCCAATGGGAAAATTCCAGACGTTTTCCCTCACCACAAGCCAGACGCAGAGAGCTCCGGTTACGAAGGAGACGGCCTCTAAGGTTGTTGTCAATTCAAGCGACAAAGCAATTGCCGCGATGAGGGTTGTTGCGACCGTCAACACAGCCAGAAACGTCTGACTCTTTTCTAACTTTCGCGGATAAATTTTCGTAGCCAACGCTGCCCTATCAGGCTTCAAGAACTAAAGAGTTTTAGACACTTCTCGCTCGCCGATCGCCGCCAACCTTGTGCTCTGTCCAGATTAGATTTTTGGGTTGATCGAATTCGGGTGGCACGCCCTGAGGCGCTGCGAAGGGCGTGGGAGCGGGGACATTCGCCACGCCCTTCGCAGAGCCTCAGAGCGTGAAACCCCAAAATCT
>JANRMD010000030.1:0-8486 GCA_033761895.1 Pirellulaceae bacterium | reverse complement strand
AAGCTAGGATGGTGGCGATCTGCGAGTAGTGTCGCGTTATTGCTCGATTGCAATTCAATTCTACAACCTTGGAAAGAAGATGGCGAATTTACAGATACCTGTTGCGGGCGTGCAGTTTGATATTCTGATTGGCGATAACGACACCAATGTCGAACGTATGATCGGATGGCTGGATGATGAACGCACCCAAGCTGCCAAACTGGTTGTGTTCCCCGAGTGCGCGGTCAGCGGTTATTGTTTCGAGAGCAAGGCCGAGGCTATGTATGTCGCCGAACCGATTACCGGGCCAAGCACCGAACGGTTACTCGAAGCCGCCAAGCAACACGGGAAATTCTTAGCGTTTGGGATGTTGGAGCGCGCGGGCGAAGACCTTTACAACAGTTGCGTTTTGCTCGGCCCCGATGGTATCGTGGGCGTGTATCGCAAGATTCATCTGCCGTTCCTTGGCGTCGATCGCTTCGTAACACGAGGCAGTCAGCCGATGCAGGTTTACGAGGTTGCCGGCATGCGAGTCGGTATGCACATCTGTTACGACGGTTCTTTTCCAGAAGCCACGCGAGTCTTGGCGCTCAAGGGCGCTGACCTCGTGATCCTGCCAACCAATTGGCCACCAGGCGCAGACACGTTTGCGGAATACTTGCCCAACGCCCGCGCACTTGAAAATCACATTTACTTTATGGCCGTAAATCGGGTCGGCGAAGAACGCGGCTTTCGATTCATCGGCACCAGCAAGTTCTGTTTACCAACCGGCCGTTCGCCTTCCTTTGGCGGTCCAGACGACGAATGCGTTGTCAGCGGGACAGTGCAACCGCACATCACTCGCAACAAACGCTTGGTGCGAGTCCCTGGCAAGCACCTAATCGACCGCTTTGCCGATCGTCGCCCCGAGCACTACGGATTGCTCGCCGAGCCTCATCAACTGGTGCGCGACGAATCGGACAATCCCTAGCAGCCTGCTGCAAAAGTAACCCGAAGCGTTAGAACGCTAGCGAGGGAAATTGAAATGCCGCTTAATATTTTCAGCAGCCGGCTAAGAGGCTGTTGACCAACCACTGACCGGACCGTCAACCTTCAAAACTTGGTTTTTGGACAAGCGTGGCAGCCTTGAACTCAGAACAGCCTCCCAACAACAGCCAACTGGGCAACAGCCAACTAGACCACAATCCATTGGGCGCTGGACCACAGATGCCACCTTCAAACGCTTGGCGTCAAGCGAATCCGTTGGGTGCCGCAAGTGTGGCCGTGGCAGCCATCGGCTTGGCTTTTTGTTTTGGCGGCGCGCTCTTGGGATCAATCCAGCAACAGAAAAGACTCGCCCGATCCAATCGCATCGCCAACAACGATTACCAGCGAGGTGATCCTACGGTCTTGGTCGAAAATGCGGCGGTTGGATTGACATTCCTCTCTCAGCTAGCCATCTATGGAGTGAGCGCTTTGATTGGTGGAACCTTCTCGCTCGTTGGTTTCGCCTTAGGGGTCGCAGGCCTCACCACTCAACCGAAGCGAATTGCACTGATTGGTATTGGCTTGAGTCCCATCGGCCCGCTGATGCTGTTGGTTTGCTTTTTGCTTTTGTGAACCATCCTTTGCAACTATCAGCGTGCTGTAAGTCGACGCGCTATTATTGATGTTGCGTGTTTTGGGACTTTCGCAACCCGAAGCGTTAGCGAGGGACCGAGTTACGGCGTCGACTTGATATGCAGAACGGTCCCTCGCTAACTGCTTCGGGTTGCGAAAAACCATGCAGAACGTAGTCCGTCAGGAGACTCAAGGCTCAGCGCTGACGCAGCTTGCGAATTACTGCCATGGCACCTGTGGCATCGGACCAGCTGAGTTTGCTTTCCCCGCCGTGGCGTTCATGATAAGTGATTGGGGTCTCGCGCAACGTTGCCCCTAAACGATGCAGGGTGACGAGAATCTCTTCGAGAAATCCATAGCCATCGCAGGTCAGTTCGTCCAACTGCAATTCACGCAATTTGCTGACCCGATAGCAACGATACGAGCCGCTGCAGTCGCGCACCGGCAGCTGCAACATACGAGCTGCGTAGCGATTCAACCCGCGACTTAACAGCTTGCGAAAGAAGGATAGCCCTTCGGTCCCACCACCTTCGATGTACCGCGAACCGATCACGACATCGATATTCTGCTCGCGAGCGATTTTGAGGAACTCTGGCACTTTCGCGGGATCGTGACTTAAGTCGGCATCGAGATTGACCAAATACTGGTAGTCCCGTTCCAGACACCAACGAATTGCATCTCTCAAGGCTGAACCGAGCCCAAGTTTACCGCTACGGCCGAGCACATGGATTCTTTTGGAAGCGAGTGCTGCGTTGGCTGCCCATTTGCCGGTCCCATCGGGTGAATTGTCATCGACCACCAACACATCGCACTCAGGTGCCATGCGTTCCAAGACCTCGATCGCGCGCGGCAGGTTGGTCATTTCATTGTAAGTGCACAAGACGACCAACACGCCGCTGGATTGCGCTCCGTCAGCGTTCGCTCGGGACTGAAGCGACACAGATCGATCTTGGCTGTCATCTCTCAACTGCGTCTAGCCTTTGACCACAATGTTGACCAACCGGCCCGGAACAACGATAACCTTCACGATCTGCTTACCCGCGAGCAGCTCTAGAATTCTGGGGTCAGACTGCGCAATACGCTCCAGGTCGGATTGCGAAGCCTCGGCGGGAACGGTGACGCGGCCGCGAACTTTACCGTTAACCTGAATCGGAATTTCAATTTCTGCCGTCTTGGTCAGCGCTTCGTCAAACACCGGCCAAGGCTGATAGGCCAGCGACTGCGGATTGCCCAGCAACTGCCACAACTCCTCGGCCATGTGGGGTGCATAGGGCGAAAGCAGCAGCACAAAGTCGCTCATCGCGGCCCGCGGTCGCACTTCTTCTTTGGTAAAGAAGTTAACAAACTCCATCATCCGCGCGATCGCCGTGTTGAAGCTCATCGCGGCCGTATCGCGAGTCACTGCGGCAATAGTTCGGTGCAACGTTCTGTTCTGTTCCTCCGTCGGTTCGACATCGCGTACATTTTCAACCAGCACGGTATCGTCCGAGCGGAAATCGACGATCATGCGCCAGACGCGGTCGAGAAAATTCCGAACGCCACTTACACCAGCCATGCTCCATGGCTTCGTCGCTTCCAACGGCCCCATGAACATCTCGTACAACCGCAACGAATCCGCGCCATACTCCCTGACCACCTCGTCAGGATTTACGACGTTACCTCGGCTCTTGGACATCTTGTGAGCGCGACTCTCAATGCGAATCGACTCGTCGGCGACCAGTACAAAAGTATCTCCTTTCTTCACCACTTGGTTTTCAGGAACGACGACGGCCGTGACCACTTCCTTGGAGCCATGCTCGGTCATGGATCCATCATCTTGGCGGACGATTTTGGCTGGGTTGATCCAGCGTTCGCCAGACTTGTAACCGGTGTACTCCACTTCGCCGAGAATCATCCCCTGATTCACAAGTTTGTGGAACGGTTCTTTGGTCGAAACATAACCGCGATCGTATAGGACTTTATGCCAGAAACGAGAGTACAGCAAATGCAGCACCGCATGCTCTGCCCCGCCCACATACAAATCGATAGGCATCCACGCCTTTTCCTTCTCGGGATCGCAGAAGGCTTGGGCGTTACGTGGATCGATAAATCGCAAGTAATACCAGCACGATCCAGCCCACTGGGGCATGGTATTCGTTTCGCGACGGTAGCGTTTTCCATCCAATTCAACGTACAGCCATTCGTCGGGCGATTTGCCCAACGGTGGTTCAGGTCGCCCGTGCGGCTTAAAGTCTTCCAAGTGCGGAAGGTTCACCGGCAAGTCTTTAACATCGACGGCGCGGATCGCGCCCGTTGGTTTGCCGCTTGAATCCAATTCATGCAGGATTGGAAACGGTTCGCCCCAGAAACGCTGGCGACTGAACAACCAATCGCGAAGTTTGTAATTGACGGCTTGGCGCCCCATGCCTGCCGTGGACAACTTCTCCGTGATCAGCGTCTTAACCTCCTCAGTAGCCATTCCGTTGTAGGCACCTGAGTTAATGGCTTTGCCCAGCCCGATAAAGCACTGCTTACCGGCCAGCACCGCTTCTGGATCCACATCCATCGAACCCGCTGGATCCACAACGGCCACCACAGCAAGGTTGAACTGTTGAGCGAATTCGAAATCGCGCTCGTCGTGAGCGGGCACAGCCATGATGGCACCGGTACCGTAGGTCGCCAGCACATAGTCTGCGATCCAAATCGGCACAGGCTTTTCGGTCACTGGGTTAATCGCATACGAGCCGCTGAAGACGCCCGTCTTCTTCTTGTCGCCCTCCGTGCGTTCCCGGTCGCTCTTGAATGAAGCAGCCGTGCGATACTTTTCGACCGCATCTTTTTGTTCGGCGGTTGTCAACTTCAGAACAAGTGGATGCTCCGGAGAAATCACCATGTAGGTCGCGCCGAACAACGTATCCGGTCGGGTCGTGTAGATCCGCAGCGCATCCGAACCTGCCGCTGGCGGAAAGCCAACTTTTGCCCGAGTCGCTTGCCAAGCCGCGTAGCCGCTGGCGTCCCCCAAATAAAAATCGACTTCAGCCCCTGTGCTGCGACCGATCCATTCGCTTTGCAGTTTCTTGATGCCCGGTGACCAGTCCAAGCCATCGAGATCTGAAATCAAGCGATCTGCATACGCAGTGATCCGCAGCATCCACTGACGCAGCGGAATGCGCTGCACTGGATGCGAGCCACGTTCACTTTTGCCGTCGATGACCTCTTCGTTCGAAAGCACCGTGCCCAGTGCGGGGCACCAGTTCACAAGCGCGTCGTCTTGATATGCCAAACGATGCTCATCGCGGTAAGCCGCCACAGCTACATCGCCTTGGGCCTGGATATCCGCTGGGATAGGCAATTCAGCGATCGGCCGCCCGACTTGGCGCTCGGCATCGAACCAAGTATCGAACAGCAGCAAGAAGATCCACTGTGTCCAGCGAAAGTACTCGACGTCCGTCGTTGCCAACACCCGATCCCAGTCGTAGCTGAACCCCAGCATCTTCAACTGTCGCGTGAACTCGGCAATGTTGTTTTCAGTGGACACGCGTGGCGGAACATTGGTCTTGATCGCATGTTCTTCCGCAGGCAAGCCGAACGCGTCGAAGCCCATCGGATGCAGCACCGTTTTGCCTTGCATACGTGCAAACCGGCACACAATATCAGTCGCTGTGTAGCCTTCCGGATGGCCCACATGCAGCCCCGCTCCACTGGGGTAAGGAAACATATCCAGCACGTACAATTTTTCGCCCGACGGCATTTCCGGAGTACGAAAAGTCTTGTTCTCAGCCCAGAAGTTCTGCCATTTGGGTTCAATTTCGGCCGGGTTATATCGCGACATAGCACTCTTTATCCAAGTTCAACGAATTCAGGCCTAAAAGCCGGTTCGCCACCACTAAATGCACCATTTTTCAAACTCAAGGGTGTACACGGAAACCCTACTTTTCGCAACCTACGAGTTCCCGTTCAGTTTGGCGATTTTTGAGGCGGCGGGTGCAATAGAGAACGCCTCTCGCTGACGCTTTGGGTTACAGAGGATCCATCTCATTTGCAATTCTACTTTTGCAGCAGCCTGCTAGTCAGTCTGCTGAAAAAGTGCAAATCCTGCCCATTGTTGATGGCCTCGCAATGCTGCATCATCCTCGATCAGCCACCTCGGTCCCATCCTTGGTCCCAACAATTTCAGTGATCGAACAACGACCTACCGCCGAACGCACGAAAAGCCGCACAATTGCTGGTAGGTGAGCGGGTGGTACGGGGAGATCGGATTTGGCGGAGTTTTCGTACCTGTCACTTACCGCCACCAGGCAAATCTACTGGCGATCAAGAAGTGGTCTGGTTTTCGGCCAAATTTAGTTACCACTGTGGGGCTATTCACGCCCAAACCCAGTTACGGGATGTTGCTACATTCGGCGATCAGCGATACCTTTGGAGGAAGGTGACTGCTGCGGGGACCGCAGGCAGACCCAAGTTGCGAGCAATCTCGCAATTCGGGGGACGTAAATCACCGTTTTGACCAAGTTGCTTTGTTGGGTTGCAAGTTGATGCGGCCGCAAAGCCACTGAAATCGGCCCACCGTAATCAGGCCACCCTTGGCTATAGGAGTTCATCAGTGTACGTCGCTGCTTCGACGGATTGTTTCCCTGAATTAGTTATGCCGGACGTGGTTGACCAGTTTATCGACTTGGAATTCACGACCATCGAAATTTCGTTGCGCGAAAACGGGACTGCGCTCAGTCCTAGTCGCATCGATGCGGAATTCGAAAAGGCGGTTCATTTCGCACGCGGAAGCCATCGATTGGAGGTCTGTAGTTATGATGTGCACATTGATGCTGAAGGTGAGCAATACTTCGAACAGTTCGGCGCAATCTGTCGGCTGGGTAAAGCAACCAAAGTTGTCACTCTTACGGTTCCATCCTGCGAACTCGGAACACCGTTCAACGCCGAAGTTGAACGCTTGCAGCGACTGGTTGAAATCGCGGAATTGGAAGGCGTCCGAGTGGCTATGAAAAGCCAAATCGGGCGACTCAGCGAGGACCCAGATACCGTCAAGGTGCTGTGCGATAACGTAAAGGGATTAGGATTGACCCTCGATCCAAGCCACTATCATTGCGGCCCCTATCCGAACAAGAATCTCGACAAAATCATGCCCTATGTCTTTCACGTCCATCTGAAGGACTCCAAGAAAGACAAACTGCAAGTCAGAGTCGGGCAGGGTGAAATCGAATACGGCAAGATCATTTCGCAACTTGCCAAAGTCGGCTATAGCCACGCGCTGAGCATCCAGATCGCTCCCATGCCCGATATCGACCAACGCGGTGAATTGCGCAAATTGCGATTGCTGCTCGATACCTTGCTGTAGTTCGCACTTGCCAAGTGCGACCTTGGCTACTGAATTGCTTTTTGGGTTGCACCCCGGCAGGTGCAACCCACCCAAAACCGGCCTCAAAGACCGCCCTCAAAGACTCTCTGAGTGCAGCCTACACACTAACGCTTCACCGAGCCCGACATGAACGATCCGATGGTGATGCAGCTGATGCTGGTGGATGCGTTTGCACGAAAAGCCTTTACGGGCAATCCAGCGGCCGTCTGTTGGATCCCAGACAAGTGGCCCAGCCCTGATTGGTTGCAGCGTTTCGCTGCCGAAATGAACCAATCCGAAACCGCGTTTGTGGGGCGAGAGGGTGATCAGTTTCGCTTGCGTTGGTTTTCTCCAGTGACTGAAGTTGATCTGTGTGGGCACGCAACGTTAGCCGCCGCTCATTCATTATTGAGCTGGGGGTTTGCTGATCGCGGCCTCATCAATTTTCAAACCAAAAGTGGATTGTTAACCGCCGAGCCGCTAGATGACGGCATGATTCGTCTTGATTTTCCAGTCGAAAGCGCCACTCCCACACCGGCTCCCGCCGGATTGATCGAAGCCCTGGGGACACGCTCACGAGTCATCTATGTCGGCAAGAATCGCTTTGATTATTTGGTCCACTTGGCAACTCCGACCGATGTTGGCACGTTGAAGCCTGACATGCAGGAACTCGCCAAGATTGACTGTCGCGGAGTAATTGTGACCGCCGCTGGGGAAGGCCACTACGATTTTGTCAGCCGTTTCTTTGCGCCTCGTTACGGTATCCCCGAAGATCCAGTTACGGGTTCCGCGCACTGTTGCCTTGCACCCTATTGGAGCGTTCGCAGCGGCCGCACACGCATGCTCGGCTTCCAAGCCTCCCATCGCGGAGGCGAAGTTCGTGTCGAAGTCGCAGCGCAGCGCGTGCTTCTCAGCGGCCGAGCCCTAACCATTTCGACTGGGCAAGTAGCAATAGCCTAAACGTACCCGGCCGTTGTGTCTTTTCGTTTCACCCGCGGCACCGGGCGACGCATGGAGTCGCGTAGCGCCCTTCGTTGGATTTTTCATCGCCATTTTTGGTCATTTTTTAATTGCAGGGATCATTTCCGCAATCGTTGCCATGCTCCTTGGCGAATTGCCAGTGCCAGCGTAAGAGCATTACCAACCGACTGTCGCACAATTGTCTCAAATGCGGAGTGTCGCACAATTGTCTCAATTGTTGCAGCTACGATTGGGACAATCGTGGTTGCGAACATCAGCCGGAACGCGCTAGCGTCCGGTTTTCGCCGCGGAAACCGGGTGCTAGTGTCGCGAATTGTAAGTTCTGTACCATGCCGAAAAGTGGGGCAGCGGGCGGGGACGCCCGCGCTCCGTGAGGACCAGATTATTGAATCGTAGCGGACTACAGGTGGCGCACCCGAAAACGCCTCCGTTTGCGTACAAAGTATGGTGACTTTTGGAACTCACCTTGTTTTTTTTGCGGTGGGACATCCGGTATTCCGGAAGGCGGGCGCCCGCGCCCGCTTGCGTAAAAGCTGGGTTATAGAACTTACGAAACGCGACACTAGCGCACTGCGGCTAATCCTAGTATTCAAGT
>JANRMD010000029.1:0-12981 GCA_033761895.1 Pirellulaceae bacterium | reverse complement strand
AGAACTCTGTCGCGATTTTGCGTTCCCCGTTTTGATGTGGCAAGCCAAGTACGAAGGCCCGTACTTGATGGGTACAAGTATTGCCCGGCCACTGATTTCAAAAGTGTGCCTGGATGTTGCCGCGGAAGTTGGAGCAGAGATTTACGTACACGGCGCGACAGGCAAGGGGAATGATCAATGTCGTTTCCAGTTGGCCGCAGAAGCACTGCGACCTGATATCCGAGTCTACGCGCCATGGCGCACCAAAGAATGGCGTGATTCATTTCCTGGCCGCACTGAGATGATCAACTTCTGTGAGAAGAAGAACATCCCCATCAAAGCGTCCGCGAAGAAGCCATACAGCTCCGATGAAAACGTTTTGCATATTAGCTATGAAGCGGGCGAGTTGGAAAAGCTCGACGTGTGTGGCGTCGACTTAGTTGACTTCACCATGACCTGCAGTCCGCAAGAAGCTCCTGATAAACCTGAAGAAGTTACGATCGGTTTTGAGCGCGGTGTGCCGGTAACCGTCAATGGCAAGAAGTGTTCAGCGCTTGAAATCGTTGAGACGCTCAACAAGATCGGTGGCCGCAATGGCGTTGGTCGCATCGACATGATTGAAAACCGATTTGTAGGCATGAAGAGCAGGGGGGTGTATGAGGCGCCGGGCATGACGCTGCTCTATGAAGCGGCTGCACAGATTGAGCAACTGACGCTGGATCGCGACCTCACGCATCTGCGCAATCAACTCAGTCCAGTGATCGCAGAGATGGTCTACTACGGTTACTGGTATTCAGCCAAGTTCGATGCGCTCACCGCTTTCATTCGCAAGTCGCACGAAGTTGTGACCGGTGAAGCAACCTTGCGACTGTACAAAGGCAATGTGATCGCAGTCAAACGCAGCAGTCCCAATAGCTTGTACGACGAGGGCATCGCCACCATGGAGGCAGGGGGGACGTACAATCAAGATGATGCAGAAGGATTTATCCGAATCCAAGGCTTGCCATATCGAGTGCAAGGCAAGCACCGCAAGTTTGGTGTTTAACGTATCTTGAAAAGTTCTGGATCGAATGGAATCGATTCATTGCCATTGGGCGTGATCGCAGCATCGACAATTGCGGCTGGCAAGTCGATTGACAACCAGGCGGGTTCCTCGTTGGCAAACACCGCCGCAGCTCCTTCGGCGTGAGTGCCACCGATGGAACCCGTGCCGCTCGCACCGATGCGCGAGTTCGACTTGGTGATGTCGATGTCGAATGGCATCGACCAATCGCTGGTTGCATTGTCTGTTTCAACGACCAGCAGAGTTCGATCAAGGCCGTCGTTGATTTGGGCTGGCTTGAGTGGACCTGTTGGAGGAAAGAGCGTCCCAGTTCCGGTAACCAGCACATAGTTGGCGAACGAACCAGCCGAGTTGCGACCTGGGCTGATATAAACGTTGGGACATTGTGCGATCAGTTGCGCATTTGTGGGTGAGTCCCAGGCTTCATTGAGCTTAAAGTTCGCATAGAGGTTGGCTTCACCGAGATACGGCAACAACAGAACTCGCCAACTATACAAGGGCTTGCCGGTTGCATCGGTGACAACCGGTGTGGGATAGGTACCGTGTTCGGCTGCGTAAGCGTTAAGCGCTTGGGCAATCCGTTGCAGGTTGCTCATGCACGCGATGGCATCGCGCCTCGCTTTCAAGCCCTTGAAGGTTGGCCAAAATCCAAAAATCATGAGGGTCGAGAACGCAATGATTCCAAGAGTCAAACCGCCAATGCGCAAGGCGAGCATCCTCGACTCAGAGCGTTTCTTGAGTTGAGTGGCTGGAACGAATGCGGAACCGATCGGAGCAGCCGCCTCAGGCAATTTGCTCGGCGGTTCTGGTACAGTGATAATCTTGCCACAACTGACGCATGGTCCTCTTTGACCGGCCAGCGATTCGAGAACAAGCGTTTTCTTGAAGCAGTATGGGCAAGTAAATTGAAAAGGCATCTCAGGAACTCAAACTTGATTGGAAAGACGAACGCCAAGTCTTACACGTTATCTCTCTACAATGTAGTCTATCCAAAACTAAAGTGTCACCTGCTTTGACCAACCGCTGCAAACGGGGCAGAGGAGGGCGGAGTAAAAAATGAGAGCGAGTCGAAATGCGTGCGGTTGTCCAGCGTGTTACGGAAGCATCCGTGAGTGTGTCGGGCGAATGCGTCGGCAAAATTCAAGCCGGCCTCGTGGTATTGCTGGGCGTGGAAAAAGGTGATAGCCCGAAAGATGCGGAATACATGTCGGAGAAGATCGCTGGTCTACGAGTGTTTGCAGATGATCAAGACCGCATGAACTTGAGCGTGGTGGATATCGGCGGGAGCGTGCTGATGATCAGTCAGTTCACGTTACTGGGTGACGTCCGCAAAGGTCGACGCCCGAGCTTCATCGATGCCGCTGAACCTGAAATAGCCGACAAGCTGTACGAGCTTTGCAACCAGTCGCTTCGGCTGCAAGGATTGACTGTCGCCACGGGGCGTTTCCGAGCCGACATGCAAGTGCAACTAATCAATGACGGCCCAGTGACCATTTTGCTCGATAGTCGAAAGTTGTTTTAAGAACATTAACAGTAGCGGAAGCCGACAAGGCTTTCAATGTCCGACTCAATACTCTCGAAATGCTTGAGGCTTGTTGATTATGGCGCCATGGGCAGTGTGAGCCGACGGCGCTAGCCGCGGGTGACCGAAGGATCAGTTATTCATTGCCGATAAACCCGCCAATGCGGAATAGCCACTGGTTCAGCTTGCATTGGAACGAGCCCAATCCATGCACGCTCCAAACTTCGAGACCCGCGGCTAGCGCCCTAGCGCCGACGGCTCACAAAAAAACAGACCGCTAGCGCCATCGGCTCACAAAATCAACAAGCGTGAGCCGACGGCGCTAGCCGCGGGTGACCGAAGGATCAGTTATTCATTGCCAATAAACCTGCCAATGCGGAATAACCACTGGTTCAGCTTGCATTGGAACGAGCCCAATCCATGCACGCTCCAAACTTCGAGACCCGCGGCTAGCGCCGACGGCTCACAAAAAAACAGACCGCTAGCGCCGACGGCTCACGAAATCAACAAGCCGTCAAGGCTTTCGGTGGGCCACAATACTCCCGAAATGCTTGACGCATTCCGCTACGAGATCACCCGAAACGCTTGACGCATTCCATCACGAGATCACCAGTTATCGCACCCACTGCTCGCCACGTTCCATAATCAGATTGAGTAACTCGCGCGCTGTATGTGGTACGTCGGGATTCTGTATCCCAAAGCGTTGCATGAAGCCATGGTCTTGATAAACCAGAAATGCCAAGACAGCAACTTTAAAGTACGTTGCGTAGTTGGCCCACGAGTTGTTGCTCCAAAGCTTCAGCGCTGTACCAAAAGATGTTTTGAATTGGTATTTACCTTTGCGGAAGTCAACGGCCCAAATCTCATCAATTACCAAGTGGCTGATGAATCCAAGCACGACAGCCATCGTCTTGAACATGCGAATTGAAATATCTTCGGAGGACATGACTAAGAATGCGACCATTCCAACAATCGCGGCCGCAGGCAGACTATGCCACATGCCGCGATGGACTGTATAGCGGCGAAAGATTTCGGTCAGCACAAATCGAATCAGGATGTAGACGACCGCAGCGGCGAGTACCATCGATTCATGATTGAGCCCCATATGTAGAAATCGGTCGACCATCAACATCGGTACGACTGCAGCAGCAAGTGTTGTTGCCTCACGCAAGGGTCGGCCAGAGTCGCTATCGAGATCTGGCAACATGCCACTAACACTGCACAAGCCGCCGGCGAGTAAACATGTGGTCCAATGGATGCCCGACTGGGAGCCAGCAACTGCATACAAGACCCCTGCCCCCGTACTGACGCCCATGTGAGTTCTAAAGTCTGCCATGTTCGAAACCGCTGAGCGAATGGAGTTCGATTCGTGCTTCACCACGCACTAGCGGGCACATTACACGATTCTGTAGGCGTGGCTGAATAGCAGTTGCAATGCTAGCGTCGGCATCCAGTTGGATTTGCAGTCCATAGTAAAAACCATCTTTCGCTGCTCGTAAAAACTTTGCTACAGTCCCCTACCCAACTACTGTCTAGTTATGGCTGTTGATGAACAGTGTAACTGTTGCTGAACCGGGATTGACGGTAGCTGGTGCAGTTAAGAACTTACCCGACGCACTCAACTTAGGAACTGGAACATGCAGGCATACGACCTGATCATGTTGATCGTGATTGGTATGGCGACCATTTTTGGCGCTATCAAGGGCTTTGCTTGGCAAGTCGCATCGTTGGCTTCAATCCTGATTAGTTACTTGGTTGCTTATCGCTTCAAAGGTCAAGTTGCTGAGATGATTCATGCAGCGCCGCCTTGGAACCAGTTCTTGGCGATGCTGATTTTGTATGTGGGGACATCGTTTGTTATCTGGGTTGGTTTCCGCTTGCTTAGCGGCGCGATCGACAAAGTAAAACTGAAAGAATTCGATCGGCATATTGGCGCGGCTTTCGGGCTGGGCAAAGGTCTTATCTATTGCCTGCTGATCACCATGTTTGCGATGAGCTTGCTTGGCCCCAAACAGCAAACAGCCATCTGCCAATCGCGGTCTGGTTACTACATTGCATCGGCGCTGGACAAGGGTGTCGGGATTCTGCCCAAGGAGATCCACGATGTGGTTGGGCCGTACTTGGAACGGCTGGACGAGAAGCTGAAGAACGGACAGAACGGAATGCCGATGACAAACGATCCGAGTTGGTCGGACGGCTTGCCAAATTTTCCTGCAACGGATCAAGCGGCAGGACAGGGGGGCGGCAATTGGGATTTGGGCCAGTTGATTCCTAACGTCCTCCAAGGTCAGTCGGGCGGTGCTCAAGCGGGCCAGCAGTCGGGCCAGCTACCGACGACTCAACCAAGTTTTGGCAATCCATCGAATCAGTTTCAGGGAAATCAGTTCCAGGGAAATCCGAATCCAAATTTACAAAACAATTTTCAGCCGAATTTTCCGGCGCCGAATTTTCCGCAAACTGGAAACACAAGCGATCCGAGCTCGATTCTTCCGCCGACTAATTTCGCTCCCAACAACTTTGCGCCGGCGACCGGAAACGGATTCTCTGGTGGCTACGACGGCTATGGTTCGCAGTCTGCCCAGCAACCTAATTACACGCTGCCGCGATAGCGTGTAAGCCTCGGGAAAGTGTCGAGCAAGCTTGCGTACGCGCAGCGACATCCCATATGTAAATGACAACCAGTAGGGGCGGGGCGGTCATCCGCGGTCATTCACCCGAAAAGTGAAAAACGCGTATTTCCCAGGGAAAATGCGGCCCTAAACCGAACATAAGAAACATTATCGGACGTTGGTTTCAGGGCGTTTTTGACTTTCATTCGCTTACTCAACGCATGCTCAGCAGATACTTATGCGAGCTGATGACTAGCTAAGATGCAGTCGTCGACAGATCATCGAAGACGCCGATACGACGGAACTTGTCGTAACGTTTTTCGATCAATTGCTCGGCAGGAATTTCCCGGAGACCTGCGAGTGTGCGCATGAGATAGCTCTTCATGCGCGCGGCCATTTGATGATGATCTCGATGGGCGCCGCCGAGCGGTTCTTCGATCACATCGTCGATTACGCCGAGTTCTAAAAGATGTCTGGAAGTAAATTTCAGCGCGTCGGCGGCTTGCGGCGCAAACTGGTGACTTTTCCAGATAATCCCCGCGCAACCTTCTGGGCTGATCACCGAATAGTACGCGAACTCCAAAACGGCGATTTTGTCGCCAACGCCGATTCCGAGCGCGCCACCGGAACCACCCTCGCCTATGACGACGCAGATGATTGGCGTTTTCAGTTGGCTCATCTGGAACATGCTTTCGGCAATCACTTGAGCTTGGCCGCGTTCCTCAGCGCCGATACCGGGATATGCGCCCGGTGTGTCGATGAAGCAGATGATTGGCAAGCCATACTTTTCGGCAAGCTTCATTTTGCTCATCGCTTTGCGGTAACCCTCTGGGTGCGCGCAACCGAAATTGCAAGCCGCACGTTCTTTGTAAGTTCGGCCTTTTTGATGACCAACGACCATGACTTTGTGCTGGTCGATTTTGGCGAATCCGGTCAGCATGGCGCGATCATCGCCAAAGAACTTATCGCCGTGGAGCTCTACGAATTCGTCGAAGACCAGCTTCAAGTAATCGCGCGTGTATGGACGGTCTTTGTGGCGTGAGACTTGGACGATCTCCCATGGAGTCAACTTAGAGTAGATCTCGCGAGTCTGCGTGTTCCATTGACGGCGCAACTGAATGATCTCTTGTTCGATTTCTTCCGTACGAGGCGCGGTTTCATCGAGCGTCTTGATGCGAGCTTCGAGTTCAAGGAGTGGCTGTTCGAATTCAAGTCCGTTGGATTTGCTCATGATTATTTAGCTGTTTGATTTATTGAGTCTGCCGGTGTAGCGACTGAGGTTGTTGGGCGCAATTACTTATTCGGGCTTGTCCATTCGACCGCCACCTTCGAAGTCATCGAAGATGCTCCGATCTGGCTTACGCGGCGGTCGCTTAAAGATCTTCGTTACTCGCAATGTCTTGAGAACTTCCCACATCGATTCAAAGCGTTGCTCAGGCTTCTTGGCCATCATGCCTTTGATCACATTGGCGTATTCCGGGGTCACGTTGTCATTCGATACCAAGGGTGAAGGAATCGGAGCCGAGATGTGTTTGTTCAGCAAGTCGTTGGGGCTGATTCCTGTATAGGGTGGCTTGCCGGTAACCAGTTCGAACAACACACATCCCAGGCTATAAACATCGGAGCGTTGATCGAGAGCTGCGCCACGGATCTGCTCAGGTGACATGTAACTCTTAGTACCAGAGATGTTCTTGGTTTTGCCCCCGAACAACTTCGCGATACCAGTTTTCACTTTTTGCGAAATCGTAAAGTCGATCAACTTAACTTCGCCATCCCGGCTCACGAGAAAGTTATCGGGCTTGATGTCGCAGTGAACAAAACCTTTCTCGTGCATGTGGTACAGAGACTCGCAAGACTGCTTAATGATCGGGTCGAGCATATAAGCAAGTTGCTCGGGACCACGCCGCAAGGCTTGCTTCATGTTCAGTTCACTGAAGAGCTCAAGCACGAGAAATGGCGATTCATTCTCGAGGATCAAATCGTACATCTTGATGATGCTTGGATGAGCGAGCGCTTTACCAACGCTGAACTCGTTCTTGAGAAAGTTGATTTCGTCTTTATTGTTACGAAAATCTGGACGTAGAACTTTAAGTGCAAAACGTCCACCGGTATTCGATTCGATCGCTTCCCAAACCTGACAGGAGTTTCCCATACGAATGAGCCGCGCTAGCCGATATGGCCCGAGGAAGTCGCGGACTTTGGTCATTCTTGTTCTCCAGTGCCACTAGGTGCATCAAAGATGCTCGTTTCGGGGATGCGCGGCGGCCGTTTGAAGATTTTGGTGGCCTTCAAGACTTTGAATGCTTCCCAGATATTCTCGTAACGTTCGCCAGGTTTCTTCGCCATCATCACCTTGAGGACGTTGGCGAATTCCTGAGTAACATTATCGTTGCCAACCACCGGCGACGGAATGGGCGCAGAGATGTGCTTGTTCAATAAATCTGACGGACTTGTGCCAGTGTATGGCGGTTTTCCGCTAGCGAGTTCAAACAAAACGCAGCCCAAACTGTACAAATCCGAACGCGGATCGAGCGCTCCAGCCTTGATTTGCTCCGGCGACATGTAACTCATCGTCCCCGCGACGGCTTTGGGTTTGCCACCGAACAGTTTCGCGAGCCCGGTTTTAATCTTCTGGGCGAGCGAGAAATCGATCACTTTGATGTCGCCGTCACGATTGACTAAAAAGTTCTCAGGCTTTACGTCGCAGTGCAAATAACCTTGGCTGTGCATCGCATAAAGACCCTCACAAGCCTTTTGGATCACTTTCGGCAGCATGTATCCAATGTTATCGGTCCCTTTCCGAATCGCCTTTTTCAACGTGATTTCGCTGAACAGTTCCATGGCGACAAAGGGTGTATTCTTGTCGTTTCCGAACTCAAGGATCTTAATAATGTTTGGGTGCTGTAAAGCCTTCCCTGCTTCAGCTTCGTTTTTCAGAAAACCAATTTCGTCTTTATCTTCGGCGTACTTGGGTTTCAGCGTCTTTAGGGCGACCGGTGTCCCCTCCGGCTGCTTGATCGCTTCCCATACCTGACTTGAAATTCCGTTGTGGATGATTCGAACAATTCGGTATTGCCCGATGATGTCGCGTTCTTTTGCCAAGTTTGGATCTCCCTTTTTCCAGTGCTAATCGGCCCATGATAAGCCATTTGGGTAGATGCCAAAAGGTTGGTATGCAGGCGGCAATCCCCAGCTCTGGCCAAGCCTGCCTCTGGGGCCCAGACCTGCGGTCTGCCACCCTAGCAGCCCCCCTGCCCTACCCCTAATTGCCGAGCCCCCTAATTGCCGAGCCTAAGGGTATTTGATTAAGGTACTTGGACCTGCGAGACAGCCCAAATGTCGTTTACTGGTGCTTCCTCATGTCTATTGATCACGATCAAATTTTCAAAACGCTGATCGAGGCGTTTTTCGCAGAGTTCATGTTTCTGTTCTGCCCAGCAGAAGCAGCCTTAATCGATTTTTCGAGAGTTGAGTTTCTGAGAAAGGAGTATTTCACCGACACTCAGCGAGGCAAGCGGCGTGAAATGGACTTAGTGGTCAAGGTACTCCTGAAAAATGGAAGCGAGAAGTACGTTTTGATTCACGTCGAATTCGAATCAAAGCGGCCGAATCGAGATTTCGCACGACGCATGTATCGCTACTACAGCCAACTCTTTTTGCGATACGACTCCGAAATTGTCCCTATAGTCGTTTTTTCCGATGATGCACGATGGAAAAAACAAGTCACAAACAGTTTTGAAGTAAACGTGGCTGGAACGACGTTTGTGCGGTTTCAGTATCATATGATCAAGCTACGGACGCTGAATTACCGCAGCTTTCTCGGCTCAGAGAATCCTTTGGCCTACGCCCTGATGGCCAAGATGGACTATAATCGCAAAGAGCAAGCCAGGATGAAAGCCGACTTCCTGCGATGGATTCTGGGTAGCCCGGTAGATCCTGCAAGGAAGAGCTTGTTGGTCGAGTTTATTGAGACTTATGTTCCGCTTAGTGGTGATTTGCTATCAGAGTTTGAGAATTTAATCCACAGCGAAGAGCAGTACGCAGAGGTTGAACAAATGGTTACTGTTTACGAAAAACGTGGCATTGAACAAGGCATTGAACAAGGCATTGAACGGGGTATTGAGCAAGGGATCGAGCAAGGGATCGAGCGAGGTAAACGCAATCTGTTGCTTCAACTGCTGCAAAAGAAGTTTGGCAATCTTTCAAAGGATCTAGAATCGGCGATTGCCAAGGTAGAATCTGCCGAACGGCTAGATCAATTGTCGCTTGCCGTACTCGACGCGCCTTCACTGGACGAGTTCCTCAAGTTGCTTCCTGACTCGCTCAAGTAAGAGACTGTTTGGCAAGCAAATTTTGGTAGATCTTGCGGATCTCTGTTGTCATGTGCTGGTGACGGAACTGCTCAGTGAATCGAATCGCCCCCCCCTGCCCTAACCTGTCTCGCATCGAACTATCACTGGCCAATGCAAGAATTGCATCAGCCAATGCATCAACTGCCTTGGGTGGTAACAGGTACCCAGTCTCCTTAGGCAGCACCACTTCCCGTGCACCATCGACATCGTAGCTGATTACTGGCTTGGCAGCGATTAACGCTTGCGGCAATGTTCTTGCGAGCCCCTCGCGCAAGCTGGTATGGACCAGTGCATCCATAGCACTCAAGTAAAACGGAATTCGCTCTGGTGGCACGAGTCCTGTGAATAAAAAATGCCGCTGCAAGCCTCGAGACTCGATCTCTCGCTCAAACTGCTCACGCAAGATTCCATCACCCACCAAAAGAAAGCGACACTTGGGATTCGTGCGAACAACTTGCTCCGCTGCTGCGATCAGATACTCATGCCCCTTCAGATGAAACAATCTAGCGATCTTTCCGAACACAACTTCGTCCGACGCTATTCCCAATTCAGTTCTCGCAACCTCACGGAACTGCCTGCAATTGCGAAACGGTTCAACATCCATGCCTGAGTAGATCGTGGTGAACTTCGTGCGGGGCGCCACCTTGGCCTCAACCATCAAGTCCGTCATCGCATCAGCCACGCTAATCATGTGGTGACAACGTTTGGCGGCCCACCTCTCCAACAGGATGAAGGCGCGGCGAGCGAGCGCAGATTGATACGGATGAAACGGAGCGCCGTGGACCGTATGCACAATCGCAGGTACTCGACAATTCCAAGCCGCCGCACGACCAAGAAAGCCCGCTTTTGCGCTGTGTGTATGAACCACATCGGGACTAAACTCGCGAATCGTCTTCACAAGTGCGCGATACGCTTGCCAGTCTTGAACGGGAAGGATAGCGCGGCGCAGTGAATCGACCATCGCAACGTTTAGCCCCTCTGCCCTCCCCTGCTCTAACAACTGGCCTTCTGGGCCCATTGCAGGTCCGGTGATCAACAGAACAACGTCGCCAAAATCGTTGGCTAAGTCCAAGCAGTTGTACAGCGTGTTCTCTTGAGCACCGCCAATAATCATTCGAGTGATGATGTGAGCTACACGCATTCGTTCGGGCTATCCCAAGTGCATCGGCTGGGGCGCGTCAGCGAAGTATATTTCGAGCAACTGAAGTCCTTGCGGCGGAGCCGTCTGCCCCGCTTCGCGCCTATCTTTGGACTCCAAAACAGCCCGAGCCCAACTCGGTGGTTGTCGCTTTCGTCCGACGACCACTAGCGTACCAGTGATATTGCGCACCATGTTGTACAGAAACCCATCCGCTTCGATTTCAATGCTGATTCTCTGGCCATCCAGATAATCGTGTGATTCGATCTCGATCGCTCGCACCGTGCGCACAGTATTCTGCCGTGGACTTCCACTGGTTTCAAAAGCCGCGAAGTCATGTTTGCCTAACAATAACGCAGCGGCCTCTCGCATCGATTCTACGTTCAAACGATGCTTCACCCACCAATGAAATCGACCATCCAGTGGATCGGCAATTCGAGACGCATAGACTCGGTAGCGGTAACGTTTGCCGATGCAAAATGCCAGCGGATGGAAGTTCGGTTGCACTTCCTCAGCGCTGCGAACGACGATGTCGTCGGGCAGGTGCGTATTCAGGGCGGGCGTTAGCCTGTCCGCAGGTGCTCGCCAAGCACTGGTTTTAAAGACTACGACTTGCCCAAGAGCGTGAACGCCAGCATCCGTGCGGCTGCTCGCGCGAGCTGGCCAGCGAGGATGACCAAGGACAGTTCCAAGTGCTGCTTCAATGTATCGCTGCACTGTCGGCTGGTCAGGTTGATACTGCCAGCCGAAGTAGTTGGTGCCGTCGTAAGCGACGATGAGCTTGAAGACTCGTTCGCCGCTTTTCGCCGCATTCTTTAGCAGCCCTTCAACAGTTGTCTCGTCATCGGTCGCTGCACTGGCTGCCGCTGTGCCGTCTTCTGTAGGCAGATCGCTGCGCACGAGTTCGTCAGGCGGAAACATTGGCGAACTTATCGGATAGCAGCTTGCCAATCTGAACAGCGTTTGTAGCAGCCCCCTTTCGAAGGTTGTCACTCACACACCAGAAACTAATCCCACATGGATGATTCAAGTCCTTGCGAACACGGCCCACAAACACATCAGGCTTATTCGCACAATCTCGAGGCATCGGATATTGCTTGTTGCTCAAGTCATCGATCAGCGTTACGCCCGGAGCATTGCGAAACAAGTCGCGAATCTTTTCAAGCGATAATGGCTCGGCGGTCTCGCAGTAAATCGATTCGCTGTGTCCAATCAGGACCGGTACCCGGATGCACGTTGCATTCACCTGAATGCTATTGTCCCCCATGATCTTATGAGTCTCATAGACCATCTTCATTTCTTCAGAGGTAAAGCCTTCATGTTTAGGCGAACCGATTTGCGGAATCAGATTGAAACCGATCGGATAAGGGAACATGCTTGGTTGTTGCGACGTACCATTCAATTGCAACTGCGTGTTTTTGACCAGCTCTTCTTGAGCCGCTAGGCCGGCTCCACTGACAGCTTGGTACGTGCTCACGATCACACGCTTCAAACCGGCTGCGTCGTAGAGCGGTTTAAGCGCGACGACCATTTGCGTCGTGCTGCAATTCGGACTTGCGATAATACCTTGATGGCTGTCGATAGCCTGCGGATTAACTTCGGGGATCACCAAGGGCACCTTGGGGTCCATGCGATAGTAGGCGCTCTCGTCAACGACGATCGCACCACGAGCAACTGCCCAAGGCACGAATTCAGCCGCAACTTCGTCGGGCGTACTTGCGATGACGACATCCACGCCCTCAAAAGCGCTCGGTTCAAGGGCTTCAACGGTTATCGCTTTGCCAGCCACAGTGATTTGTTTGCCGGCGGATCTTTTCGATGCCAACAATCGCAGCTGACCATATTGCAGTTTCTGCTGTTGAATTTCCTCAAGCACGATTTGTCCAACCGCGCCAGTAGCCCCCACGACCGCCAACGTCTTGATCACGAAAGTACCATCCCAATTTGAAAAGCGTTACGAAATCTCTCGCGCAATACCCCTGCGACCGAGTTACGCAAGTTTAGTCAACGATGGTACTTACGGCTAGTACGCCCCTCGGCGGTGATCAGTCTTGCCAGCCGCTCTTTTGCAACCTTACACCAGCTCTACTTCATCGGATTCTGGTAGGGAAGTTTTGCAACCGCCGGGACAGGTGGCAGATAACGCCGAGTCTCCTCGATAATGGTGTCATTGCTAGCTAGCGACTGGAAGGTCTCAGGAGGCAGTTCCTTGACGATCTTAGGCTCGGTGAACTCCATAAGCATACTCAACCGCGTGCCACTCTTGATGCCGGTTAGACTTTCCTCGCGTGCTTGTTCAACCTGATAAAGCCACAAGG
>JANRMD010000028.1:0-2420 GCA_033761895.1 Pirellulaceae bacterium | reverse complement strand
CAGGTTGCGCGCCTGCAGTCCCCGGTTCGCTCCACTGGCACTCTACAAGAGCGACTGTCTTTTCTGGGTAAGGAAACCCAACGCGACCAATTTGGTACTTTCCATCAGGCGTCCCAGGCGGCTTGATCTGAAAATTGGTCTTCAGAACTTGATCCCGTGCTATGGAGGTAAGCATCGAATTGGCGGCAGTTTCGTCGCCACGCCGCAGGCTGTCTAAGAACACAGCCACAGCTTGCGCTGGTTCAGTCCCGACACCATCCACAACCACGGGCTTTGTGGCCGGAACATTGCTCTCAGACTGGGTGCCACTTTGAACTGTTTGGTCGCTCTTCGAACCGCTGCATCCTGCAAAAATCGAGATCGTGAGCAGCAACGCTGGGCAAAAAAGTTGTTTCATTGGAAGTTACATCCTGTAACAAGTTTGCAAGTTAAATGCGAACATTGGCAAATCCGTCGCCATCAAATCCTTGGTGACTTTAGAAACTAGCTCCGCGCCGGTCAATGCGAATCACAGTAAAGAGTCTTGCTTCTTGCTGGGTGCAGGTTGCGGTTTGCAGACTGCTCTATGCCTGTTTTCTAGAAGTGGGGTAAATTGACCGCTGTGGATTGAGTTTATTGTGAAGGTGCAATTTATGAGGTAAGCCAGGATGGCAACTAGCACAGAACTACAGCGGCGCATTGAGGCGTTTGTTGAATCGCTCGAAGCAGAATTTGGACCTGTCACCCAAGGAAAGCATAATTGCTTGCTTTCGGCCATCGAGGACTTTGGTGTTCAAGTCGGAGATGAGGTTGCTAAGACGATCGCTCAAAAGAAAGCTGCCAAGCAGATCGTTCAAGAGGAACCTGCATCAGAGTGCTGTTGTCCAGAGTGTAACAGTCCCGGTCAGTTCAAGGCCGAGCGGAAACGGCTTCTGGATGGGCGGCGAGGGAAGCTGCGAATATCCGAACCAGAGTACTTCTGCTCGAAATGCCGGAAGTCTTTTTTTCCCTCTGACGTCGCTCATCGGAGTTGATCCCGATTGCAATATGACGCCCGCGATGCTCGAGAAAGTCGTCTATGCGGGTTCCCGCTCAACCAGCTTTGTTCATGCAGCGGAGGATATCTGCAAGCTGGCTGAAGCAGATATATCGTCACCACGAATTCGCAGGGCCACTGAACAAATCGGAAACGAACGAGCGGCCCAGTCGGTACGTGCGCAAAAAGCATACGATGCGATGCATCTGCCCGATCGACAATTAGCGCCTGAAGGTACCGAAGTGCCGGAAGTTGCCTGCATTCAAATGGATGGTGGCCGCATACAGATTCGCAAACGATCGGCCAAAGATGACCAAGCTGCTCAAACTGCAACTTCTCGACAAGCTAGTGGCTTTTGGCGTGAATCAAAAGTTGGTTGCTTACTGAGCATGACAAGCCAAACATACAGCGTTGATCCAGTTCCAGTATTGCCGCCAACGTTCACCGACATCGCTAAGATGCACAAAATGTGCAGCGAAATCAAAGGTTTTTCATCACCCGATGGCAAACCCAAAGAGCCTGATCGACTTGAGCAAGACCAGCCTGAAACACAGCAAGATCATGGACCAGAGGTCGTTGTGCGAAGTGTCATCGCGAGCATGGCATGCAGTAGTAACTTCGGCTTGCAATTAGCCTCTGCAGCCTACGAACGAGGGCTCAACGCCGCTGTTCGAAAAGCATTTGTATGTGATGGACAGTTGGCCAACTGGAATGTTTGGGAGCAATGGTTCTCTCACTACACACCGATCGTCGATTTCATTCATGCGATATGCTATGTATTCGCGGCAGCCATGGCCGGTAAATCTAAAGAAGATGGATGGTCAGACTATCTTCAATGGTCGCAGTGGCTTTGGCAGGGAGACGTTAACCTCATCATCCAATCCCTGAAGCGCGAGCAAGCAACGATCGGGCTGCCAACAGAAAATGAATGCACCACGACTCGACGATACAACGTGGCTCGAACGCTGACATACTTAACCAATCAACGCGGACGAATGAGCTACCCGGAGTATCGGCGAGAAGGGCTGCCCATCACAAGTAGCTACATCGAATCAACCATCAAACAGATCAACAAACGTGTCAAAGGAACCGAAAAATTCTGGGACCGCGCCGCTGAAGCCATACTCCATCTAGCCGCTGATCACACTGGTTCCACAAAGAACCTTGAGCAGTTTTGGGCCGAAAGGCCCGCTACACTTGCCAGTACTCGTTCCCGATGCCTCGCCGCCTAACTTACAAACCACGACTTGCACCCGGTGAAGCTGGTGGAAAAATTCCCAGAGTCGGAACGCTTGGCACCGCATTTTTCGCTTCAATAGCAGATTTCGCAACCATTTCATCGGTTGAAAGCTCGTCGCACGCATCCAACCAAGGCATCGATCCGCAGCCGCTCAGCAGTATCGAT
>JANRMD010000027.1:0-11387 GCA_033761895.1 Pirellulaceae bacterium | reverse complement strand
CCGAGCCATGCCTAAGAAAATCCCGGGGTTTGGGGCTGGCCCCATCGCTCCTGCATGCTCCCTCAGCGAATGCCAATCTGAACAAAAAATTGCAATTTTTTGAAACAGCCCTTGCCCTTAAACAACACCGTCGCTCTCCCCCGAGTACCGGGGCGAGGGGAGCCACAGCGTTTTCAGTTGTCGATTGCGTTGAAGCAAAACGAAGCTGTAACAAAACTCTCCCTAGAGATTTTTGAAAGATTGCTATTTGTCGCACAGCCCAGGCGGAGCCTGCAAGGCAGTGGGTTTGGCAGAGCCTGGGAACCAGGTGCACCAGCTGCTTTGATACATTTTAGGGTACACATTCGTGGCATTCCGAAACGAGCCAAAGGGCAGCTAGCGGGTGCGCCGTCTTATCAGCTCGAAAATGGACCAAATACTTATCGGAAACCCCACCGATGCTACAAACTCGAGCGTCTGCGACAGCCCAGCATTCATACACATGAAAATCGAATTGAATCCCAGCCCGATTGGGCATTAAGGCTCGCGCGGATCGAGCGATCGAGAAACGGTTGGATTCGTCCAGATCTAGGTCTTCGTTTCGGCTTTTGTGAAAGGCTCTAACGGGCAACTGAGTTTGTTTAGGGTTCGAATTTTCGACCAAACCGTATTCTGCGGCACAAGCGATTTGTGAAATGTAGGGCAGTTTAAAACCATTGGCACCTTCGACCATTACGACTCGGCCTGAATCGCCCATCTCGGGTGACTCCGGCAAGATTTCATAAGCTGGTTCTAATTTCTCGCAGACACTTAACCAATTGCAGTACCGCGCTACCAGGATTGGACTGAGTCCTGTGACAGCCCGATCGCTCTGAAGTTCCAACTCTGGACTTCGTTGCTTGCTGCGTTCAATCGCGCACGCCGCCGAGGACTCTGTGTATTCAGTGCTCTTTAGAAATTCTTCGAAGTCATGGTTGGTTACCGCTGCACAACTCAGCCAGAAAGGCTTGGCGACTTGGTTGCCCACGATGTTCAGTTCGCTGTTGATCGCTGAAATCGGGCGGCTCCATTCACCTCCATCGACCAGGATCTGTTCCAGTCCGCAATTCAAGACACGATGTCGAGGTGAGTGCGTTTTGGCAATCCACTTTTGGGCCGCGGGGGTTTTCTCCAGCAACCATTTAGCTGCCATGCTCACACCCGCGTCTGTGGAACTTTGCAAGGCAGCAAGCTCATGCCAGGGCACGTTGCTGGGCAAATCCGCTTCAGGATAACTGCCGAGCAAACATAGGGCGTAGTAAGTCGCGTTTGCAGAGCGTTCTAACAGGGCCAAGTCGATCCAAACACTTGGGTGCGTTTCCCAATCCAACGCATGATAAAGAAAGAGATTGGTTCGGGCTGTGGTTTGCTTGTCATCAAGCATTTGCAATAGCGGCTCAACATCCCCCAAGCAGGCAAGTGAGATTGCGGCACGGACCGTCTTCGAATCGATTGATTGATGCGCCGAAGACTTATCGATGACTCGTTGGAGCGAGGACTTGGCATCTGCGCTCTCGCGCGCAATCTCGATGAATTGTCGGCTAAGTTGCGAGTCGAGTACACCAAGATCGCCAGCAAATCTCTTCACACCTGATTTATGGATAGCTGCCAGAAGCAGTCGGGCTCGTATACGTTGATTCTGGCTGCGCGAGTCCTCCCACGGCCGCGCGGCCATGGCAACTAGCGCATGATCGTCATCCAACTGATTCATGAGCTCGACGAATTCACCAATGTTCTCAGCGCAAATTGCCGTCTCGACCCGTTCCACCACATACTTTTGGCGTTCTTCCACGTTGCGCTGATGTTGCACAATACTGGTGACTGCAACCACGCAAACAGGAATGACGAACGCCAGCGTAATCAGCGTTCTCACGAGGTGCTTGTGGCCAGCGGTTCGCAGAAATCGGCGATGCGCTGGGCTTTGCTTTTCGCGAGGAGCGGCGATTTGCATCGCTACAAACTCGGGCAAGGTTGGCAAGAAACGATGGTGTTGGTTGCGACTCCACATGGCGGAGAGTTCTTCTAGCCTTGCGATCGCTCTCCCACGCCAGGAACTCTTGCGCACTTGATCGACCCAGTTAGCGATGGGGACGGTCAAAAAGTCATGCACTAAATGGAAGCGATCGTTGCATTGAACGGCATATTCCGATGCAGATTCGCTGCCCGGTTGCGAGACTCGCACCACCAGTCGCAAGTCCTCGACAAGTATGTTTAAGGCGCGATGCAATTGGTTCTGCAGTTTCTTCTCGCTCAATATCAATTCCAAATCGCCAAATTCGACTTGGTGACTATGGGACGTTTGATCTGCATTCGGAAGCAAGCAATGAAGAACTTCGACGATCGCGCTGCAAACTCGCTGATAAACGGGAGGCGAGGTTGTTCCTTCGAAGAGGTCTTGGAAGTAACCTACGTAAGTCCCCTGAACTCCTCCAGCTTGAGTCAGGGTATCGGGATGCCAACTTTGCAGCTTGGCTATCTTTGCAAACATCGCCAGCTGAATCGGTAGGACGCGTCCCTTGATCGCCATCTCATCAATGGCTTTAGTGATAAATGCGGACTGATCCGCCGTCAGTGCTTCGGGGTTCGGGGGCAAAGAGCCAAAGCTGCGTCCCGCGGCCTCGAGCAAACGCCGCGCATGATGTCGGTCAAACAGCTCGATGGAACGTGCATTCTTCCATTGCTCTATACCGCATTCCACCAGTCTCATGAACTCAGTAGCGGAGGTCCAAAAATCATCGCGAACGATCAACATGGCTTGAAGAGATTCGCCATCGCAGTGCCTCAGCGCGGCGGCTAGTTCTGCCAACTGTGAAACGGTGGCCGAACCGGCCCAGTTATCGAATTGATCCAGCAACAGCACAACTTTTCGATGTTCATTGCGAGCTGCAGAGTGATTGCGTAGTTGCAACAGTAACGCAGCCAGGTCGACGCTTAGATTGTCTGGTGGTTGCGAGAGCTGCTGCGCGATCTGCAATGCGAACTGCGAAATCGATTCGCCCTTGCGGCACTCAATATTGATCGGCAATAAATCAGGAGCCAGATAAGGGACAATGCCAGCTCGCAGGAGCGATGTCTTTCCACTGCCGCTGGGGCCGTACAGAATTCCCACGCGACCATACTCGGAACTGTCGTAACTCTCGATCCAGTCTTTCCAATACTGAATCGATTCCGGCAATCCGCTCGGCGCTCGAGACCCCGGCACCAAGGAGAGAAAGAACTTGGAGTCGTCGGATTCGAAGGGTTGCAAGCCTCGGTGGGTGAATTGACCGAGACTGCTGAATGATGACGAGGCAAAGGTTGAATCAAGTGCCTTGTTGCGCTCCCACTCGGAGATGCGGACGGTCGACAAGTCATCGCTGGTGTTGGAGTTATCAAGCCATTGAATGAGATCCGCTTGAAACGCCTCCATCGAACTGTAGCGATCTTTCACATTCTTGCGCAGCGCACGACGTACGATACGGTCCAGTTCAACCGGTACATCGGCATTGATCTCATGGATGGGTGTTGGCGATTGCTCAAGCGTTGCACGCGAGATGGCTTCAGCTGTGGCGCCATTGAAAGGGACTCGCCCAGCCAACATTTCGTACAGCAAGATTCCGGTCGAGAAGATATCACTGCTTGGACCGATACGCTTGGTCTCGTTTCGGATCTGCTCTGGAGACATGTAGCGTGGCGTTCCGCCCTCGGGTTCGCAGTGCGCCAAGGGTGTGAAGGCTAAACCAAAATCAGCGATCAGTGGCTCGCCCTCGTTGCTCATCAGTATGTTCGTCGGCTTGATGTCGCGATGAACAACCCCGCGCGAGTGTGCATGAATCAAGCCTCCGCTGATTCGAATGGCGATTTCAACAGCACGATTGATTGGCAGTGGTTTGGCTAGAACATCGCGCAACATCGGCCCTGGTACGTACTGCATGATGACCAGATAGCCATGCACGGGGTCGTTGCAGATATCAAAGATCCGAACGATTCCAGGATGATCGAGGCTGGCCAATGTCTTAGCTTCATCTTTGATGAAGTGCGGATCTACATCGCTCAACAGCAGACGCTTGATGGCCACCGCGCGATCTAATTCATGGTCATGCGCGAGATAGACATCGGAGAAGCCGCCGCGTCCCAATCGGCGCAATATTCGATATCGACCTGCGAGCAGCAAGCCATCGGCTAACTCGGGAGCGACTTCGCCGTAGGCATCGTCGGCAGAACCCATGTCGCGTTTAGTTCGCTCACTCGATGGGGTTCGGTTTCCGTCCCCGCCGCTGCGAAAGCCCGATAAGCGACCGTGTCTAAGTTTTGAACTCGAGTGACTCATGATAAGAACTGTATAGCAGGAGAAATCTGCTTAGACTCGAAGTCAAGTCTGACAGCCCTATTAGTCTAAACGAAAATGCCCGCGATCAATGCTTTTTAGGCCGCGGAACTCGCCGATTGCTCCCTTTTCTTCCACGCCCGCCGCCAGACTTTTCGTAGCTTGCCGGGCTCTCACTTACCACTTCACCGATTTGTGTTCTCAACTCTTCAATCCGATCTCGCAACGATGCTGCTCGTTCAAACTCGAGGTCCTCAGCGGCCTGTAACATTTCCTTTTCCAGCAGCTCCAAGTATTCATCGGTAACTACTTGCTCGCTTACTTCGCCGCGAATGAGACCGCGCGCTTTCTTGTGAGCCTGCGCGGCAGTCTCGATCCCAGACTTGATGGCCCGCTTAACTGTCTCGGGGGTAATGCCATGCTGCTGGTTGTACTGTTCTTGTATTTTTCGGCGGCGCATAGTCTCGTCGATGGCCGCGCGCATCGAGCGAGTAATGGTGTCCGCATACAGGATCACTTTTGAGTTCACGTTTCGCGCCGCGCGACCAATCGTTTGAATCAGGGAGGTTTCGCTCCTCAGGAACCCCTCCTTGTCTGCATCGAGGATCGCAACAAGTGAGACCTCGGGCAAGTCTAGCCCCTCTCGAAGCAAGTTCACACCAACCAGTACATCAAAACGTCCCTGCCGCAAGTCGTGCAACAACTCCACCCGCTCAAACGCATCCAGCTCGCTATGCAACCATCGGCAACGCACATTCTGCTCAGTCAAATAGCCGGCCAAATCTTCGGCTAACCGCTTGGTCAACGCAGTAATCAGTGTCCGCTCACCCAGCTTGGCTCGTTCGCGAACTTGTTCGAGCAGATGTGCCACTTGGCCCCGGGCAGCGACAACTTCGATTACCGGGTCCAGCAGACCTGTGGGGCGAATGATTTGCTCAACGACTTCGCCACCGGTTTTCGTCAATTCATAATCGCTGGGAGTCGCCGAAACAAAAATCACCTGATTCGTTTTGGCTTCCCATTCTTCAAACTTCAGTGGCCGGTTATCCAGCGCGCTCGGCAACCGAAATCCGTGACTTACCAGCGTATTTTTACGACTTTGGTCGCCAGCAAACATCGCCCGCACTTGCGGGATGGTCACGTGCGATTCGTCGACCAAAAGCAGGAAATCCTTAGGGAAAAAGTCATACAGCGTGTCGGGCGTCGCTCCGGGCGGCTTGCCCGACAGCGGTCGCGAATAGTTCTCGACGCCTGGACAGTGACCTACCTCTTGCAGCATTTCCAAGTCGAAACGAGTTCTGGCATTCAAACGCTGCGCCTCGAGCAGCTTGCTTTCGGCTTCAAACTTCTTCAGCTGCTCTTCCAGCTCTTGCCGAATCAACTTAATCGCACTTTCAATGCGACTCTCAGGTGTAACGAAGTGCTTGGCGGGAAAAATGAACACCTCTTCTAAGCGTGAAATGACTTCGCCCGTTATTGGATTGATGATCGAAATCTGTTCGACATCGTCCCCCCACAGTTCAATGCGATACGCGAACTCTTCGTACGATGGCCACAGTTCGATACAATCGCCGCGCACCCGAAAACGACTCCGTTCAAAGGCCACATCGTTGCGCTCGTATTGGATATCTACAAAGCGTAGTAGCACATCGTCGCGAATAATGCTCTGGCCAACACGTAACGGCACCACCATGTTGCGATAGTCTTCGGGGCTGCCCAAGCCGTAGATGCTCGATACGCTGGCGACGATCACCACGTCATTACGACTGACCAACGCGCTCGTCGCAGCCAGCCGCAAACGATCGATCTCTTCATTGATGGAAGCATCTTTTTCGATGTAAACATCGCGCTGTGGAATGTAGGCTTCGGGTTGATAGTAGTCGTAATAGCTGACGAAGTAATGGACGGCGTTGTTGGGAAAGAAATCGCGAAACTCGGAATACAGCTGCGCGGCCAGCGTTTTGTTATGGCTCAGCACCAGCGTTGGGCGCTTCATCTGCTGGATAACGTTGGCCATAGTGAACGTCTTGCCCGAACCGGTAACGCCCATCAAGACTTGATGCTTCGCGTTTTCGCGCAGCCGCTTTACCAGCGTCTCAATCGCTTGCGGCTGATCGCCGGCAGGAGCAAATTTACTGACCAACTCAAACTCGGCCTCGGCTTTGTTGTCAAATGACATAGCTTAAGGTGCAATCCGTTCTCGGCGCTGGGCCGTTAGTAAGGTGTCGTCGGTGGTGTCTTCAAGAGTCTCATTCTTTGCCCCGTCCGGCTGGTCGGAAAAATACAGGAAGGGTGCCAGTTGCTTGAGGGTCTGCGGCCCAACGCCCGGCACTTCGCCAAACTCGGATAGTGAATGAAAATTGCCATGCTGTGCGCGGTAAGCCAAAATGCTCTTGGCCAGAGCGGGGCCGACTTCGGGCAAGTTCAGCAAGTCTCTTTCGCGAGCTTGGTTAATGTCAACTTTATATTCAGCTTCCACAATCGCTGGTTGCGAACCCGTGCGCTGCCAAAACTGACTGGCACCAATCCACAGTCCGACGATCGCCAACGTTAAGATCCAACCTCCAGCCTGAACGACAGCTAGTCGAGCCGTTTCGTCTGTCTCGGTGTGCGCTTCCATCGGTGGCTCGCTAAGTTCCGCAGCGCGTGGATCAGCAACTACATCGGTAGGCGGTTCAACCAGCAATTTAGTTTGCGGCTCAGTTGATGGCTCAGCGGGTATTTCGGTGGATAGCTCTGTGCGCGGCGTTTCATTTGGCGGCTGCTCACGGAGCGCGTGCGTCCCCGTCCGCCCGCGGCCCTGATCGTCTTTCTGTTGTGTATCTGGTTCTCGCATTGAAGACTGCAATGGCGTGTTTTGTGGGCAATTGAACGCGAGTTATCTGTTCAGCGGCCGCGGAGGCCAACCCCTAAGCGTACGCGACTCGGCACGAGAGCTCAAGGCGACCTGCGAAATCCGGTTATGTACGCTAATGTATAGTGGTCCGTAAGGTCCTTTCCGCTCCCATAGCCCATAGGCACAGCCAAATGCTCCAATCCGGCCGAGACTACGACCAGCAAACTCGCGATGTTTTTCTCAAGGATGACCTCGAGCAGCTTGTCCGTTTGGCGATTCGCGAAGACCTCGCGCGTGGGATGGACTTAACCACCATTGCTGTCGTTCCTCCTGGATTGCCTGCGTGTGCACATATCATAGCCCGCCAGCCTGGTGTCGCCGCTGGTCTCGACCTGCTGAACTGGATCGAGCACACGCTGCAAGCGAGCATTGGGGTGCAGTTACATACTGGCGATGGACAGGCCTTTCAGCGCGGCGATTGTCTGGCGACGCTTACGGGGGATGCGCGCGACGTGCTGACTTGCGAACGCACTTTTTTAAATTTTTTGGGCCGTTTGTGCGGGATTGCTAGCTGGACGGCTGAGCACGTGCGATTGATCGCGGACCTACCCGCCAAAGTTTATGACACGCGAAAGACCACGCCAGGTTGGCGACGGCTTGAAAAATATGCTGTCGCGTGTGGCGGAGGCAAGAATCATCGAATGGGTTTGTACGATGCAATTCTCATCAAGGACAACCATCTCGCTTGTCATGCTCGGGTGACTGGTAATTTACTTAGCCCCAGTGAAGCCATTCGGCATGCCCGTGAGTTTTTGGCGCAGCAACCTGACGCACCCAGCGACGCAATTGTTGAAATCGAAGTCGACTCGTTGGCACAGCTCGACGATGCCCTTACGGCCAACCCGGATATTGTGTTGCTCGACAACATGACCACGGAGCAATTGCGTGAAGCGGTGCTGCGACGCAACTCAGTCAATCCTGCGGTGCAACTCGAAGCCTCAGGTGGAGTTCGCTTGAGCACCCTGCGTGCGATAGCGGAGACCGGAGTTAACCGGATTAGCGTCGGCGCTCTGACGCACTCGGCTATCAACCTCGACTTGGGCCTCGACTGGGAACTTGGAAAGAGCTAGTCAACCGGCGTGCTTCGCGAGCTAAGACGCTGCCTTCATGCCAACTATTTAGCTTTGGGGCATCAGCACTGCTTAACCTGGACTTAAAGACCGCGTAATTCTAGGCTTCAAAATAGCGTAACTCTGGGCCTAAACGCTGTTTAGCTTTCGTGCTCAACGCTTTTTAACTTGCAGGCTCAACTGTTTAGCTTTCGGGCTCATCTGTTTAACTTTTGAGCTCAACACTGTTTAGCCTTGGGGACACCACCGATTAGCCCTTGGGGACACCACCTACCTTGCGTCGGTGGTGAACTGACTGACCAGCTAACATCCACAACCTCTGGACTACCATCACTCGCGTCGACCGTACCCCACCGATCTTGCGTCGGTGGAGAGATGATTACTTCACTTCACAAAACCCACCGCCTAACCCATGGCGATTTGGCGACCGATGCATTCGAGCAGGAATTCGATGATCTCGATTTGCCGAGTCGCTTCGTCCAAGTCGCGGCCCCAAGTGTAGATGCCATGACGACGAATCAGATAGCCGTGCGTAAGCGGGTTGTTGGTGTCGTGCATTGCAGCGCTGACTTGTTTGGCCAACACGGGTATGTCTTGTGTGTTCTCGAAGATAGGCAACCATTCGCGATGCTCGTGCGTGGTTACTCCGCTCAACCCCTTAAGCATTTCAAAACCTTCGATCATGAGTCCACCGAGGCCTGCAAACCGCTCCGACAGAATGGTGGACCACACGCTGTGCGTGTGCAGGATCGCGCCTACGTTTTCCTGTTGAGCCGCAACGCAATGCAGCAGCGTCTCAGCGGACGATTTGGGCTGGTGGTCGCGAATCGGTTTCCCCTCGCCATCGACCAGCACGAAGTCCTCGCGCGACAATTGGCCCTTATCCTTGCCACTGGCCGTAACCAGTAACTGCAGCGGATTGCGGTTCACTACCACGCTGTAGTTGCTGCTGGTTCCAAGTGACCAACCCCGTTGCCAAAAGATGTTGCCGACCCGGCGCAGTTGATCTACTTGAGCCGCGTATGGGTGGAGGTACTCAGGCAATACAGAAGGCGTCTCTGGAGTGGATTCGAGCATCGTTGGGTTCTTTAAAGATCAATGGTTCAATTCAGTAGGCGTAGCTCAAGCGAAAAAACAATCAACTGTGCATGCGTGGCAGGGGGTTACCTTTGCCGATAATTTCAGACTCAAGGGCCGACAGTTCTTGAAGCCGTTTCTTAACGACATCATCGGGAGCGAAGTGTTTAGCCATTCGAACATAAGTTGTATGGTGCCTGGCTTCGGATTCAAACAGCGAGCGATAGAACACAGACAGTTCTTCGTCTTGCACGTGATCGGCCAGCAGGCTGAAGCGTTCACAACTGCGGGCTTCAATCAAACTGGCGACCAGCATTCGGTCCACAGCTCTTTCCGCCCCACGGGCTCGTACGAGTCCATTGAGTTCGCGGCCATAATGGCCTGCTTGTTGATTCCGAAATTCGATGCCGCGACGCTTTAGCAGGTCGAGGACCAGATAGAAGTGCTCGAGTTCTTCATCGATGATCTCCGTCATCTCACGGCAGATTTCTTCGTTTTCGATGTAGGCACCCATGATGCTCATCGCATTGGCTGCGGCTTTGTATTCGCAGTGCGCATGATCCACTAGGATCTCTTCAAGCGACTCATCGACTTGGTTCAGCCAGCGTTGCTGAGAAACACTTTGTAAATTGAGCATGAGATGTCTTTACCCATCGATCACAGATTTCAAGCCACAGATTTCAAGCCGCTTCAATCGATACTTCACGTCCGCTCGTTCCCAGGCTCTGCCTAGGAACGCACTGCCTTGGAGGCTGCCTCTTTCATCCTCAGCCCAGGACGTGTCGAACAAGCTACTGTTTTAACTTGGCTGCACCTGGAGCAACAGGCGACAAGCAAAGAACGGTGGACCACCTGTTGATCAAGGGACTCACTCGAGGAGCGGCTTAAAACAGTTGCGCAAGTGGTTCGCCAATTGTCAATCGGTGCGGTCGACCGGTCTGATCGTGAATTTCGGCTGCGTGATTGATGCCAAAACGCCAGAAAATGGTGGCTGCTATATCGCCCGGCGTGACAGGATCTGTCGCGGGGTACTCGCCATTCCGGTCGCTCGAACCATAGATAGCTCCGCCTTGGACACCTCCGCCAGCCATCAAGACGGTGTAGCAGTTGGGCCAATGATCGCGACCTGCATGTGCGTTAATTCGGGGTGTTCGGCCGAACTCACCTGTTGCGACGACCAGGGTCTCTTCCAGCAAGCCACGACGCTCCAAGTCTTCGATGAGTGCGGAGAGCGATTGGTCGGCAAGCGGCAAAAGATACTTCTTGTGTTGGTTTTCACAATTGACGTGAGCATCCCAGTTCTGCCCCTGCTGCTTGCAGTCGTACACGTTGACAAACGGTACACCTGCTTCAACCAGACGCCGCGCCATCAGCAAGTTTTGACCTCGCATTTCACGAGCGACTCCCATCTCGCCTCCGCCGCCGTTGACTTCGCCCGAGGCAGCGCCCGGTTCGCCAAACCCATAACGTTCACGTGTCTCGTTCGGTTCTTGGGTAATGTCCATGGCTCGACGAATCGACTTGGATTCAATCAAGCGATAGGCTTTGTCATAAAAGCTGCTCATCGTGTTGGCAACTCGCACCGAACTGCCCAGGGAGCCGAGTAGGTTCTTGCGCTCGGCTAGTCGCTCTAGCCCAAGTCCCTCTTTAAGTCGCAGCGATTCGACAGGGTAAGTTTTCTCTTTGGGGTCAACGTCAATCAACAAGGGATCGAAGCCATGCCCGAGGAAACCACCACCTTGGCAAGGCGTCGGTACAACATTCTGAAAAACGAAGGGCAAAGATGCAAATGGGACTTCGCATTCCCGATGGCGATTGAAGTAGGAAAAAGCACTCCCGTAACTCGGGTAAAACTGTGGCAGCGGAGCAAACAACTCGCGGTCAGGGCCTTCCAGTGGCCGGCCTGTCAATGCATGGATCGAAGCTGAATCGTGCAGTGTCGCGCGATGATGCACGCTGCGGATCAACGCAACCTTGTCCATCACCTTCGCCATCCGCGGCAAGTGTTCGCAGATCTGCA
>JANRMD010000026.1:0-29512 GCA_033761895.1 Pirellulaceae bacterium | reverse complement strand
TCCCAAGTTAAGCCAATTTAAGTAAGCCCTTGTGCTACCGTCTCGAGTAACCATTGAGAAAGTCGCTTACTCCAGACCGTGCGCCCCTCACCCCCCGCCCCGGAGTACCGAGGCGATGGGGAGTTCCTTCGTTCGTGACTGTGTTGCCTGAAGAGGAACAAAAGTTACATAATCGGATTCTGTCTTATTGCTATTTGTCGCACAGCCCAGGCGGAGCCTGGGAACCAGGGAAACCAGAAAAACCCAGGGAAAAATCACTGTTGCATTAGAGAAGCCTTTCGCTATATTGATTAGCGAAAGGTTTCTCTATTTGTCCCGCCGGAGTATGCGATGCGTGAACTTGGATCTTCTCAGCCGACCGCAGTGGAACTGGAAATCTTGCGAATCCTATGGGATCTAGGCCCATGTACCGTTCGCCAAGTCCACCAGCGACTTTCCGAGGACAAAGAAACCAACTACTCGACCACGGTCAAAATGCTGGCCGTTATGCTTGGCAAAGGCCTGGTAAAAAGAGACGATTCGGTTCGGCCACTTGTCTACCGCGCTGCTATGTCGCGCGATCGAGCCGCTAAGAGTTTTCTAAGCGACCTAATCGATAAAGTTTACAACGGTTCCGCCATGAGCCTTGTCCTACAAGCCCTCGCAAGTGGTAAAGCGTCCAAAGAAGAGATCGATGAGGCCCGCAAACTGCTCGATGATTTGGAGGGCAAGCAATGAACGCATGCGACGTTTTTGCGCTGGCAAATATGAACTCAATCACGGAGAGCTTGGGCTGGGTTCTAATTCACTCAGTTTGGCAATTCGCGGCGGTTGCAATTGTAGCCACTCTTGTGGTGCGATGCCTTCGACGTTCTTCCGCGAATACTCGCTACAGCTTCCTCGTCTTTGCCATGGCGACTCTGGCTCTCAGTCCAATCGCAACCTGGTACGCTCAAGCTCCCGGTCCCGTGGTGGCTAGAGGCATGTTGTCAGAACCTTCACGTTTGGAAAGGTTATCAGCCAAGCCGTCAAGGTCCCCCCAAGCTACCAGTGACGATAGGTTTGAAATTCCATTCGAACAGCAAGGATCTGCAATAGAAACCGAGTCCAACTTTACCACTCCGACTCTCAATCACCAACCAAAACCTGCTCGCCTGTCCTGGAACGACTTTAAAAGCGCTTTGCGACCGTGGCTAGCTTGGATAGTTGTTCTGTGGTGCCTTGGCGTGATTGCCTGTGCCCTGCGACCAATGCTCAGTTGGTTTGCGATTCGGCGCATGCGGCGAGTAGGTACTTTGCCAGTAAGTAACGAGTTGCTTGACGTGCTGCAGCGCGTATCAAGACAGCTTGGCGTGACTCGATCGGTTCAGTTATTTCAATCTTCGGTTGTCCAAGTTCCGGTAGTGCTCGGTTATCTTCGCCCAATGATCTTGTTGCCGATCAGCTTGCTCAACAATCTGCCAATCTCGCTACTAGAGACCATCCTAACTCACGAACTGGCTCATGTGCGTCGCCATGATTTCCTGATTAACTTGTTGCAAACGATTGTAGAAACGTTTTTCTTTTACCATCCAGCGGTATGGTGGTTGTCGAATCGTATTCGCATCGAGCGCGAACACTGCTGCGATGATCTTGTCATCCATGTTCTTGGGAATCGAGTTGAATACGGCCGCGCATTAGTCGCCATCGAACAGCTTCGCAATAGCAGCGGCATCTTGGCTCTCAGCGCGTCTGATGGGTCGATGTTAGCTCGTATTCGAAGGATCGTTGCGATTAGCGGAAGCAATCGTACTGCCTCGCGTTGGTCACCATGGAACATTGTTGCGACTTCTCTTGCAATCGTCGCCATGTCCGGGCTGTTGTCTTGGCAGAGCTTTGCTCAAACTAGTTCGAAACCTACAGAATCGAAGCCAGCTCAAACTCAAGTTGACGAGGCACAAAATGCTAATTTGAAGTTCTCTGATGAACTCAAGGTGAAACTAACAAGGCAAGATGCGCACAGCCGCAGTTGGTATTTCATCGATCTTGAAAAAGGGGAATTGAAAAAACCTCCGTTCACAGTCGACATTGATACCACTCGACTGCCCTACTTTGTCAACAAGCCCAGCGAAAAGGAACTGAATGAATGGTTGGTGCGAGAAGGCGTCGACCTCATCGTGCACAGCGAGATCTATCGTCCTAATCGTAATGGCCCAATAGAGAAGAATGAGATTCAAGTTCGCTCGGTTCGGACATTGTTGCAGGATCTGCCATATAGTTTGCAACCAGACGCCGACAAATCGTGGACTTGGACAACGAACCCGCAAGACGTCGCCAAGACTTTTTCCCGCAAAGACGAGGCAGTGCATGTCACCGGTTTTGTTCCTAATTCCTTCGCAGGCGACATCCGTCCTGACAGTCCAATACTGCAACCATTTCGCACGGCGAACAACGTGTTGGGATTGTTTCTGCTTGAACAACCAAGTGCTACCGAAGATGAATTGACTCTCCGCATTGTGCATGTCAAAAACTGCACGTCACCATTGGCGGACTTGCGTTTTGGTCCAGACGATTTCGTCAGTGGCCAAATGGAATCGAGCAACTCGGCAGCCAACGAAAGCGTCGATGTACCCTTCATTGCTAAACTTCCGAACGACGTGCGCGTCGAGTTTGTTGGAATCACTGAAGGGGCAGGTGACATCAAGGCAGCAGAACGCTGGTGGAAACCAGACGGAACGCCACTTGGATTGGCGCCGAAATATGGTGGAGCTGGAGGTGGCTCCGAGGAAGAAGATAGGAAGAACCCTTTCACGCGAACAGTGATGCATGTACACGGTATCGTGGATGATTCAGCGGTCACGGCGACTGCAGCGATTCAAACTGCAGAGACCAAAGTCGATGAGTCAGGCGGCCGCTATGTCGCCCATTATGGTTATACGGATGCACCCGCGGCTACGCGTTCATACGAGGTTGGCGTTGCAACTGAGCCGCTATCACTCGTACGTTGGCTTGATCGAAACGGGAAACGTCAAGGAGTTCGCATAAAGGATTCTCGCCCAGGTCGTGCGGTTGGTTTTGCGTTGGTCGGACGAATGGACATCGACGGCGACTCGACCGACGATTCGGAAAAACTCAAGGCACTTATTCGAATGGCGTCAGGTCACATAGACGCTGTACTCGATGCCAAGCTGGTGACGGAAGGTTCGTTGGGAACTAGCACAGCTTTCGTCGTACTTGGTTCGGACGTCGATTCAGTTGACAATAAGGAACAAAGTGCGCAGTATGCAGCCTTCATTAGAGAAGCAAAGAACTATGGCGCGACTCAAATCTCGCTCCCCAATCTCATGGGCTACCTGAAGGAATACAAGTGGCCGCTCGATCCCATAGCGGAAGATATCACCATTGAAAAAATTGGCCCCGAAAGTTGGGGGCGTCACGTCGGGGGTTATGGCCCATTGATCGATCCGATCGGTCCAGGTGATGAGCAAGGCGGACGTAAAACGGGAACAACGCAAGTTACGATTCGTGTTCCGCTGAAGTGGCGTCAAGTTGACTTGCGACTGTTCGCGATTGATAAAGCGGGGGAGTCGCACGGCGTAGACTTGACCGTTCGCCTTGAACCCAACGAAGAGAACGCGGACTACACGCGGCTCGCGAAAATTCTCCCAGTCGCTTTCGAAGATGTCGAGCACTTCGAGTATCAGTTTCGACTGTATCGGCATTGGGTTACCTTTGAAAATGTATCTTTGCGAAAAGGGAATGAAACCCAGGTCAACGTAAAGCGGGAGACGATTCCTCAAACCGATGCGAATGCACCAGCAGTTGTTCCGGTAGTCCTTCAGCCGGAATTCGTTCTCCCCGACTTTTTAAATGTTAGGTCAGTTGGCTTTAGTGCGGATAGCCAAAGTCTCGTTAGCGTTGCTACTAAAGAAGAGGTGACTATTCGTACTTGGAGCATCGCAGAGAAACAACTGATTAGCGAGGTCAAGTTGGATCGCGCAGTTGACGATGCTCCTCCACTGCACGGCAATCAGTTTTTGATGTCGGGATTGAAGCTGTCGCAAGACTTAAAGCGACTCGTCGGTTGCGTTCAAGGCAAAGTGCGAATCTGGAACGCCGAGGATGGGAAATTGATTCAAACGTTGCCGAATCCAGTTCGCGGTGGTGGGGCGATCGCATCGAGAGGACTCACTAGTACGCCTAATTTCGATAGCATCGCAGCAGCCATAGGAGATAGCTTTAGCAGATCTCTGGATTGCGAAATCGCTGTATGGCAGGGTGAAGGGTACGGACGCATTAAACGATTGACGCATTCCGATGCCGTGCAAATCACCTCCATTTCACTTTCCACCGATGGAAGTCGCTTAGCCTCGGGAAGTCAAAATGCTACGACTTGCGTATTTGACTTAGCGACCAGCAAATTACTCTACACGCTACCGAATTCGAACGGCGATCGAAAGCACTCGGATTCTCAAGTCTCCGAAGCGGGCGCGAATCAGATCTTATGTCTCGCCTTTTCACCCGACGGCAAGAAACTAGCTATCGGAGACATGTTAGGCGTTAAGATTGTGGACGCAACCGATGGTAAGTTGTTCCAGACAATCGAATCCGAGTTTCGCTTTGGAATGTCGGGACTCGTCTTTTCAAGCGACGGAAAATTGCTTGCCAGGACGGCTACTGACAAGACCGTTCCAATCTGGTCAACCGAAACCGGCAAGCTAGTCACTGAGTTACCGACTGAAGCTCATGATGCTGCTGTTTCCAACGATGGCAAGTGGTTTGCAACTGGTTTTTCAGATGACAAACATGCACTCTCGGTTTGGAAACGTTCAGCCGACCCGCAGAAGTCCACAACCAAACTTCGTGCGACATTGCATACTGAAAAAATAGTCATCAATAAAGACGGCGAGATCTGGCTCGACCGAACTGCGGTTACACTTGATGAACTAAGAACGAAGCTTGATAGTATGTCGAACAACTCCTTCGAAATTGAAGCTGACAAGGATGTTCCGTATACCAAAGTCGTTGAAGTGCTGAATACTCTTAAGGCCGCTGGCGTTACTGAGTTATCTTTCACTGAAGTCCGTCTAGGTGATGGCAAAGTTCGCGTCGCTAATAGTCAAGCGATCTATAAATTGGATGACAATCATGGCTTCTCGATCTGTCGACCGAACGGGCGTCCACATTACTTCACAGTCCATTGGCAAGCCGATGGAAACCGTCCTGCGTGTATGCTGAGGATCTATCCACAGATGAGCGAAGAGACAGTCGGCAAATGGGCCGTGGGATGGGAACCAGGCTCAGATGTACTGTGGTGGGTCGATGATACCAATGTCAGCAAAATGAACCTCAAGGACCCAGCATCGGTTGTGGTCAGTCGCGAAAGCCGTCTGAGCAAAAGTTTTTCGCCTGAATTCGGATTGCCTGAAGGAGTGAAGACCGAGTTCAGACGACTGGGATACATCGTCGGTCTTGATAGTGATCCAATAGACAAAGACCTCATCATCTCCCCTCGCCCCGGTACTCCGGGGAGAGGGGCCGGGGGTGAGGGGCAGGCAACAATCGTCTCGGCGCTATGTGGACAATGGAACGTCTATGGAAAAGTTACCGATACTGATGGAAAACCATTGGCAAAGGTACTGGTTCGCGTAAGTTCGCAAGAAGAAATTAAGACTACGCTTACAGATCCGAATGGGAACTATAGTGCGAACTTCTACTTGAGTCTCCAACAATTGGCGAAATGGCGGGGTGTCAAAGTAGAGCCCATACTCGATGGATACGTTGAACGCGACATGGCCAAGTCAGGTGAATTCAACGCTTTGCTTTACGCTGACGAGAAACCACAGCGAGTTCGTATTGCTGGCGAAAGCAATTTCGAAGCTGGACCGATTCCGAGTTTTGCGCAGAAGGATGCTGTGCTTCTTCACCAAGGCCTTGGTGCCGCCACAGCCGACTTTGTCATGGTAAAAGCAGACGAAAAGTGATTTAATGATCGCAGACTAGTACTAGTACAAGTAGATATTGCCATCGTCATCGGATTCCAGCACCGGCGCATTGGTCGCCGAGATCCCTTCGGTAACGAGAGAAAAGTTACGCCCACCATCAACGCTTCTCACCAGTCGCCATTTCTGAGCGGAATAATCTTCGTTGCGAGTCTTCACAAATGCAGCAAAGATGCCGTTTCGATTGCTGACCACATGTTGCGTATTGCTTTGGAAAGTTGCCGAGTGGATCACTTGATCATCAATGCAAGTTAGCTCAATCTTTCGCAACTGAGTTGGCTCTTGGGAGTTCGCAAACGAACTTGCAAGCATCGACACAAATGTGAGTAAAAGCAAGTGCTGAACATTATTCGCGAGAATACGATGAAAACGAGTTTTCATAACTGGACCGTGTGGAATGAGAGTTGGCTCACCGATCTAAAGATCTTTTCAATAGGCTATCACGCAAAAACGGGAGAGCAACGCTCCTGGGGAGCTTCTTTCGGCCGGGATTGAACGTTCACCGATAGGTGCTCTTTTTGTTTATTGGGTTGGCGCTGTAAAGCTCTGGCGGTTTTGTCTAACTTTCCACACAAACAAAACTGCGCCTGCTAACAGAACAAGGAAGACGAGCAAGCAAATCCATTCAGATGAATCGGGCGGTTGATAAAAGACCTTCGCGTCCAATCTACGAGTCCTTAACGCAACTACCGTCGCCTTCGCAAAATTTCGGTGAAGTTCGCTAGGGCGATTGGTAAACATCTCATAGATCTCAATCTCGTCCAGATGCCCGTCGGGAAAAACTTCAACCCAAACTTCAGTATCCTTCCCGGAGGTGTAAAGACGTGAGTTATCGTCTTTGAACTCGCTGAATCCGAATTGTGCCGTCGTATCTCCGACTGCTGATAGGACTTCGTTACTGATTTGTTCAGGATTACGATCGTCTGTGGCTGACGCACTGACCTTTATTCTCGTATGCGTAATTGAGTCGCACCCACTCAATGCGATCGCGATGAAGATGGGTATTATTGTACGATTCATCGGGACACTTTATTTGTAAAGTCCGCATCCGCAGGCGGGCTGATTCGCTTTGCGAAATCACTAGTTCGATTTGGCTTGACTTTCGCGATTTATTGTTTTTCGGGGACCAAAGTAGGTATTTCCTCACGCGATTCGTCGACGGCTGCGATACCGCTACATTTGATGCATTGTATAGGTTCTTTTTCCATCCGTTGGGCCACGCTATGTCATCCGGTGGGAGAAGCGAGTTTTCCCACGGATCGCATAGCGGTCCCACGGATGAAAACTTGAATATGTTATGTTAATTTTCCCGCACAGCGTTGCCAGCCCACCACTAACCATCGAGATGCACATGAAAACGCAATCAATGTTCGCTCTATCATTCGGATTGATCTTAATCAGTTGCGTAGTCGCCCAATCGGCAGAGCCCGCCGCGGGCAAACAGGTCGAGCAGACTTTCAAAACGACTGACGGAGCCGATGTTGGCTACCTGCTCTATTTACCTGAAAACTATGCACCCAGCACAGCTTTGCCTGTAATGTTGTTCTTGCACGGCCGCGGTGAGAGCGATGGCCCGCTGAGCGTGGTTGCGAAATGGGGACCACCACTCTCTATCGCGCGGGGTGACAAGCTGCCTTACATTCTTATTTCGCCTCAATGCCCCAAGGAAGACAATTGGAGCAGCCCGACGCAACAAACTCGTATCGCTGAATTGCTGGAAGCCGTCATTAACAAATTCGGAGGCAATAAAGATCGAGTCTATTTGACTGGCCTGAGCATGGGTGGTTCAGGCTCGTGGCGTATGGCAGCTGATCACCCTGAGCGCTTTGCTGCTGTTGTCCCCATTTGTGGACGCGGTCAAATCGCAGACGCTGGCAAGCTAAAGTCACTGCCGATTTGGGTCTTCTGCGGCGATCAAGATGGAGTTTTTAAAGACAACGAACAACTCGTGAAGTCGATCTTGGAAGCGGGCAGCCAATCGATTCGCTTTACCAGTCTCGAAAACGTCGGCCACAACTCTTGGTCAGCCGCCTATGCATCGCCTGACTTGTATCAATGGCTCGATCGTCAATCGCGAGGGAAAAAGTAAGTTCTATGCCGCAAGCGGCGGGGACGCCCGCGCTCCGAAAAGCCGGATGTCCGTGCGCTAGAAACTTTAGGTGAGTTCCAAATTTCAAGGTATGGCGAACAAAAACTAAGGCATTTTCACGTGCGCTACCTGCAGACCTCTGTGGTTCATAAAAGTTGGTCCCATCGGAGCGCGGGCGTCCCCGCCCGCTGCCCTACTTTCCAGTATGGCATGGAACTCACGATTCGCGACACTGGCTGCTTGAGAAACAGGAATCCGGTGATCCCAGCGCAAAACTTAATAAATTGCATTTGACTTTTGCAGATTTGTGAATTCTAACGCCCATTAGGGCAGTATTGGGCGCTTCCAGCATGAATCATGGGTGCTTGATACGAGCGGAGCGGCCTAAGCAAGCTGATTGTTTAGTCGGCGCGGGCCAAGTAAGCTGACACTTACAACACCCAAATTCAGGCACAAGGTGAATCGATAACTTGAATGCAACTTGTAATGAATGTTCAAACACCATGGAATGAAAACCAGGCAGTGCGGTGCATACTATGGGTGGTCCTGGCTGTGGCGATTAGCAGGGCAGGGCACTCACAAGAGCTTCCACCGGCCGTCGATCGCGAGGTCGATTTCGTACGCGACGTTCAGCCCATCCTCCGAGCTCGCTGTTGGTCCTGCCATGGGGCTGAGAAACAGGAGTCAGGCTTGCGACTTGATCGCAGTGAAGCAGCCTTTATCGGAGGCGATTCGGGTAAAGCCATCTTGCGCAACGAAAGCGCCAAAAGTCTGCTAATTCAATATGTATCTGGCCTCGACGCGGACCATATCATGCCCCCTGAAGGCCAGCGTCTGTCCTCAGAACAAATTGGCCTGCTGCGCACTTGGATTGATCGCGGGGCTCAGTGGCCCGCATCCGGGACAACTGAAAAGAACAGCCATTGGGCCTATCAGCCCCTAAAACATGTCTCGCCACCGAAGCCAAAACAACACGCATGGGTCGTTAACCCTATCGACAATTTTGTATTGGAGAAACTCGAGTCGCAAGGGATTTCTCCATCCGCACAAGCCGACCGCTATACCTTGATTCGTCGGCTAAGCTTGGATCTAACGGGTTTGCTACCCACGGTCGAGCAAGTCGATGCGTTCGTGAATGATGCGCAGCCCAATGCCTATGAAGCAGTTGTTGATCGTCTGCTTGATTCGCCGCATTTTGGCGAACGCTGGGGTCGACACTGGTTGGACATGGCTCGTTATGCCGATTCCGATGGTTACGAAAAGGACAACCCACGACCCGATGCTTACCGGTATCGTGATTGGGTCATCGATGCCATTAACACAGACATGCCCTTCGACCAGTTCACGATCGAACAACTCGCAGGCGATTTACTCCCCGAAGCGACAGATATGCAACGCTTGGCGACTGCTTTTCATCGCCAAACGCTGACCAACACTGAAGGTGGTACCGACCAAGAGCAATTTCGTGTCGAGGCATGTTTTGATCGCACTGAAACCACCGGCGCAGTATGGCTCGGTTTGACGGTTGGTTGCGCTCGCTGTCACACGCACAAGTACGATGCCATCACCCAGCGTGAGTACTATCAGCTGTTCGCATTCTTCAATAACGGCGACGAACAAACGCACGTCGTTCCCAAATCCGTTGAGGAAATCGAATCGTATCGGGTCGCCAAAGCCAAGTTTGATGACGAGTTAGCGCAAGCCAAAACTGCTTTGACTTCGCCAGACTTCATTGAAGCTGAAATGGAATGGGAAAATGCATCGCTTGAGAAGCTGAACGCGCTGGAGCGAATCGAAAGCCAGCGTCGACTTTTGGATAACCCCGTCTTTCACTCCGAGGATTCGCAGTTAACGTTTAAAGCGCTCGAGGACAACTCCTTCCTTGTCTCAGGGGACAAGCCGCTGACGACTGATTACACCATCTCTGGCCAGCTAAAGGATGCGCAGGTTCGAGTCCTAAGGTTGGATCTGTTAACGGACTCGTCTTTGCCCAAGAAAGGTCCCGGTCGCGCTGAAAACGGAAACTTTGTGATCAGCGAAGTTGTAGTCGAGTCTTCAACATCTGCAGATTTTTCCAACGCACAAACATGGGAATTCACCGCAGCCAAAGCGGATTACGAACAGAACCGATTTCCAGCCACTAAGACTATCGATGGCAAAGTTACCGATGGCGGTTGGGCGATCGCGAATGAAACGGGTAAACCGCATTGGCTGGAGCTTCAGTTGAAAGATCCGCTCGAGTTTCAGCAGCCCACCTTTGTACGTGTTCGCTTACATCAGCAGCACGGTACGCAGCATACGATCGGCCGCTGCAAGATTACGTTTCAGTCGGAGATGTCACCTGAAGCGAGTCTGCCTGAGAAGATCGTGAAGTTGCTGAAAGCTCCGCGCGAGCAACGGAGCGAGTCGCAACAGCAAGAGCTGGTTGAGCACTTCGCCCATGTGTATCCCGCGACGCAAGATGCCGCCAAAGCCATTGAAGAACTCAAGAAGAAGGAACCCTCCAAACCGGAAGTAGCGGCTCGTGTGTTGGTTCAACGCACTAAGGACCCTCGCAAAACACTGGTCCTCCGCCGCGGTGAGTTCCTGGAGCCCATGCCTGATGCCGAAGTGCAGCCCTCAGGATTTTCGACCTTACCCCAACTCCAGACTCGCTCTAGCGTTGGCGATCGACTGGATTTGGCGCGCTGGCTGGTTTCAAAAGAAAACCCACTTACACCACGTGTTACCGTTAATCATGTTTGGCGTTTGTTGTTTGGCACTGGAATCGTCAAGACCGCCAATGACTTTGGGGTGCGCGGCGAACTGCCCACCCACCCAGAGTTGCTGGATTGGTTGGCCGCCGAGTTTATCGGCTTCAATGATGGTCGATCTAGCACTGTCACCGCTTGGTCCCGCAAATCACTGATCAAGAACATTGTGATGTCAGCTACCTACCGACAATCGTCAGCGCATCGTAATGATCTGATGGAGGTCGATCCCCAAAACCGTTTGCTGGCCAGGCAGAATCGAATGCGCGTCGAAGGAGAGATCGTTCGCGACATCAGTCTCGACGTGGCTGGATTGTTGTCACGCAAAGTCGGTGGGCCAAGCGTTTATCCGCTGCTGCCACCCGGAATTGCTGAACTCAGTTACGCAGGCAATTTCAAGTGGAATCTTTCAGAGGGCGCCGATCGATACCGTCGCGGTATGTACACGTTTTTCAAACGTACAGCTCCGCATCCCAATCTAATCACTTTCGATTGCCCCGATGCGAATCTAACCTGCGTAGATCGAAGCAAGTCGAATACGCCCCTGCAAGCGCTGGTGGCCTTGAACAATGAATCGTTTGCCGAAGCTGCCAGGGCGCTCGCGGTTCGCGCGCTGAATTGCGATCCCAAGCTGGAAGAGTCCGAGCGACTTGCATTGGCCTTCCGTTGGTGCGTCGCGCGTCCACCGACTGAGTATGAAATCAGCGAGTTGGAGAATCTGCTCAAAGAATCGCGGCAATGGTATGAGTCGCATAACGAAGATGCGAAGAAACTAATGGCTGCCACGAAGGTGGATGGCTACAGCCCGGAAGTCGTCGCCGCTTGGATCGCTACAGCGCGGATATTGATCAATCTAGACGAGTTTATCACTCGAGAGTAAGTGCCATGTCGGATCGACAAAACTACATCGAACAACTCAGACGCGACTTCCTGACCACGTCAGCAAGCGGACTAGGTATGGCGGCGCTCAGTGCGATGCTCGCGTCCGACGGAGGACTATCGCGAGCGCATGGGGAAGAACCAACCAACCCGCTCTCAACCAAGACTTCGCATTTTGCACCTACGGCCAAGAACTGCATTTTTCTATTGCAAGCCGGCGCACCATCGCAGTTGGATCTATTTGAACCCAAGCCCAAGTTGAACGCGTTGCACGGCAAGCCTCTGCCGGCTGAGATGCTAGACAAAGTGCGTTTTGCCTTCATCAAGAAAGACTCCGCTGTGCTCATGGGATCGCCGCGGAAGTGGTCCAAACATGGTGAATGCGGGATGGACTTTTCCGACTTCCTGCCGCATCTCGCCACCTGCGCCGACGATATGCTCATGATTCGCAGTATGCATTCGGAGCAATTCAATCATCATCCTGGCCAGTTGCTGTTGAGCTGCGGACGAGCAACCTTTGGTTTACCGACCATGGGTAGCTGGTTGACTTATGGCCTCGGCTCCGAATCACAAAACCTGCCGGGATATGTGGTCCTGACCAGCGGTCGAGGTTCAAGCGGTGGCACATCGCTGTGGTCAAGCGGTTTCCTGCCATCGCACTACGCTGGAGTGTTGTTTCGCAATGAAGGCGAACCGGTACTAAACTTGACCAATCCCGATGGCATGCCTAACGAACTGCAGCGGCGTGGGCTCGATACGCTCAAGTCACTCAATCAGACTCACTACAACCGCATGCATGATCCAGAGATAGCCAGCCGTATTGCGAGTTACGAGTTGGCGTTCCGTATGCAATCCGCGGCACCCGAACTCATCGATTTGAAAAGTGAAACCGCTGGAACGCTAGACCGCTACGGTGTGGAGCGAGCACAGCATCCTCAAGCAACCGGTCGGGGTAACGTTGCCAACGCTCATCTGTCGTTCGCACGAAATTGCTTGCTGGCGCGGCGTATGGTGGAACGCGGAGTCCGTTTTGTAACCATCGTTTATGAAGCTTGGGATCAGCATAGCGATCTGGAGCAGGATTTGCGTTACAACAGCTGGGTGGTCGACCAACCCATCGCAGCCCTACTCAAGGATCTCAAGCAACGCGGCATGCTAGATAGTACCTTGGTTGTTTGGGGAGCCGAGTTTGGTCGAACGCCATTGGGTGAAAATCGCAACGGACGCGAAGCTAACACAGGTCGCGATCATCATCCGTTTGCTTTCTCGCTGTGGATGGCCGGTGGCGGCGTTCGTGGCGGCCAAGTCTATGGCCAGACGGATGATATCGGTTGGGGTATCACCGCCGATCCTGTTCACATGAATGACTTCCATGCAACACTCTTGCATCTATTCGGCTTGGATCATTTGCAACTGACCCATCGACATCAAGGTCGAGATTTTCGTTTGACGGATGTTGGCGGTAAGGTCATGCACTCTTGGTTGATCTAGTGTGGCTGGGGGTTGAGACGATTCAAGGTGCCCTTGGCAACACTAGAGATGTATTCATCTGGGTCTGCGGTCAATTCCTTCAACAGCCGAATTCCTCGTTCATCGACCATTTCGGATGCTAAACGCACTGCTGTGCGTCGGAGGTGTAGGTGATCGGCTGCCGGGTTAGCTAACGATTTAGTGGGGGATTCAACGGAGGCGTAGGCCAGCAAAGGAATAGCGCCAACTGGTCCTAAACTGCGAAGCTGATCTTCATTCAAACTTCGGGCCTTGGACATTCCTATGGGTGCGAGAATGCGATCAAGTAAGGCGACCAATTCTTCGTCCACTTCTGCACCAATCGCAAGCAACGGAAGTTGCCAGATCTTGGACGAGGCATCGACACTTAATTTACGATCGATCTTTTGTTCGCGATTAATCGACACAGTCTCCCCCGGTTCCACTGAGCACGACACACTACCCAGGGTCATCGTGGCTGTCGAGTTGTTTCGTGAGATTGAATCGCACGTTACGGTCCAATCTCCCGTCATGCATTGCAACTCAGTTGAGCTTGGGCATGCAAAAACCAAAGGCGCGGGCGCTTGCTGGTTAGCTTCAGGAATGACAACTTCGATGTTGGATGAATTAGGCGTCAAGCACCATAGTTTTCCCGCGATCAACTCCACCCTGTCTGCATCCACAAAGACAACTTCGGCGGACTCATTCATTCGCAGTACGCCTTGGGATGTGGTCGCAATCTCACACAGGACACCATTTGCGGTCTTCAGCCGCGAACCTGCGGCAAGGGACTTCCGAGCGTTTGGAGCAACCTCTGTCCAGTTCGTTTCGCCAGGCTGCAGAAACTGAACTGGCCCTGTGGCGCGCGTCAACTGCGCCACGAGATTGAGGCTAGGCGCAGGCGGGTGTGTCGAGTCCTTTTCCCAGAAAACAGGGAACAAGGCCAGCAAGACAGTGGCGGCGACCACCAGCAGACCAACTGAAACCAATCGCCAAGCATGCCAGCCAGAGTTCACCCGTTCCATAGGCGGCATAGTTTTGGCGGCTTGCAAGATCTCGGCACACTTGCGTTCGAGACTGCTGACGTCGAGAGCCCGCGTCAATCTGTTGTCGATATCAGTCAGCAATTCCAATTCTTGCCTGCAAGCGGTACAGGCTTGCAAGTGGTTTTCGACAACCCGTGATTCGGTGCTGGAAAGCTCCCCATCGATCAGCGCACTTAACTGGGAGCGAACGCCTTCACAATCGCTCATGGCGCATGCTCCATAGTTAGTTGTTGTTTCAAGAGTTGCCTCGCTTTGCTCAGTCGATCGTTGACGGTCGATCTCGCCACATTCAACCAAGCCGCCATTTGGTCGTAGGTCATGTTGTCGTAGTAATGCAGCAACACGATCTCGCGCAGTGATTCGGGAAGTGCATGTACCAGTTGAATCAGATGCTCACGGCTCTCACGTCCACTGATGGACTCGGTTGAGTCGCCCGCTACTTCGTTGAGATTGGCGGGTGATGTTTGCCGGACCTTCTGGCGCCGAATCATATCCACGCAGACGTTATGTGCGATCTGCCGCAACCAACCGCCCATGGCCGCCGTGACACGCAATTCATGGATACGCCCCAGCGCGCGAACGAATGTCTCCTGCGTTGCATCCTCAGCATCGATTGGCGATATCAATCGAGAATGACAAAATGCAAAGACTCGCCGGTACCAGAACTGAACATCCAGTTGGCATGCTGAGGTCTCTCGCTCGGTTCGTAAGTCGTTACTTAGGTCATTCAACAAGCATCACTTTCGATAAACCCCAATCACGCCCCAATTATCGCAGCCGATATTCTCACACCCAACAAGACGCAGCACCTCAGGGAATAGACCGGCAGGTTCTGCAAAAATAGACGGAAAATGGATACTTCTCGCCGATCGACACCAAATTCTTGCTGCGATCAGCCGGTCTACCACCGGTGTCTCTGCGACTAATGCTCTGTATCCGTAGTGCAGTTCGGTGAGCATCTCCCGGCACAGGCTCAATGTAGCCGGTTTCTTGGAGAGCCGAATGGTCCATTCCTCAATCATCCAAGGAGACTCAAATGGTAAGGTCGATCACTTGTTTCACTTTAGCTTGCGTTTTAACAACTGCAATCGCGACCCAACTTCGGGCAAACGAGCCACCGACATCTGAGGAGACCAGCGAGGGTGAATTCACGGTTCACGAGTGGGGAACATTCACCACTTTTTCGGGTAGCGATGGAGTCTTCCTTGATTTCAGACCGCTGGATGTAGAACATCATGATCTCCCGGATTATGTCTTCGATCGCGGGTCGTTATCCAGCAATCCGCTGCGTTACATCGGAAAGCGTAAATTGCGCGGCCGGGTTCGCATGGAAACACCCGTCACCTACTTTTATACCGACCGTCATCGCACCGTGGATGTTCGCGTCGAATTTCCCGAAGGAATGCTGACTGAGTTTTATCCGCCAGTCCGCGAAGTCTTACCAGCCATCGATGAGCAGAACATTTTTGGTGAGGGAGAATCTATCGGGAAATCAAGTTTGAACTGGGGCAAAATCGATTTGCTTCCAACTTCGGAGCTGGTCCCAAATGTAACAGACGCGGACTTGCGCCAGAACCTCACTGCAAGCATCATTCACGCGCTGGTACCACACGCCCCCAATGAGCAACACTATGCCAGCGCTCGTGAAACAGACTCAGCCCTGGTCCACTATCGCGATAAGCCTAATTCACCTAGTTACTTTGAAAAGTTCCTGTTCTATCGTGGCGTTGGCAAATTTCAGCTGCCAATCAAAACTCAATTCGAGGGCGACCGTCCGGTTCTTCGCAATTTAGGCGTTCTGCCCATTCGCTCAGCAATAATGGTGGATGTTCGTGGTGATACGATTCAAGCGATGCGGATCCATGAGATCGGGGCTGGGCAATCACTGCCTTTCGATCAATTGAAGGTGATCACGCGGGACCAATTGGCGGAAATGGTTCGCGAGAGTTTGGTTGCTGAAGGTTTGTATGAAAAGGAAGCCGCAGCCATGGTAGCGACATGGCAGCAGTCGTGGTTCACCGAAAACGGAACTCGAGTGCTCTACATGGTCCCGGGAAAGACAGCGGACGAGCTGTTGCCCTTGCATATCAATCCGAAACCCAAACAAATGCTGCGAGTCCTAGTAGGACGTATGGAGATTATGCCACCGACCAGCGAGCAAGAGATGACCAAGCTTGTCGCAGCCAGCATCACCGCCCGCTCGCAGCATGCTACCTACCAAAGAAATCGGTCTCCCCAAACGCTCTATCCGATTCCCAAAGCGATTGCTACCTTCGGACGAATGGCAGAACCCGCCTTGGCACGAATTGCAAAACTCGCCAACGATGCTTCCATTCGCAACGAAGCCGAATTGCTGATCAGTGAACTGCAGCAACGTTAGCCTGCTATAACGTAGCTGCAACAATAACGGAAACCCGGGTAGCGGAAGCCGTCAAGGCGCGTTAACGACCTGCCAATGCAGAATAACTTCCAGTTCACTTTGCATTGGAACGAGCCAATTCCATGCACGCTCCAAACTTCGAGACCCGCGGCTAGCGCCTACGGCTCACTAAGAAAACAGATCGCTAGCGCCTACGGCTCACAAACTCACCGCCTGTCATGGCTTTCGAGGGACACCGCAATACTCCCGAAATGCTTGACGCATTCCGCTACCCAAAAACTAACTTGGACAGGGCAATAGTGGAGCTTAATTTTAGGATTAGCCGCAGTGCGCTAGCACCGGTTCCCGTGGCGAAAACCGGACGTTAGCGCGTTCCGGCTGATATTACAAGCCCTAAGATTAAAGCTTGGCGCTCCACTCGACTGGTTGCTTGTCCATTACTTAGGCCACAAGCCTTTGTTGGAGAGATTCGTTAGTATTCCGTTACTGGCTTCGTTGAGGCCAAAGCCCCACAGGACTGCCGTACCATAGTCAGACCAAGCTCCCCAAATCTCATTGGGAAGATACAGCGTAGTGAAACCACCCGCTGTGGCTAGGCACATCATGGCCACCTTCACTTTCCAGTCATCGCTTTCGATAGCGCGAATTAGCTCTTCCTCACTTACAGGTGGCTTGGGTGGTGGAAGCTCAGTGGCTTGCATGCCTTGCGTGACGGGTGGTCCTGTCATCTGCGGCATATGCAAGATGGTAGTGGGCGTCTGAAAGTTGCGAAGTGCCGTAAAGCTTTTCGATTGATGCGTTACGACTTTCTTCGAATCAACGAACGCTTGATAGGCATCTTGAGCGTTTTCAACCAACTGATTTGCCTCTCGCAACGACTGCTGCGGCAACAGTTCGTGGGAATCCGCAAGCGGCACCAACCGCTGCTGTGCTTGAGCAAGTTGTGCAGCGATGTTCTTTAACGTTTCAATGTGCTTAGGTTTATCGCTGGACTTCGGAGGAGTAACGAGTAAACCTTGGCACGCTTCTACGGCATGCTGCAGTACGTTGATCCGTTGCGAGATAAACTTTCTTTGCATACGTAAAGTACTGCTGTGATCTTTGCTTTCACCCAGCGCCCGTAACTCGTCGATCGCTACCTTGAAGTCGTCGTTATTCAATGCCTGTGTCCACTGTTGATCGTTAAGCGTTCCGGGCGTGCGTTGCACAAGTTCGATGAGTTCCTTAACTCGCAGTGCGATCGACTTTTGGAGTGCCGACTGAAATCCTGCGCGAGCCTTCTGAAATGCAGTAAGTACATTTGGAGGATCGCTGTCAGACGCAGCCTTGCGAGCGTCCGCTAAATGTTCATACACCTGTGCATCGTCGATCCATTCTTGCCATTTACCCTGTGGGACATCACTCGGACAACTGTTGTTTACAGCAACCTGCAAATACTCGACTTGGGCAAGCTGTGCAGACAGCGCGGCTTGGCGGATCCATCGCGACTGTTCTTCACCCATCGGCTCCGCAGCTTTGGACTGGGTTAACGCTACGCGGGCATCCTGAATTGCTGCATCAAATTCCTTCCACTGGTTCGTTGCAATATCCTCGGTCCGCGAGCTCGCTAACTGCTCAAGCTGAGCGTCGAGATCGTCCACTCGCAATCTCGAATACTCCACCGAGACCGCGTTCAGTCGCTGTTCTAATCCGCCCAGTTCGCCTTGCGTGGCGGCTGCATGTATCTTCGACACTTTTTCAAGCAGATCGTTTAGTCGCCCTTTGAAGCCCTCAGAGCGGCTGTCATCGGTCGCAATCCAGGTTTTGAAATCGGTGCATTCCTTGAGAATTGCCTCGATGGGCGCGATCAGGCGATGACGTCGAGCTTGGTCATTGAGTTGTTCGAATTCAGCCAGTTTGCTGTCAACGGCGGCCAGCTTGCCATCCGGAACCAAGGACTCTTGCAATCGCAGCTCGATCACGCCGCGTAGGCGAGTGCCACGCTCTTCGAATTCACGGCGTTTGGCCTCGTAGGCGGAAGGATAGGATGCCAAAACCCTGTCGAGTTCAGCGCACTTGGTGAATAAATCGAGAAACAATTTGCGGCGTTTATCAATGTCTGACAACGCAATATCAAAGTCTGCCGAGGGCGTACCACCATTATCGATCCTAAGTCCAGTTTCAAGTTTACGCAGGTCGCCTAAGAGCTTCTGCCAAACGGCGGATTCAGGCTGCTGCTCCAGGTCTCGCTTAACCTGATTCAGCACACGCATCAAGCTAATTTGGCGGAGCCTATTGGCTCGTCCAGTTTTCAGGTAATGGTGCAGTAGAAAAGAGATGCACACGCCGAAAGCAATCGGCAGCAAAGCGTAAAGAGGACGATCGCGAATCGTGATTTCGAATTCGTCCACGACTTTAGCAAGATCCGGTCCAGCCACCGCAACGCGCGCTTTGTACTTACCAGCTTTTAGATTACCGAACGTGACATCCCACGATCGTGAGGCACGTTCGGAGATGGTGGTCAAAGGCAGGGCAGGGGGCGATTCGGTTTTTGATTCGTCGGAAGTGATTTGAGTGTTTCTAGCGGAACTGCCATCGGCGATGATCGTAATTGGGATGTCAGCCAGATTCACTGCACCCGAGAAATTGTTGAGCCGCTCAATCGATTCCACATGCGGCTGATACACATCGGCCAAGCGACCTGCTGTCTCATCCACAATCAGCTTCACGCGAGCTTCTGCTGACCACCACCAAACCGTCGCGCTCGTATTCGTAATCGGCACTAACGCGATACGCTGCGTGGGCTCGACGCAGTTCAATAGCAGATCGAATACCTGCGCCGATGCACGGTCGCGAATGGTTAACTTTGCCCAGTACTTACCCGGTAGCATCTGCTTGCCAACCAGCGATAGCGTGCGAAACTCTCCAACCTTGATGTCCAGTGGACCTGCTTCAGCAATTTCAAGCTTCTCGCGCTCGATGGCTCGACCATCCTCGCGTGCGAAGGACGAGATCGCTAGTTGCAGTTGGGTGAGGTCGGATTGTCCATCGGCCAACTTGAACGTCAGCGGCACTTTGATTTCACGACTGCTTGTCGATAGTTCCAGTCGATTGTTGGTGGCACCGAGGAGCGTAAGTTGGAATGGACGACGCTCGAGCATCAAGTTGTAGACGACGCTCTCCTCGCCTGAGGTTAGCATCAACCAGCTACGATAAGTCGTGAACTCTGGCAATTCACCTTGAATGTTGACAGGCAGGTAAGTGTTGGGCGCAACCACAAACTCTTGACCAGCCAAGGGCGAGTTGATACGTGCGGACTTGCCCAGGTAGTTGTCGCTGCGTCCAATCGGCCCAAGGGTAAGTGTGGTTTTAACACTGGCCGTGGCCTCAGCTGAAGATGAGGATGGAGTTGAATAGAGAGTCAGTGGAATATCGAACGTCGAGTTGCTGAACGTTCGCGTGATGACTCTTTGCTCGTTAGCCTCTTGAAATCGCGGGAGTGAAGATGCCCGTTGTCCTGCTTGTGTTGGGCCCTGCGCTATAGGCACCTGTGCTGTAGGTACCTGCACAGGGGGAACCTGTGCCGTCGCGTTGGACAGCAGGAGTCCGCCCAACAGTGCCAGAGATGCTGCATAGTATGATTTGCGCAGATGATAGCACATAGGCTGTACAATTCTTTCGATCGCGATTCGGCTGCCTACAAGCCGCACAACTGACCGTGTGTTGGGTGGTTCGCATCTTGCAGAGAAGCGACCACGCGACGACTTGCGGTGACTAGCTCAGAGTATGAACGAAGCTAAACAAGACAATGCGCTGTCAAGACGAGCCGAGAAGTTGGGGCGGACTTATTGTACATGGAGCAAACGAAGCTTTCCAACGTGACGAAGCTCTTTACCAGCGGCCTTCTGCGGTTTCACCCAGGCCGCAGTAATTACTATTTATGACCTCCGATAGGGTGATTTAAGTCGGTCAAGAGGTAATGTATAGTCATCTCCCGCGGAAATTCCCAACTCCAGTTTAACGCCAATCCCACAAGCTTATTTGAGGATCTGCTCATGTTATTCGGCAACCACAAGCAACTGACCCGGACATCGCGCATGCGACGCTTACGCAATCTAGGATTTGAATCGCTCGAAGGGCGAAAGTTGCTTGCGGCGACGGTAGGAGTTTATGATGAGAACATCGAGGCACTCAACGCGGTGGATTTCGTTGCCACCGGATCAACGCTTACCAATACGCAATTCGCGGCCGAGGTCGCAGTGGCGTTCGCGCGGAATGCAGGTGGCGTAATTGATGGAACTTTACTTGCCAGCCAATATGAATTTGGTGTAGAGCAATCGAAGAGCATTGGTTTTGGGCCAACTTCGCCGGAAACAAATAATTGGGGTGGCGGAACTCCAGGTGATAATCGTCCAATTTCTGGCGTTGGCGCGTTCGCCACTGTCGGATTCGCGGGGCTTGAGAGCTTTCGGTCGACTACATTTGGTTTCGGAAATATAGCCAACGGCGTTCCTAATGAACATGTGATTAAAATTGGTATCACTGCCTTGTCGCTTACGGGACGCGATTATGGCATAGTCACCACGACTGCATATCTATCCGGAGGCGGCTCGGTATCTGCTTCGCGGCGAATTTCTGAAGCAAACAGTCAGGGCGACACGTTCTTTGGATTGAGCGCCCCAGCAGGTGAGTATATCACGAGCTTTAAGATTGGTTACGACGGCCCCGTAGTCAGTCCCGATGTCCGACTGTGGTTTGATGACATTGGTTTCATTACCAACTTCACGCCTAATCGTGCGCCAGTTGTCCAAAATGATGCTTACTCAGTTCAAGAAGACGCTCGCTTGAGTGTCTTAACTCCCGGGGTTTTGGACAATGACAGCGATCCTGATCGCGACCCTCTCACAGCTGTCTTGGATAGTGGACCAAGCCATGGAACACTCGACTTCAGGGCCGACGGTTCATTTGTTTACGTACCTGCCGCAAACTTCAATGGTGTTGATCGCTTCATCTATTTTGTTAGCGATGGGAGTCTCCGTAGCGGCCTAGCAACAGTTACCTTAAATGTGAATCCCGTCAATGATGCGCCCGTAGTTGGTAATTCGACATTCTCAATCGCTGAGAACTCACTCAATGGTTCTATCGTCGGGACAGCTGCAGCGTTCGACATCGATGGTGACAGCGTTTCGTTCGCAATTACCAATGGTAATAACGCAGGGACCTTCAGCATCAATCCAGTAACTGGCCAGATTCGCGTGGCGAACACTGCGGCACTCGACTTTGAAACCGCTCCAGTTTTCACTTTGACCGTGAGTGCGACTGACGGTGGCGGTTTGTCAGGTGTAGGTACCGTGATAGTTCGGTTAACTGACGTGTTGGAGACAGCGAACATTCTGATCGATATCAAGCCGGGTGACGCCCAGAACACCATCAATGTACGCAGTAAAGGTCACATCGAAGTTGCAATTCTCTCCACGGCTCAATTTAATGCTCAGACTGTAGACGTAAATTCGCTTCGCTTTGGCCGCACAGGGAACGAAAACTCGCTGAGTCGCAATCCATCGAAAGGTGAGCCGCGATATAAGTTGGTCGATCTAAATGGTGACGGAAGACTTGATCTTTTGGTTACCTTCGAGCAAGAATTGACCGGCTTCAGAGTTGGAGATACTAGAGGGTTCCTGACGGGACGAACCATTGGCGGTGGTGTAATTCAAGGCGAAGATCGAGTCACTACCAAGTAGATCTTCACTGAACGCCACTTGCCCCTGATACCATCACTCCACGAGTAGAAGGCAACAGCCATGAACAAATTCAGATTGCGATCGACTTTAGGTCTTGGCTGCGCACTGCTCTTGTCACTTGCGTTGCAAGGCATTGCGATTTCCCAGCAACCACTCGCCGTTGATGGTAAACCAGCGGACATGACCAAGCCGGTCCAAGTTTTCATCCTGCTCGGCCAATCTAACATGGTTGGCCTTGGCAAAGTGAAAGGTAGCGAGATCTCCCTGGAACACGCCGTCAAGGAGAAAAAGAAGTATCCGTATCTAGTCGATGATGCGGGAGCATGGCTGGTGCGAAAAGATGTCCGCTTCGTGCGCTACATGTCGGGCAAAGGGCCACTGAACAACGAATGGATGACCGTAAGTGGCGGGACGCTGGGCCCAGAGCTAGGGATCGGTCATCCACTGGGAGATGCGATCGAGGCACCCGTGATGATACTCAAATGCTGCATCGGTAATCGAAGCCTCAGTTGGGATCTGCTGCCGCCAGGGAGTGAGCGCTTCGAGTTTGTGACCAAGGATAAGGCGGGCGCAGAAAAGCGAATGATCTACGCTGGATACAAAGACAAACCCGAGTCTTGGGAGATGGACCCCAGCAAAGGACTGACGACTGAACCAGGACCTTGGTTGGATAAGAACGGCAAGCCGATCGACTGGTATGCGGGCAAGCAATGGGACTCTGATACCGGTGATGCAAAACGGGCTTTATCCGAACTAGAAAAACACTACCCAGGAGCCCAAGGCTATGAGGTCGCTGGATTTTTCTTCTGGCAAGGTGAAAAGGATGCGGGCAACCCCGGTCACGCTGCCCGCTACGAACAAAACCTGGTGCATTTCATTAAGCAGTTGCGCAAAGAGTCTAACGCCCCCAACGCAAAGTTCGTTCTGGCCACGATGGGTGAATCGGTGAAAGGCAGTACGGGACTAGGCGCTCAAATTCTCGACGCCCACCTCGCTGTGGATGGCGCCGCAGGCAAGTACCCAGAATTCAAAGGCAACGTTGCAACTGTCTATACCAACCCGATGGCCCAAGGAGGCAGCGGCAACGGGCACTACGGCGGCAAAGCTGAGGTCTATATGGACGTAGGAGAAGCCATGGGTAAGGCAATGCTGGAACTATTGAAGAACTAACGCTCTGTCCACATGAGGTTTCTGGGTAGCGGAATGCGTCAAGCATTTCGAGGACGAGCCGGCCGGGATGTTGCGACTCGGCGAAGCGTAGGCTGCTAACAACCTCAGCCCTTGTCGCCATTCGTCACCGCGTCTGAATATTAGTGAGAAACCGAACGATCCGCAGAGTAAATCTGCGGGATTAACCGATGGGCGTTAGCCCCGGTTTTTGCTCTGGTAGCCGCCGCTAACCCTTCAAGCATTCGAAAGTAATGCGGTGGCCCTCGAAAGCCTTGACGGCTTCCGCTACCCGAACTGGCGAGGGACTCGCTCTTTGATCGTTCTAACCCGCTAACTCTGTCGCGAGCCTAAGCTTCATTGACAGTTCGTGGCATAGCTGGAATTCATACTGAACTCTAAGGTGGGCAGAGCATTAGCCGTAGCATTCGAGACCGACCGTGGATCCGCCTCTAAGTTTGATGCCGAAGTAAAACTCGCCGTTCCTTTCATCCAAACGATCAGCTTGTTGAGCAAGGCCTCGCGGTCCGACTTGATCATGACCAGATGATCTGCTTCGGGGAGAAATTCAACTGCGATAGGATCCGTGTTGCAACTTGAACTACGGCGTGTCTGACTGTTCAACTTGTGGGGTTTGTACTTTGCCAGAGCGGGAAACATGTCAAAGAACTGGTCTTCGTAGCTGTAGTAATCGATCGAGCCACCTGTGTACACAAACTGCATCTTCACTCCGCGATTGACCAGTCCCGTCAATTGGCTTTCTGCAGTCTCTCGTTCCGGATATTCGCGGATGTCGACGCCCATCGGCATGGTTCGCGCGTTGGCACGCGGGTGCAGCCAACCGGTTATTTTATCAGCGAACTTCCTGATACTCAGCAACTTTGGTAGGTACTTGTAGCATACAAAGTTGATATAGAACCATGGCGTTCGATAGCCACACCCGTCGAGCATCGAAAGCCCAACGACACGATCATCATGAACAGCCGTGGCGAGCGCATCATCTGCACCAGAGCAGAGTCCAAACAAGATGAATTGCTCAAATCCGAATCGAGTTCGAAGCCAATCCATCGCTTCACCGGCTTCACGCTGAGCCCGCTGTAGCGATGTTCCTTGTGAACCAACCGCTAGGCTCTCACCAATGCCAGATAAATCGAAACGCAAAGACGCAATTCCTTGCTCCGCCAACCTTCGAGCCAATTGAACATGCAACCGCATTGGTCCGACATGATGCAGCATTCCAGGTGTTAGCATGATCACAGCGGTCTTGCTGCGAGCGTGAGTTTCTGGTGTGCAGTAAACGCCCAGCAGGTTCTCGAACTGTCCAAAGCAATGTGTTGATTCCATAGACTCAGCCTTGTAGTATCAGCCTTGTAGTAACTCTAGTACAGTTCGAAACACGCTGGGCGATGCAAATGCACTACTGATGTACGCTTGATCATTCCAGTAAATTTCATCATCGACAGTGCGAGACTGCCAGCCAACAGGAATCTGAATTTCGATTCGCTCGCTCGTAGACTGCCGCTCGCTGAAGATCAGCGACTTCATTCTTGCGGTCGATCTTGCAAAACAATCCGCCTGAATGCACTTAATTCCATCGGCCAACGATGGCGGCCAAGCGTAACCGAGCCGCTCCTGGCCGCTGGCAGATCGTCGACTGAGAAACCGCGTCAGTCCTGACAGCTCACGGTAGTGGAAAGCATCGATAGCCTGCAAGTATTCCGATCCATCAATGACGGGATCCCAACAGATGAGTTGGTCGATCTCATTAAATTGCGATTGCAGATCAGCACTGCACAAAAGGGACGCTCCCAGGCGAATCCCCAGAGCATGCACGCCCGCCACTCCCGGCAATTGCTTGGCAAATCGCAGAACGGCGGCTAAGTCATGGGACCATTGATGGCAACTTATCCGCTCATGATCTCCCTCGGAGTTGCCTGTGCCCGCATAGTCAAAACGCAACACATCCAAGCCCGACTGAGCAAGCAGGATGGCGAGCTGTTGCAGATTTCGATGAGAGCGAGCGTACTCGTGACCATAGGCAGGCGCAATCACGATAGCCTGCCGCTTACTAGCCGCTTGCTCCACCGGCGGATAGTGAATCCCGGCCAGCTTACAACTCAAACTATCAAGCTCGAATGGAATGATCTTGGGTAGGCGAGACCGCAACCGGCGGCTGATCTGTGCGTGTTGCTCGGAACCAACCGGCGTGTTCGCCATAACGTCCACAGATTGTAACTGCAGAGCGAGGCTGGCTATGGTTGGGTTGGCAAAGAAATCTCGCACGGGAATTGCATATTTGAATCGCGAAGTGATTTGTGCAATGACTCGAGTAACGAGTAACGAACTGCCACCGAGTAGGAAGAAATCGTCATCAATTCCAACTTCGGGCACGTTCAAAACCGAAGACCAGATCTTTACCAGTTCGCGTTCAAGATCTGAGGTAGCTTCGCGTTTGTCCGATTCACGCGCGAGTTCAGCAGTGGAGGCAGGCGGTAACGCGCGGCGGTCGATTTTGCCGTTGATGGTCTTGGGCATGGCCTCGATGAAGATGTAACGTGTGGGAACCATGTAGACAGGCAAGCGTTCGCGCAGGTAAGCGACAATTTCCGAAGACTCGATGGCCCCATTGCGAACAACGTATGCGACCAAGTATTTCTGGCCTTGCACTTCATCGCAAACGACTAACGATTCCCGGACGCTTGGATTCTGATGGATTACCGACTCGATCTCGCCCGGTTCAATGCGATACGAACCGACTTTCATTTGATGGTCGACCCGACCTGCGAATTCGATATCGCCGCTGGGTAACCAACGCGCTAAGTCGCCTGTTCGGTAGATCCGCTGGGGCTCTTCACTTCCAGGCAAAGTTACATGTAGAAATGCTCTCTCGGTCAAGTCCGGTCGATCGAGGTAACCGCGGGCCAGGGCAGGGCCGCCGATGAAAAGTGCTCCGGTATCATTCCCGACAACCGGCTTCAATTGGTCATCCAAAATGAACGCGGTGTAGCCCGGGAGAGGCTTGCCGATGGGCATTTGCGGCTCATCCCAACTGTCATCAGGAATGAAAGCGGTACAGGTGACCGTTGTTTCTGTTGGTCCATAAGCGTTGCACCAGAGTATCTTGTGGTCGCACAAGCTCAGCCAACGTCGATAATGCTCTACCGAAATCTTTTCGCCAGTGACAATAACCAACCGTAAGCTCGCGGGCACTCGTACCTGCGAGGCCGCCATCAAGTCGACCCATTCGTTCCAGTAAGCGGTCGCAATGTGCAAAGCCGTGATCGCGTTGGATTCGACCAGATGCGAAAGCTCGATGGCTGCATTCGCTCGGACGCGAGGCCTCACGACCACAGCGCTGCCAACCAGCAGAGGTGGGTAGATCTCTTCAATGGCGACGTCAAAGTTCAGCGTTGAGAACTGCAACGTGCGGTCATCTGGCTGTAGCTTGTACAATTCAACGTCGGCTAGACAGTAAGTCGTTAGACTGCGGTGCTCAATCTGAACCCCTTTCGGCTTGCCGGTTGAGCCCGATGTGTACATGACGTAGGCCAGCGCATCGGGAGCCAAGTTCAGCTCATGATTCCCACTGTTCCCTTCCCACAAAGCTGGATCGTTGGGGTCAATTAACTCCAACTGGGAACTTACGGAGTAAAGATGCCGATAGCCTTCATCGCACAAGATCGTTCGGATGGAAGCATGTTCAACAATGTAAGCCAACCGATCTGGAGGAAACTCCGGGTCGAGAGGAACGAAGGCACATCCCGCCTTAAGGATTCCCAGCATCGCAATGATCGCCGTGTCTGAGCGATCAAGACATATTCCAATGCGATCTTCACTTTCAAATCCATTTAGCAACAGAAAACTGGCCAGTTGGTTGGCTCGCTGGTTCAGTTCGGTATAGGAGGTTGCTTTGCCTTCGAACTCGATGGCCACCGCGTAAGGCGTTCGCTCAACTTGCTGTTCGAAGAGCTCGACGAAGGAAGCCAGTGCCGACGTTATTTCCTTGCAGACTGCAACTTGGTTCATAGAGTTCGCCATAAAGTGCGCCACTCAATTAACAACGGAGCGGCGATGGATGATTGATGGATTACTTGCAACGGAGGAGTGCCGCCGGGGCGAGGTATCAGCACTGCATGGTTGAACCGTTCATAAGGCTGGCCGTAGGCAAGTCTAGGGACGGCAGAGCCATGCTAGCCGATGACGGGTAGAAGACACGAAATGCCTCGTGAAGAATATTCAGCCCCAAATGCAGTTCATCGTCGGCAGTTGTTAGAGGCGCCAAGAGCTTGACGACTTGATCGCGGGCACCAGAGGTCTCAACCATCAGGCCTCGTTGAAAAGCCTCGCGACAGATCTTATTGGCCAGTTCCGCTTCGCGCGTTTCAATGCCCCAGATCATGCCACGACCACGAATGCTGATTCGATCACTGCCAAAGTCGCGAACGAAGCCGTTCAAACGCTCGCGAATTAGGTTGCTGCGGTGCGCAATCGTGCTCACGAACTGCTCGCCGCGCCAATACTCGAGTAATGCATGGGCAGCTACGAAAGCCAGATTGTTACCTCGGAATGTTCCGGTGTGCTCACCAGGTTGCCAGATATCGCACTCGCGATCGATCAACACGATTGACATCGGCAACCCTCCGCCGATTGACTTGGAAAGACAGACGAGGTCTGGGCGGATCCCTGATGGTTCAAACGCAAAGAATGTCCCGGACCGACCATTGCCAACTTGAATCTCATCAGCGATCAGTAGCACATCATGCTGCTTGCAGATCGTCGCAATTTTTTGGAGCCATGCATTGGAAGCAACGTTGATCCCGCCTTCACCTTGTATTGGCTCAAGGATCACGGCCGCCGGCTTGGGCAGACCACTGCTGCCATCGCTGAGCATTTTGCTGAGGATCTCGGATGTGTCATAGTCGCCAAGGTAACCATCGAAGGGCAGATGTGTCACGTTGTTGTGCGATCCATAAGCTAGATCGTGATAGTACTGGTTGCCGGTCAGTGCCAATGAACCGAGCGAGTGACCGTGGTACGCATTGGTGAAGGCCACGATGTGCGACCGCTGCTTCAGCTTGCGGGCGAGTTTTGTGGCCGCTTCGACTGCGTTTGTACCCGTTGGTCCAGTAAATTGAACTTTGTAGTCAAGCGATCGTGGCTGGAGAATCACTTCACTGAATTTTTCAAGAAACCGCGTCTTGGCGCGAGTCGCGGTATCGAGGCCATGCATGACCCCATTTCGTGCGAGGTATTCTTGCAAAGCGGTCACCGCGAGCGGGTTGTTGTGGCCGTAATTCAGCGTTCCCGCACCCGCAAAGAAATCGAGATACCGCCGACCATCAACGTCGGTCAGCCACGACCCGCATGCAGTATCAAACTCGACAGGAAAAGAACGCACATAGCCTCGAATATTCGACTCGAGATGTTCAATCGTTGCTAAGGTCATGGTACGAACCGTAGATTGAGGACCGACAAGGGTGATTAAGTCAACCTAGGTTCGTTTCGACTCGCAGGCTGTGCGAAACGTAAGATTCAAGACGCTCCCTCAGTTTGCTTAGTCGTGATGTATCGATTTTGCAGGCAGTAGCAACCGTTGATTGAGGGACCGAATTACGACACCAATGTCTCATTTTACTGCGTTGGGATTCCGTTTCCGGCGAGATTGTTGCGTTGTCCACTTTAGAATTATGGCGTTGACGGTCGCACAATTGTCTTCCAGTTCAATTTGCATTGGAACGAGCCCAATCCATGCACGCACCAAACTTCGAGACCCGCGGCTAGCGGCCTGTTTTTTTAGTGAGCCGACGGCGCTAGCCGCGGGTGACCGAAGGAGCAGTTATTCATCGCCGATAATCCAGCTCAACTCCCATTGGAACGTGCCAAATCCGTGCACGCTCCAAACTTCGAGACCCGCGGCTAGCCCGGATATTGCATACGCTTTTTGATTGAGCCCTGTAGCGCGAAAGCCTTAGTTCTGGTATGTAAAGGAGTTACGACACTTCAAAACAACCAGACCCAAGGCTTTCGACAATG
>JANRMD010000025.1:0-6578 GCA_033761895.1 Pirellulaceae bacterium | reverse complement strand
AACGCAGTCCGTACGGTACTCTTCAACGATGGACGAACTGGGCTTTTCGATTCTGCGTAACTCAACTTCTCGCGACGACTTTGCGCGGCTGCTGGTCCATGAGTTGGATCAAGGGAAGCTGGCTTGGCAGAAACGAATTCTAAAGCATGCCAGTTCCATGGTAACCGTCGACGGTTTGCAAGAGCTGGAAGCGATACTGCAGAGGCACTATCCCAATACCAGTGTAACCGTGTTACCCAACCAAAAAGGCTGTTCCATCAATGGCTTCGTGCCGAGCGGCAATGATGTTGAGCATATCCTTGCCCTGGCAGAGCAGTACTTTCAACCGGTCGTCAATCGGCTGACGGTTTCCGGCGAGAACTCCAACCCACCGGAATCAAACGTAAACAAAGAGGAACCGACAAGCTCTACGGCGAGTCAGGATTATCTACCGATCATTGAGTGGATCGAGCACAAGGTGATCAACGCGGGGCAAGATGATGAACTGCTGCGTGTTTGCGCGGATTACTACTGGGAACTAATCAGCCATGCGTATACAGATGAAGCGATCAAGCTGAGCCTGTTGCAGAAGCTCGCAGGCTGCCAAGCGTTGGGACCTGAGTTTTGGCTGGCAGTTAAACGCCTGGGCGATACTCAGCAATCATGGCAGCAGCCATGGCAATCTACCGGTCCACATTCTACCTTGCATCCGGCAGCGAGGATGGAGATTGAGAAGCAAGCGATTGCCACTCTTGCCATGCCTGAAGGAAGATCGCCTTTTCAAGTTCAGGCGGCAATTATATTGAGACAACGGTTCTCAAAGAACTTCGATCGACATGGAATGGCCGATACACGAGCTGTGCTGCTGGAACAGATCCGATCCTTGCTCCGCCGGTTGGGAAACACACAGCATGAATTGATGGCGGCAGATGCAATTCCAAATTCGTTGGTGAATATGACCGCGTTGGTAAACGAAATCAATAGTCAATCAAAGTTGGAGATTCTCAAGCCATCCGGTGAGCTCCGCTATTATTCCTGGGTAATTGGTAGATTTTCACCAGCGCAGTCGTTCTTAACCATCGAATTGCTCGAATTGATCCGCACCATGGATGCGTCATCGGAGTTTTCTTCCGAACTGTTGAAGCTGTATAAAACCACTGCGGAACTAAACGATCAACTGAGTGCGATTCTTGACACAAACCCGATCAACGAAGTCATGTGGCCAGGACTGGTTTCAAAACCAGCTTCACCTGCGACTACGGACCAATGGATCGCTGGACTCATTCGTGCTCGAGCGTTTCGGCTGCTGGCACTTGAAACCCAAGCAGAATTGACGCAGCTGGCGAATCGCACTTTTCAATCCCGAGCCTTTGAGTCTTTGCTAGACAAATACGATCTGAACAAGGACCGAGTTTTGAGTGTCAAGGAGGCGAGTAATCTGCCGGAGTCGAGTCTGCCAGCGCCCAGCGAGAATCTCGATTTAAATGGCAACGGAACCTTGGAAGAAATTGAACTCAAGGACCTCTTGCTTCGATTAGGCTCTCAACCCGCTCTAGGTAAAGTGCAAGCAGTTGCTCCCAATGACGTGGTCCAGCAGTGGAGTATTAAGCAAATTGAAAAATTCGACCGGAATAAAGACGGACGCCTTACTGCCGATGAATGGCGGGTAATGATCATCAAAATAGATGACGCCGACACGAATGCTGACGGCGTCATAACGGCTGAAGAGCTCGCGATCTTTCGATCAAGGAAACAGTAGCGTTTCCGACGGCTTGCATCCTGGATCAGTTTCGAGAAAAACTCTCTTCGCGGATATCCTCAAAGCGAGCCGGTTGGTTAGTAACTCGCTCCATCAACCAACTGTTCATGTCAGACAACATGTTGGTTAGCAATTCATCGCCACATGGATATTGACGCATGTGGACCGAAAGGCGCGCTGAGTGCATGACGGGCAGCACTTCGCAGATATGATCAACACCACTTCGCGAGGATTCTTCGCCGTACATCCAGAGTGTTGGCAGGTGTCGCGCCAGAGCTACTTTTGCTAGCGGTTGGTTTTGAGTTGGAAATTGTCCACAGACGTTCACGACGCCGGCAAAGTAATCGGGATAACGCAGCCCGATTCGCCAGGCCATGCTCGCACCACCACCAAAGCCTGCCAGGAAGATCCTGTTGCGAGCGATTGAGAATTGCGAAGTTGCAGCATCGATGGCCGCAAAAACCGATTCTTCAGCAACAGCCACGGATGTCGCTGAGGTACCCCATTGGAACTGCTTGCCGCAAGGATCCGTCGCTCGCGTGCCGCGAGGTGCGCAAGCAACATAGTTTTGCATGCTGAGATTCGGCATCAACTGTGAGAGTTCTTGCTCGTTGCTGTTGCAACTGTGCAACCACACGATCAGTGGGTAGTCGTAACGCGGTTCGTAGCGTTCGGGACCAAACAAGCAAATGGAAGAACCGAGCGATGTCGGTCGAGTGTTTTCAGGAGGCGATGTGAGTGTCGAGTAGAGTTTTTCAAGCCGAGTCGATAAATCCAAGGACGAACAATCAAGACGGTTGCGCATTTAGTCGCCAATCGCTTAGGAGAAAAGGAAGCTGCGCGGTTCAACTCTTAGGATCGATCCGACACAAGGAACTTTAGCGAACGTGCTTCGATACCGTTTCCATTCGGCAGTCGCTACTCAAGATTGGTTAACAAGTGGACTGGTTGAAGGTCTATCTGTTAGTGCTTGAGCAGCGACTGAAAGCGGTTTTATGCAGTTGCGTTCTGTTCGTCAACGTCAACTCGCAAAACGAATCAGCTAACGGATCATTTCGTTAGCTGTTGCTAGCTATAACTAGGCTGATAGTAATTGTTGCATGGACGCGACAAGTTGCTTCACAGCATCGACACTCTTCTGGAAATCAGCTTGTTCTTGTTGAGTCAGTTTGAGCTCAACGATCTTCTCGACTCCGCCACTGCCCAAGATAACGGGTACACCGACGTAATAACCGCCAACGCCGTACTCTTTATCGCAATACGCGGCGCATGGGATCAGACGTTTCTTATCGCGTACGATTGCTTCGACCATTTGGGCGGTTGCAGCGGCTGGCGCGTAGTACGCGCTACCGGTCTTGAGCAAGGAAACGATTTCAGCCCCACCAGTGCGAGTTCGCTCGACGATTTCAGCCAAGCGTTCGGCGCTGAGCAGTTGTTGAACGGGAATGCCACCCACCGAAGTGCAACTTGGCATGGGTACCATCGTATCGCCGTGGCCGCCCATCAGCAGTGCCGAGATGTCTTCAACGCTCACGCCCAATTCCATCGCTAGGAACGTGCGGTAGCGGGCGGTGTCGAGCACACCAGCTTGTCCTACAACGCGATTGGCAGGGAATCCGGTCACCTTTAGGACTTGCTGAACCATTGCGTCCAGCGGGTTGCTGACAACGATTACAATGGCGTTGGGAGAACTCTTCTTGATCTCTTCGGCAACGGAGCTGACGATTTTTGCGTTAGTGCTTAGCAAGTCATCGCGGCTCATGCCGGGTTTGCGGGCGATACCTGCGGTAACTACGACGACGTCGCTATCTTTGGCATCTTCGTAGCTGGTTGTGCCGACGATACGACTGTCAAAACCCATGATGGGTGAGGCTTGCATCAGGTCGAGTGCTTTGCCTTTGGGCATATTCTCGGTGGCCGGAATATCCAACAGAACCACATCCCCCAATTCGCCTGCTGCACACCAGTGAGCACAGGTTGCACCGACATTACCGGCGCCAACAATCGTAATCTTGGCTCGTCGCATCTATTTAAACCTCTACGGGAGTTACTGAATCGGGTAAGGAGCTATCCGTCCACTGGGTGGTATTCAACAGCAGTTTGCATTCCTTGCCAATCATGCCGAGTATGAGCGTCTGACAAACTGCGTCAAGTGGTGACGAAAACATGTCAGTGAATCGCCCGTAGAAAACGTTGAATGGTGCTTGACATGGCAAACAAGAACTGAACGTGTGGGAGCACCTGCACTATCACCTGACCCTTGAATGACGACAATTAAGCGTTCATAAGCTGGATGGAAAGAGGCTCGAACGCAACTCAGCATCAAGCCTGCCCGCGTATTCGCTGATCTCATAGACTTCGATCAACGGAGTAGATGACGGACTCTGCATAACTTGGCCTAACTCGCTGCGAAAATGCGGCCAGCGCCGTTCGACGAATTGTGTCAACCAAGCCTTCAACCACTCAAACTGTCCGGCATCCGATTTAGGCACGCTCTCTAACTTGCCATCATGCCAAGGGAGCCACTCAAAAAACTGCGAACGATGACAAGCCGCCATACGCACCACCGTTTCGAATTCTGCCGCAATGTCGAGCACAATGTCAGGTCGCAGCGAATTTGGTCGAGTGAACAGGTCGCTCATATAAGCCACCACAGGATCGGCGCGCAGCGCAGGAACTTCGGAGCAAAGATGTGGCACAGTCACCAGGTAAGACGCATCTTGAACCGCTTGGCCGACAGCCCGATGATCGGGATGGTAGTCGTTGGGACGATGCGTCAACACCAAGTCCGGTTTGAAGGTTCGTATCTCCCGAATGATGGCGGAACGAACTTGTAAGTCGGCTTGGAGTTCACCGTCAGGGAAATCCCAAGTAACGTATTCGGCACCAATCAGTTCGCCGGACTTACGCGCTTCCTCGCGACGGATCTGCACAAGTTCATGAGGCGGCGTGGCGTGATGGCCGCTGCGTCCATCGGTCACGGAAACCATACGGACCACCGAACCAAGTTGACGATGGCGAACCAGCAAACCACCTGCGGCTACTTCAGCGTCATCCGGATGCGCACCCAAAACCAATACCCGACAAATCGACTCAGCGGGCATTGCCATCCTCATACATGATTACAATCAGAACGTCGGAGGCGCTAAACGAACCTAACGGTGCGCTACCGCTACCCGACTGTGGAGCGATGTTGCCAGTGACCGAAATGACTCTTGCACCTGTCGCCTTGATCCATTCATTGATCTCGGTCTCCATATTCAGCAATTCGCTCTCGATGCTCTTGAAGAGCTTTACTTTTGGCATGAGTCAACTTTCTATCGTTATTGGCGGTCTAATGTGAAGCTGGGGATGAACTCAGTCAATGCATTATGGTTTGCGGTTGCGAATGAGTTCAACGGATCGGTCATTGTAGTCAGTATTGCGTCGACTGACGGTAGCGTCTTGAGTCACCAGGGTCCCTTGGAGACTGCTGATTTAACAAGTATTGACTGCGAACGTCTTTAAAGTTCGCAAAAAGGTGAACTGGTTTTCGGAGCGCGGGTGTCCTCGCCCGCTGCACTCACTTTACCCGATAGGTAGCAGGTCTTGTAGTGCTTCTCGCTTTGTGGCATCAGCGGTCTAAGAATGCGCAAAGATCTTGCGCGCGATTAAAGCCAAGTAACAAGACGGGTTACGTTTGCCAAAGCGGCGGGTTCTGCGGACGAGGACGTCCGCGCTCCAGAAAACCGGACCATAGAACCGGAAGGTCTACAGGCTCTGCCCCGGAACCAGTTGCTTTGAAAGTGAGTGACGCCAGCGATCCTGGAAAAACAATAACTAGTGGATTGTCACAGCTTAATTTTAGGGTTGTTCGCATATGGGGTGGCACGTCCTGCGGCTTTACGAAGGGCGTGGGTCAAGCGTAATTCCCCACACCCTTCGCAAAGCCTCAGAGCGTGCCACCCTAAAATTATGCTGTGACAATCCACTTGAGCGATAACAAGACTTATTGGTAGGCGCCCATTGGGTTGTAGCCGGATGGTCTCCATCCAGCTCGGCTCCCCAAGTCGCGAGGCAGGTTTGCCTGAGCCGTATACGCTGGTGGATAAGTTAACTGATAATCGTCAGGCGCATAACCAGGAACACTCGCGTTGGGCTGCGATACGAACGGATTGAAGGGTTGTAGAGCGCCAGTTTGCTGAGTCCCAGCTAGCTGAGTCCCAGTGAGCTGAGTCCCAGTGAGCTGAGGTAGCTGAGGCTGGGCAATGGGCGCCGCGGCAACGGGTTCGACTGGGGATGGATTGAGTTGCGAATTGACCGTGGGGGGTTGCAACATGCTCCACAGGTTATTTCGCACTGCGGGCTGTGCGATTCCCAAAATGCCCGCCAGTGCACTCAGTTCGACCACGAGAGTCCCCAGGACTCCTGTTTTCTTTTTGCGTGATTGCCTAGCCATTTTCCAGTCCCTCCATGAGTTTTGCCATCATCTGATTAGCTTAGCATCGTGCTAGTGGGTTGTCACAGCTTTATTTTAGGGTTTGTAATCTCAGCCGGACCGCGCTAGCGTCAGGTTTTCGCCGCGGCAACCGGTGCTAGTGTCGCGAATCGTAAGTTCTATACCGCAGCTTTGCCGCAAGCGGGCGAGGACGCCCGCGCTCCGGAATACCGGATGTCGCTCCGCAAGAAAATCCAGGTGAGTTCCAAAAGTCACCATACTTTGTACGCAAACGGAGGCGTTTTCGGGTGCGCCACCTGTAGTCCGCTATGATTCAATAATCTGGTCCTCACGGAGCGCGGGCGTCCCCGCCCGCTGCCCCACTTTTTAGCATGGCATAGAACTTACAATTCGCGACACTAG
>JANRMD010000024.1:0-2843 GCA_033761895.1 Pirellulaceae bacterium | reverse complement strand
CGGCAACGCGCTTGGCTTGCTCATGAACGAATGGATCATTCAAGAGGTATAGTGCTTGCAGTGGAGTTGTAGTTGACATCCGCGAGCCAGTACTTGTCGATGGATCCGCTCCATCAAAAATCGCCAGGTAGGGATGGCGCTGGATACGCTGTGTCATCAGAAATACGCTGCGACGGTTCGTCTCATAAATCGCCTTAAAGGGATTGTGCTGCGTGAATTTCCAGGAATGCTCAGGCGGAAATGGATGCGGTCCAGCAGGTGACAAATCCAGATTGCCACCAAGTTCGAGCAAGGTGTCGCGGATCGCTTCCGCATCGAGTCGCCGACGTGGGTATCCAGCCAGCCAATCATTGCTTGGGTCTTCCGCAATCGCTTTCGAATCACGCATCGAGGATTGCTGGTAAGTTCGAGTTATCATGATCTGCCGATGGAGCGACTTCAAGGACCATGCGTTCGAACGCAATTGATTCGCTAAATGATCCAGCAGTTCGGGATGCGTCGGAGGTTTGCCTTGCTTGCCAAAATCATTGGGAGTCGGCACGATGCCTCGACCAAAATGATGCTGCCACAGCCGATTGACGATCACGCGCGCGGTGAGCGGATTGTCATTCGCCAGGATCCACTCCGCTAACTGTTCACGACCACTAGCGTCAATTTCAGGCGCAAGCTCCTGCCCGCCCAACACACTTAGAAAGCGTCTTGGAACTACGTCACCGGGCAGAGCCGGATTGCCCTTGAGTTGCACCGCAACGTCTTCGCACCGTGTCGCATCCGACACTGCATAGGCGGTCTCGCACAAACGTGGTTGTTCGCGGAATTCCTTTGCGCGCCGCTCTGCCAGCTTGAGTTTCTGTTCGGCGTTCTGCTTCTCGTCTTCGTTAGATTTGGCGAGCGCATCTTTGAGCTGTTTCACTTCTGCGTCGAGTCGCGTTTGCTCTTGAGCACGGGCTTCGATCGCCTTTTGCAATTCAGGCAACTGGTTGGCGGGAACCAGTGGCACGAAGTCTCGCTGCTTTTGGTCCAACTCGATACCCGGCCAAGGATACCGCGTGCTGTGAAAAATGCCATACAAGGCGTAGTAGTCGCGGTTGGTAATCGGATCGAACTTGTGGTCGTGACAACGCGCGCAACTAATCGTTAAACCGAGAAACGTTCGACCGAGATTGTCCAGTGTGTCTTCAATGGTTAAATGCTGTGGATAATCTTCGACACGGGAGCCGAAACGCCGCGAGTTCGCTAGATAGCCTGTCGCGATTAGACGTTCGATTCGCTGCTGCTCCGTCTTACCTCCTCGCAAATCGCCCGCAAGTTGATCGCGGACAAATTCGTCATAGGGCAGATCACGATTGAAGGCGTCGATGACCCAGTCGCGATATCGATGAATTTGCGGAATGGGAAAATCAGAGTTGTCGCCCGCCGTATCAGCGTAACGCACCACGTCTAACCAATGACGTCCCCAGCGTTCGCCATAACGTGGTGAATCCAACAAGCGATCAACGACTTTGCTAAACGCTTCTGGCGATTGGTCAGCTACGTAGTTCTCGACTTCAACGATGGTGGGTGGGATGCCAATCAGATCGTAAGTAGCACGACGAATCAGCGCGTGTTTATCTGCATCTGCTGTGGGCTTCAGCCCACGCTCTTCCATCTTGGCAAGTACAAAGTGATCGATATCCGAGCGAGGCCAATCGCTCAGCTTGACATCGGGAACTTTAGGCGTCTCAATCGGCTTCAGTGACCAGAACTGCCTCGCCGCAGCCACATCGATCTGCTTGCCGCGATGCTTGGTCGCAGTCGAACGCGGATCGGGCGCGCCGATCTTTACCCAATGCTCCAGATCCGCGATCTCGCTATCAGACAATTTCTCATCGGGAGGCATCTGTAAGGTGTCGTCTTTGTAGCGCACAGCTTCGATGATCAAGCTATGGTCCAAATCTCCTGGTACAACGCCAGCACCTTTGGTCCCTCCGCGCCGCAGCGTCGCTCGCGAATCCACCAGCAACTCGCCTTGGACTTCTTTTGATTCAGCGCTATGGCACTCGTAACATTTGTCGACCAGCAGTGGGCGTATCCGTTTTTCGAAGAACGCCAAGTCCTCTTCGCTGATCGGCCGACCGAGTCCGTCGTAATTGCCTCGCCAGATCTCGACGCCTGAAAAGTTTGCGGCACCACCTGTGCTAGTCAACAGAATCTTAGAATCGTTCTTGACCGTTACCGTCCAGGGGCCAAGTTTGTCCCAGTGCCCCGCCGCGCCGCTTCGATGTTCCAGCATCCTCTGACCGTTCACCGACACGGAATACGTCTCTGGATTGTTATCTTCCCAGACATATAAGAACAACGTGTAATCACCCGGCGGCACATCGTTCAATTCAATCCGGTTGCCACCGTAGCGACTGCTGCGAATCATTTTCGCTCGCTCAGGGTCAGTTGCCGGCATAAGCGGCACGTTCTGATTCTCGAAAGCCGAATCTTTGCAAACGTAGAAGGTTGCGTCCTTACCTTCCCAGCGATTGCCATCGATGTAGATCGCTGGACCGTTGAGGTTCAAACCTCGGAAAAAGGATGGAGGTTCCTCGGCCCGCAAAACGAACGCTTCGCAAAATGTGAATACGATGTAGATGGGTAGGATCAATAAAGTTCGCACGCCAATGCTCTTCACAGAGTACAACTTAAAACCCTTGCTTAGAGTTTAAGTATAAGCAGTATTCCTCAATCTTACCCGCAGGGAAATGCAATTCTTGTAGCGGAAGCCGTCAAGGCTAGGGCTTTCAATATGACCGCAGACTTCCTATTCTACTAATTCAATGGAGTTTGTCATGAACATGTAGCCCTTTGCTAGCCAA
>JANRMD010000023.1:0-7933 GCA_033761895.1 Pirellulaceae bacterium | reverse complement strand
CTTGGTGCTTGGTGCTTGGTGCTTGGTGCTTGGTGCTTGGTGCTTGGTGCTTGGTGCTTGGTGCTTGGTGCTTGGGCGACTCCGTTCACTTACGTAGTCCCTTGCAGTGCCTGGCGACACACCAGTCCTCTGGTCCGGTTTTCTGGACCGCGGACGTCCTCGTCCGCTGAACCCGACACTTTCGCAAACACAACCCGTTTGGATGTTTTGTGAAAAGGGGCGAGGAGACTTTTGAGTTGCATGAGCCTGGCCGACACGGCGGGTTCAGCGGGCGAGGACGCCCGCGCTCCGCATAGCCAGATAGCCCCTTCGCTTGAACCTCCAGGTGATGAGCGTCAGGCCACAATCACTGCGGTTACTGCGCCTCAAGTTCCACGGTCAATTCAAGCCGTTCGTCGCCGCGGATCACGCCCAATTTCAGGGGCTCTCCGACGGGTGACTGCTGCACGATTTCCGAGAAACTTGCGAATGCCAGTTGTTCACCGGCAAGTGTCAAGATAATGTCGTTGCTCTTCAGTCCAGCTTTATACCCCGCTCGATCAACGATTACTTGCTCGACCAATACCCCGACACCTGGAGCAAGCTTGAGTCGTTCTGCATCGTCGGCTGGGACCGCTTTGGCTCGCACACCGATTTTCGCGCGACGCACTTTGCCGAATTCTTCTAGTTCTTTGCGGATCCATTTCGCGCGCGTGATGGGAATCGCAAAGCCCACGCCTTGAAACCCGCCGCTGCGGGACGAGATAGCGGTATTGATGCCGATCACGTTGCCATCCAAATCGAGCAGCGGTCCACCTGAATTGCCAGGGTTAATAGCCGCATCGGTTTGGAGAAAACGTCCGTTCACTTCTTGAGAAATCTCACGCTGACGCTCGGTGCGGCTGATGATGCCCGCACTGACCGAGGATTCGAGATTGAATGGGCTACCGATAGCGAGCACCCAGTCGCCGACGTGCAATTCATCCGAATCCCCGAGATTCGCGAAGGGAAATGGATCTTCTGACTTGATGCGGACAATGGCTAAATCACTGCGGGGATCCGATTTGATATCTTCGGCCACGAATTGCCGACCATCGGACATGCGTACGTCCAGCTGCCGCATGTTGGCAACGACATGATGGTTGGTCAAGATCAGACCATCGGGAGAGATGATCACACCTGAACCGACACTCGAGTAAACCTGTTCGTCGCGTCCACCCACAATGTTCAGTAGGGGTTGCTCCTTGTTCTCCTCGCGCCCCAGCACAGTTACAACTGCGGGGAGTGTCTTTTCGGCCGCAGCCCGAAAGGCGGCTGAGAGTTGCCTGGCAGCTGAAACTCCAGTCGTGGTGGCTTGGCCATCATCAGCGATGGTAGACACACAGGGCAGCACAGCGTGAAGCAACACAGCCGTAGTTAGCACCACGAGGCGATTACGTGTCGATCGATATCTGAAATTTTCCGTCTTCATCTTTGGCTCCACCGTCGAAATAATCTGGGCTCAGTCCAACTTGCGCGAGTCTGCTTGTAACTTGTGCTCTGTCCACATCAGATTTTTGGGTTAAGCGAGCCTGGTGTGCCACTGGCTGTGCCAGTGCAAACGGAGGAGCTATTATTCACCAAAAGTAGACTCCCTAATGCGAACAGCGTAACACGAGAGCCGCCGAAGTTGTACGGTTTAAGTGACGACTTAGTTGGATGGTAGGTAAATCGCCATGGTTGAGTCGCAGTCTAACTTGAAAGCACCTGCTAATTCGAACCGTATCACTTCGACAGATTTCCGTTTAGGACTCATGTATTGGATCGACCACCTTTTGTTTCGAATTCTCTCCTTCGATTACACTGGCACGGCCAGTGGCACACGAAAACCCCAAAAATCTAATCTGGACAGAGCATCAGTATAGTATAGTCGAGTTGTAACCGTCGACCGGTTGTCTGGGAAGTCAGCCTGCTCAAGCTCACGCGACGGAGCGGCGCGCAGGCGAGGCGTCGCTTACACCAAAAACCCAAACGGGTCGTGTTTGCATAAGCGGCGGGTTCAGCGGACGAGGACGTCCGCGCTCCACAAAACCGGACCAAGCGATTGGGATGTCAATAGACACTGCTGAGAACCCGGAACTCCCGACGCTCACGCACCTGCTTTCTTCACACGGAACATCAGCACGTACAGGGCTGGCAAGTTCATCAGAGTCAAGAAAGTCGCAATCGAGAGCCCGCCCATGATTGCCATCGCCATCGGCCCCCAAAAAACGCTGCGAGTCAGCGGGATCATCGCCAGAATGGCTGTGGCTGCGGTCAAAATTACCGGTCGCGCTCGACGCACCGCGGACTCAATCACCGCTTCCCACTGCGTCATGCCGTGCAGCATATCTTGCTCAATTTGATCGATCAAAATCACTGAGTTACGCATGTCCATGCCGGCTAACGCAATCACCCCCAGCAATGCCACGAAACCGAACGGTGCATCGAACACATGCAAGGCTGTCACTGCACCGATCATACCCAAGGGTGATATCACGAACACCAAAATCGCTTTGCGAAAGTTCTGGACTTGCGCCATCAACAGCGTCCACATAACCAACACCATCAGTGGGAATACGGCAAACAGAGCTTTGTTCGCTTTGCCGCTTTCTTCCACTGCTCCACCTTCTTCAATGCGATAACCCGGAGGCAAGGCCGCCTTCACTTCGCTGAGCTTGGCGCTTAATCGATTGGAAACATCGGGAGCCTGCCAACCGTCCAGCACATCGGCGCGGACGGTCAACATCGTCTCTCGATTGCGTCGCCACAAAATCGGTTCTTCATGGTCATACACGGGTACAGCCACTTGCGAAAGCGGAATCGCCTTGCCAGTCGTTGTGAACAACGACAAGTCCGCGATGTGATCCAAGTCGCCGCGTTCGTTCGCCACCGCCCGCGCAACCACATCAATCGACTCGCGACCATCTCGAAATTGCGAAACAGGCGTTCCAGTCAGCAGAATCTGCATCGAGTTCGCGACCTCTTGGGGTGCAAAACCGATCATCCGCGCTCGATCTTGATCCACTTGCAACCGCACACGCTTCGCCGTCTCATTCCATTCCAAGTTAGGTGTAACGGCAGCCGGTTCGGTGCGCATCACTTCCCGCACTTGGTAAGCGATTCGGCGCACTTCGTCGGGATTCGGTCCTATCACGCGGAATTGCACTGGATATCCAACCGGCGGGCCGAAGTCGAGCCTCAGGACGCGGATCGTCGCAGCCGCAAAAGCTGGATCTTCATCAAAGGTCTTGATCAGGCGATTGCGCAACCGCTCGCGACTCTCAACACCTTTGGTCAAGATAATGAACTTGGCAAAGTTGACCGCTGGTAAGTCCGGATCCATCGCCAGGAAGAAGCGTATGCTCCCCGCACCGGTATAGGCCGTGAAGTGCTCGATGTTCTCGTCACCATGCAACAAGGCTTCGATACGCGCCACTTCGGCTTCCGTTGCTTCGAATGAGGCTCCCTCGGCCAAACGGACATTGATGATCAACTCGGGCCGCGATGACTGCGGAAAGAACTGCTGCTGAATTGTTGTGAAGCCGAAGAGTGCAATTCCGAACGCCACCACCGTCCCCGTCACGATACTCTTCGGATGCTCGACGCAGAACGTGACCGCACTCCGCAGCAGTTTATGAAATCGAGTGTCATACGCACCATGCCCTCCCTGTTCGGAGACGCTATGGCCATGGCCATCGGGCAACAAACGCACTCCCAGATATGGTGTGAACGTAACCGCCACCAACCACGATGCGATCAACGAGATGCCAACTACCCAAAAAATCCCGCCTGCATATTCGCCCGCTGCCGAGCTATTGAAGCCGACCGGCAAAAATCCAGCAACCGTAATCAGCGTGCCCGAAAGCATCGGGAAAGCCGTTGAGCGCCAGGCAAATGTAGCCGCCGCAACGCGGTCCCACCCCTCAGCCATTTTCACGGCCATCATCTCGACGGCAATAATCGCATCGTCGACCAACAATCCTAAGGCCAGAATCAAAGCCCCTAGACTGATTCGGTCCAGGTTCATGCCGATCATATTCATCACCACCATCGTGATCGCCAGAACCAACGGTACACTTAGTGCAACGACGATCCCCGTTCGCCATCCAAGGCTGATGAAGCTGACCACCAGCACGATGATCAACGCTTCAACAAACGATCTCAAGAATTCGCCAACCGATTCTTCAACCACATGCGGTTGAAACGCAACCGTTTCAACTTCGGAACCAAGTGGCAAAGCGGCTTCTATGTCCTTCATAGCCACTTCAAGCTGGTGGCCGAGCTCCAGCACATTGCCGCTCTTCTTCATCACCACGCCCAACGCGACGGTGGGCTTGCCATTGTGACGAATCGTAAACGACTTGGGGTCAGCGAATCCGCGTTTCACTTCCGCAATATCGCCCAGCCGCACCACTTCGCCTGCCGACTCAATCGGCACATCGCGAATCGTATCCAGCGTGTCAAAGGCTCCTTCGACCCGCACAAAGACCCGATTGTCCGGAGTATCAATCATTCCTGCGGGCGCAACTACGTTCTGGCGTTGCAGCGAATCAAAGATCTGTTGAGGTCGAATGCCAAGTGTCGCCAGCCGCTGATGCGAGAACTCAACATAGACCTTTTCCGCTTGCTCACCAAACAGCTGCACTTTGCCAACGTCTGGGATGCGTAGAATGCGATCTCGAGCTGATTCGGCAATATGCTTGAGCTCTGTCGACGTAAAATCTTCACCGCTAAATGCATAAATCGCTGAAAACACATCGCCGTACTCATCATTCACAAACGGCCCGATCACGTCGGCAGGCAATGTTCCTTGCATGTCCGTGAGTTTCTTGCGGAGCTGAAACCAAAGCTCCTCCATCTCTTTGGGCGGTGTGTTTTCTCGGAACTGCACCAGCGTGACTGAATTGCCTGCGGTGGTGTAGGTCCGCAGAAAATCGAGGTACTGCAACTCCTGCAGCTTTTCCTCCAATTTGTCAGCCACCTGACGCTGCATTTCGTCACCGGTCGCACCAGGCCAACGCGCCGTTACCAATCCAGTCTTGATGGTGAACGAAGGGTCCTCGGCGCGTCCCATTCTGCGGTAAGCATCAAGACCAGCAATGGCGCTGGCCACCATCAAGAACATGACAAACGCAGGGTGCTTTACCGACCACTCCGAGAGATTAATCATTTGAGCTCTTCCCACTTGCGAATCGTGATACTCGCGTCGAGCTTATGCACGCCTGCCGATACGATTCGGTCCCCTTCTACCAACTCCCCACGCACGATCGCTTGATCTTCGCCATAGCGGACTACTTCGACTGGTACCGCTCGAATGCGCCCTGCATCATCGACGACTTTCCAAACGATTGGCGAGTTCTTCATCATGCCGCCAACGTTGACCAACGTTTCGCTGCGACCAGCCAAAGCACTGGATGGGATCGTTATTGAATCGCCACCATTGTTAGTGTTCAAACGCAGTGTCGCGGACATGCCCAATTGCAGTTCGGGCGGTGGTCCAAGAATGGTAAAGCGACCTTCGTAGGTGCGCGTGATCGGATCTGCAGTTGGTGAAAGCTCACGCAGCTTGGTTTGCGACGAGACGTCGGGCATCGACCAGTACGTGATGTGCGAAGCGGACTCAGCCAAGCCTGCGACCAACCGTTCCGGCACACCCACTTTGACTTCTAATTCATCGCCCTGAGTCAACTTGGCAACACTGCGTCCTTCAGCAACCACTTGACCGGCCTCTGCCATAATCGCCGTCACGACCCCGGCCGCTGGCGCCTCAAGCGTGGTGTACTTCAGTCGATTGCGAGCAAGTTCGAGCGCTCTTGTGGAAGCGGTTCTGCGAGCCGCTGCGACTTCGCGGTTAGCGAGCGCTTGATCGTATTCGTCCTCGCTAACCGATCGACTCGCCCTAAGCGTACGCATGCGGGCCTCGTCCGCGACAGCTTGCTTGTAAGTCGCTTCGGTGCTGGCCAGATCCGCCTCCGCCGATTCAAGTTGCAGTTCATAATCTTGCAGTTCGAGTTTGAAGAGCGGATCGCCTGCTGCGACTCGCGTCCCGACTTCGACCAGTCGAGCGGAGATCTTGCCGCCAACCCGAAAGGCCAGCTCCGTTTCATAACGAGCTTGCACAACACCTGTCAGCGTGCGCGTCGTCTGATGACTTGATGGGCTGATGGTGTACAGCCGCACGGTGACGGCATGCGCGGAAGCAGGCGAATAGCCGGGCGAATCGGGTTCGACGCGACCACGAACGATCCAAGCCATTCCGCCCAACAGGCCAACAGCCACAACTAACAGAATCGCTCGCGAAAAAAACCGCTTTAATTTGGCCCCAACCATTACGCCCTCTTTTCTAACTATCGCGTCGTTTTATGACGCCTCGTCAATCTATAGGCAAAAAATTTAACTAGTCAAAACTGAAGTGAACTTTAAGTCGCGTGACAAGCCCCGCAAACACTTCTTCGCTTTCCTCAAACGTCATCAGTGGTTTCCAATTAAATCCATTCAAAATACTGCAACCGTGCATACGGACCGCGCGCCAAGCGTCATTGATCCCCAGTTCGTTCAGAGCGGGCCGATCGAAAGTCAGCACATGACTGCCAAAAGTGATCGACCAAAATCCGAAAACCAACTCCTCGACGGTCAGTTGTGGCGGAAGCGACAGGTCACCCACGGCGATCGCATCCCGCGCGATCGATGACACGGAACTCATGCACTGAGTTTCGAAGTGCCGGATCAATTCTTGACGTTCGGGCTTGGATTTCCCGCGAATTGTCGAGTTCGAGACGAACTGCTCGATCGCAAAATGCTCAGCATGATGTTGCACATACAGCTCACTGGCCAGTCCGATCGCCATCATGCGTTCCCGCGTTTTTTGGCTGACCATGGCCGCGATACCAAACATCTGCTGTCGAACCTGCATGGCTTGGCAAACGAGTGCCAAGACAATTTCCTCTTTGTTATCAAAGTGGTTATAGAGCGTCCCCTTGGCCGTCCCCAGCTCGGCAGCCAACTTATCCATACTCAACGCCTCGTAGCCCTCTTCCAGCAGCGTACGCCGTGAGATTTGCAGAATGTCCGCTTCCCGTTGCTGAATTTCAAGCTGTTTTCGACTTGCTTTGGCCATATCTAAATTATGACGCGCCGTCAACTTTTGTCAAGTCGAATCGGTGCTGAAATAGTTGTGACTAGGTGCAAACCTACCCTGCGGAGGAGCCGTAGCCTCAAGGAGCCCGCCAAGGGCAACCGATCCACCCATCCTCAAACGCTGCTCTTGATGTCGCGAGCTCGGACTTTCGCAACCCGATGTGTTAGTGTTGATGATGCGCCATTAGGCGCGAACTGCCGACTTAAACCGTGCCGGGCTGACAAGCCCCGGTTTTCAGGCCACTGGAGTATTGAGCCCCTAAGGTGGCGAAGTTTGCGCTAGGTTTTTGCTCAAACACGAAAAAGGGTTTGAGTTTGCATAAGCGGCGGGTTCAGCGGACGAGGACGTCCGCGCTCCAGAAAACCGGACACGCGGATTGGGATATCGACAGGGTAATTTAACGCAGGGTTCCGGTGGCAACGCGGCGATCACCACCGGATAGGGTCTTCACGCGAGAGTCGAACGAACCGCTTCGCGGAGCCCAAAGCCATCGAAAGCCTCTACGGTTTTGTTGATTATTGGGTAGCGGAAACCGTCAAGGTTTTCGGGGCCACCGCAACACTCTCGAAATGCTTGAAGGCGTTCGAGGTCCTCCGTGGTACTCACGAAATGCTTGAGGGCTTGTTGATTATTGCGCCATGGGCAGTGAGCCGACGGCGCTAGTACCGCAAATTACAAATTCGCTCCCACCAGGAAAAAAAGCTTCGCAGCCTTCCTTGTTTTCCTAGTTGATGATGTCAAAAAAGCCCTTCCAAGGTCTGATGAGGAATATCACCTCACCCACCAAACCAAGGA
>JANRMD010000022.1:0-22157 GCA_033761895.1 Pirellulaceae bacterium | reverse complement strand
CTCGGGCAAGTCGCTAGCCGACGATCCGCAAGTTCACAAGGGCGGCGTACGAGCAAGTGACAAGGGCTTTTTGAATTTGCCCTGGCGTGAGTACCTTGCGTTGCTGAAGTGGACTGGGGCGCAGCGAATGAAGGAAGCGGTAGGGGAAGTGCCAGTGAAGTTGCAGGCTGCGTTGAGCTCTTTGGGTATTGAAGCGTCGATGTGGCGAGATCTGGTGTGGAATTTCAAGCGTTACTTCGGCCGAGCATCGTGTGCAGGCAGTCCCGGTTCGATGGCCTCTGATGCAACGCGTAATGGCAAGCGTTTCCATCGCGGCCAGCGTAAAGCTGCTGCGTGCTTTGTTGGCGTGGCTAACTGAGGCTAGAGTCGGCTGTTCGTTGTCGGTTCTATAGGATTGGAATTGCTCCGCTTGTGCTGTCGCTTGACTGCAGGGCCTAAACATCAAGCGGCGTTTTGACATCGAATTCGACGCTTGCCTAAGCCTTCGTCGCTGCATTTCTAGCGAAACGCACTTGGCACACCTATTCGTTCTTTCATCGAAACGAGCCCTCGCATTGGCTAGCGGCAGTCGGTTTCGATGACCAGCCGTCTGTTGCAGAAGATGGGTGGCACTTTGTGGTTGCGATTACGGTAGATGGGTGGCACCTTGCGGGGGCGGAGGGTCTGGGGCGCAGTTGGTCCGCTATACTAGGTGCGTGCTAGTTCATGCGTTTCGCGATCCCGCCTGCATTAAAGGACCAACATGCAATCGCTACCTTCAATCGCAACGTGCTGCTTATGCCTCTTCGCCAGCAGTGTGGCCACAAGCACTGCCTTTGCGCAAGCACCGGATCGCATCGTGCATCATGCAAAAATCGTAACCGTAGATCCAAATTTCCAAGTCGCCGAAGCGATGGCATTGAGCGGGGAGCGAATAGTGGCCATCGGTCAAAACGATGCGATGCTGAAGCTGGCCGATAGCACCACAGAGTTGATTGACTTGCAAGGCAAAACCGTCCTACCTGGGCTGATCGATTCGCATGTGCATGCTACGGGAGCGGCGGAACATGAATTTGATCATACAATCCCGGAGATGCTTTCGATCGCTGACGTACTGCAGTACATTCGCGGCCGCGCGGAGGTGCTCGAAGATGGTGAATGGATCTCTGTCGGGCAAGTTTTCGTCACGCGACTTAACGAGCAACGTTTTCCCACTCGCAGTGAATTGGACTCGGTGGCGCCGAACAATCCGGTCTATTTTCGTACTGGACCCGACGCCGCGTTAAACTCCCTGGCTTTGAAGTTAAGTGGTATCGATCGCGATTTCAAAATCACTGACGGAGAGCCTGGCTATATCGAGACCGATCCCACGACGGGTGAACCGACCGGAATTCTGCGGAGTTGTACCCGTTTGGCAAAAGTGAAGAGTCCTGAACGGAAGCCCTCTCCCGCGGATCGTCGACAACGCTTGGTCGATCTGCTGCATGACTACAACAGTGTTGGAATCACCAGTATCGCGGACCGCGCAGCCTCAGACGATGCGATTGCGATTTTTAAAGGCTTGCGTGACGACGGACAACTAAGCTGCCGGGTGTTTTTGTCGTATAGCCTGAACGCGCAAAGCTCCGTGGAACAGATAACAGCGCAAGTGAAACAAGCCGCGACAAGTCCGTTACACGATTACAACAATATGCTGTGGCTGCGGGGCGCCAAGATCTTTCTTGACGGAGGCATGTTAACAGGCAGCGCTTATATGCGTCAGCCGTGGGGCGTCAGTTCGATTTATGCGATCAATGATCCTAACTACCGCGGACTACTCTACGTCGAAGCAGAGAAGTTGTACCAGATCGCCAAGGTGTGCCTTGAGAATGACATTCAAATCACCGCGCACTCAGTAGGCGATGGCGCCGTGCATGCTCTGATCGATGCTTACGAGCAAGTCAACCTCGATACTCCGGTCGCCCCGTGTCGCCCCTGCATCACGCACTGCAACTTCATGTCCGCCGAAGCCATCGAACGCATGAGTCGCCTGGGCATCGTGGCGGATATCCAACCGGTGTGGCTGTGGCTCGATGGCAAAACACTCTTACGGCAATTCGGCGAAGAACGCACCGAGTACTTCCAGCCGTACCGCAAACTCTTCGACAGCCGCGTGATCTGCGGTGGCGGCTCGGACCACATGCAGAAGATAGGTTCGATGCGCTCCGTGAATCCCTACAATCCATTTCTAGGCATATGGATCACCCAAGCCAGGATTCCTCGCGGCATGAACAAACCACTGCATCCAGAACATCGAATTACTCGTGAAGAAGCGATTCGCTTTTACACAATCAACAATGCCTACTTAACGTTCGAAGAGCAAGAAAAGGGTTCGCTTGAACCAACGAAACTGGCGGACTTTATCGTGCTGGACCGAGACATTTTGACTTGCCCAGTTGATGAGATTCGCGATATCCAAGTTGAACGCACCTACTTGGGCGGCAAGCTGATCTATTCGCGAAAGTAGTCATGTGAGGCGTAGGAGCGAATCGGCCGAATCTACCTCGGATTCATTTGACTTTTGAGAATCGTTGTTTTTGAGTCCCCGAAAGTCGTAATTTCATAAGCGGATGGTGGTACACGAGCCCCCGAGCTTCGTAGCCAGATTCGGAACTCACGATACAATTGGGCTGTGCGATTCGGCTCGTTCACTTGCGGCTAAGAAATAATCCGACCTTACAATCTCTATGAACAATGAACTCGATCAGCTTGGTTACCTACCGCGATTGATGCTGCGTTTGACCATTGGCGCGGCCCAATTGCCGCAAAACATCCAGGATCGGCATGCTGATTATGTGTTGCGCAAACAGCAACCGGATGGTGGCTGGACGGGGCGCGAGGGCGATAGCGACGTGTACTACACCAGCTTTGCACTCCGCTCCCTAGCAATCCTTGGGCTTCTCGAAGGTCGAGTGGCTGAGCGAGCGGCAGAGTTTCTCAAAAGTCGCTTGACTCATCATGAAACCATCGTCGATCTGCTTTCACTCGTTTATTCGGTCAAACTGATTGAAGGCGCGTGTGGCTTGGACGCTTTTGCATCCACGCGTGCCGGTTGGGCGGCACGATTGGCTGAACTGTTGCATACACTGCGTCGGCCTGATGGAGGTTTTAGCAAAAGCCTGGAAGGCCAAGCGGGCAGTACTTATCAGACTTTTTTGGTACTGCTCTGTTTGGAGTTGATCGAACAACCCTGCCCTGATGCTGAAGCCGCGAGTGCGTTCCTGATGAAGCAGCGGCAAGGGGATGGCGGCTTCCTCGAGATCCGTGTTGCCAAGAGATCTGGTACGAATCCAACTGCAGCGGCCATCGGAGCCTTGCAAGTCCTCAAGCAGCTTAGCTCTGATGTAGCGACGTCGGCCGCCGAGTTTCTCGCCGATCTTCAGACCGACGAGGGTGGTTTCCAGGCCAACACGCGAATTCCTTTACCTGATCTGCTCAGTTCTTTTACCGCCTGCGTGACACTGGCGGACTTGAATCGACTTGATTGGATCAACATCCAGCGGGTTAAGCAGTATGCAGAAAGCATGCAGCAAACAACAGGCGGCTTCCGAGGCTTTGAATTCGATCCTGCAGATGACATCGAGTACTGTTTTTATGGTCTCGGGCTATTGGCGCTCTTGGCCGAAGCTACTGCCTAGTGCTTCAACGCAATTTAACATTGGGGTGACTTCTTTATTGTCGCAAGATTGTTCCGATCGTAGCTGCAACAACGCCGCAACAAGGCTGCAACAATTGAGACAATTGTGCGACACTCAACCCCAAAATCAAATTGCGCTGAAGCACTAGGTTTCTTCGCAACGTCACGCTTCGGTTATTGCCAACTTGAGATTTATGTCTGAGAATGGCATTCCATCGAGTAAACCCGGGCGTTCGGCGAGAAATGTCAACAATCCTTATCCAGTGTCGGAACCAAGCATGTCCAATCCATCCATCGCCAGTCTTGTTGCCAGCGGTACTAATCTGTATCTCGATTCGATCGATCCAGAATTGGTAAAGTTAAATTTGGTGTGGGGGGCTGTAGGTGCGACGAGCAATCCGATCATCATTGCGGGATTGATCGAAACCGGACGCTTTGATGACGCGCTCGCAAAGCTCATCGCATCGGGGAAAAGTGATGCGGACATCGCATGGGATTTAACCGATCAGCTGGTACGTGACGCGCAGCAAGCCTTTCTGCCGACATGGCAACGAACTCAAGGCGACGCGGGCTGGGTAAGCTTCGAATTGGATCCGCTGATCGAGGACGTTGAACTGAACTTGCCTCATGCCGAACGGGTCGCGCGGTATGTTGAGCTTGGAAGGAAGTGGTCGGCAGGTCATCAGAATCGGATGATCAAAGTCCCCGCGACACCAGCCGGATTGGATGCCCTGAGCGCGCTGAGCGCCTCTGGAATCACTTTGAACGTGACATTGGTGTTCACGATGGAGCAATATCACACCGCCCGCAACAACGTCTGGGAAGGTGCTCAGAAGCTTGCCAACTTAGAGAACTTCAAAAGCGTGTACAGTATATTCGTGTCACGCGTAGATCAATACTCAAGCAAACACTTGCCGAATCTGTCCCCAGCCGCCCAAGGGCAGCTCGGTATTGTCAACGCCAAGCAGATCTGGATGGACAATCAGCAGTTTTGGAGCAAGCATCCAACGCGATTGAAGCAAGAGATCATCTTTGCAAGTACAGGTACTAAGGACCCGAAAGATCCCAAAGAAAAATATGTGGCAGCGTTAGCTGGCAGTGATATTCAGACCAACCCGCCTGAAACGAACGCCGCCATCGCAGCAGGCAATTTCAAGTTTGATCGACAAGTGGACAAACTACCTGCGGCAGCGATTGTGGCAGAGCTAAATTCGGCTACGAACATGCAGCATCTACACGAAACGCTCATGACCGAAGGGCTTGCCAAGTTCGCTGCCCCCCAGAAGCAGTTGATCGCAACCATCGGTCGCAAACGCCAAGCCTTGGTGGGAGCTTAGGTTTGCGATAAAGGGCATTCATTGGCAATTCTGCAAAGTGTCGCGCTCACGAGGGGCAGGAATTCTGACGCAGGAAATCTGACGCGGGGCGGCTCTCTAGGCTGCAATTTAGGTTCCTGAAGGATTCCCAGTGGTCAGTCGCGTATAATCATCGGCTAAGTCCTTCGGTTTCGCTGCGACACCTCGCTGTTCGAATTCTACCCTTCGAAACGTGATCCACTCATAAGAGCCCAAATGAATACTGCTGTGCATACCCAACCCGCGTCACTGGCCAAACCCGCAACACTGGCTCAACTTCGAGAAAGTGGTTGGAAATCGCGTACTGTCAAGCAAGAAATTCTCGAGAACTTCACTCGGATGTTGGCTTCCGACGAACCACTTTATCCGGGCATCGTTGGTTATGAAGACACGGTGATTCCCGAAATCAACATCGCTTTGTTGGCCGGACACGATATGTTGTTTTTGGGCGAGAAGGGCCAAGCGAAGAGTCGCTTGATGCGCTCGCTGGTGCGATTTCTCGACGAAGAACTCCCTTACCTGGATTTCGACGGTGTTCCAATCCACGAAGATCCGTACGCACCGATTACCAATGCAGGTAAGCGGTTTGTGGCAGAACATTCTGAGGACCAGATTCCGATCGCTTGGTGGCCGCGCGAGGAACGTTACGCCGAACGCTTAAGCCCTGGTACCAAGTTCGCTGATATCATCGGCGAAATCGATCCATCGAAGCTGACTGGCGGTGTGAGCATGAGTACCGAAGAGGCGCTGCACTTCGGGCTGATTCCACGCATGCATCGCGGCATCTTTGCCATGAACGAATTGCCAGAGCTCGACGAATTAGTGCAAGTCGGTTTGTTCAACATTCTTGAAGAGCGCGATGTGCAGATCCGCGGCTACCCAATTCGATACGACTTGGATATCTTCATTTTGTTTTCTGCCAATCCCAGCACTTACAATCGTAGTGGCAAGGTCATTCCGCAGTTAAAGGACCGCATCGGTTCGCTGATTCAAACACACTATCCACGCGAACGCTCGCTGGGCATCGAAATCCTCCAACAAGAGGCCAAGATCGATCTCGAAGGCAAGTATCCTGTGCTTGTGCCTTACTTCATGGCTGAGATCATCGAAGAGATCACGGTTCAGGCTCGGAAAAGCAAGTACGTTGACCAAGCCTCGGGCGTGTCGGCTCGGTTTAGTCTATCGAACTATCGCGCGATGATTGGCAGCGCACGTCAACGTGCAATTGTCCTGGGTGAAACACCAGCAGTGCCGCGCATCAGCGATCTAGGCCATCTGGTTTCCTCGTCTCTCGGCAAGTTGGAACTCGATCTGATGGGCAGCCACCAGATGAACGAGCGTCAAGTGCTCGAGGCTCTGGTAGCAACTGCCGTCAAGTCAGTATTCCAGCAGTATGTCGAGGACTTTGGACTTGCCGAGATCGCCGAGATCTTTAGCAAAGGTGTGCGCATCGAAGTGGGTGATATGTTGCCGAGCAGCGCCTACGCAGAGCGGCTGAAGATCGTTCCCACAGCTTGGGACAAAGCCTTTGAAGTCAACGCCAGCGATAACGAAGCAGTGCGGGCGTCGTGCGTTGAATTCGTGCTCGCAGGGCTCTACTCGCTCGACAAGATCAGCCGCGCGCAAAAACATGGTAAGTTACATTACGAAGTTTGACACGGATTGCATCGGAACATTTATGACTCGTAAACAATCCATTGGCGGTGTGGTTCATACTTATCAGAAGTACGACCCCGCTCATTTCCCCAGCCCAGCTCAGCCACCACCGGACATGATCTCGCCCGCTTTCGAGCACGCGCTTATGTACGGCAAGTACCGTGAACTGACTGACGAAGAGCTCGCCAATGCAGTGATGCTCGACCCAAGTCAGCTTGCAGGGCTAGGACCGAGTATCGATTTTTTGCGTGCGTTGCTTGAAGAACGCAAGCGAAAGATCCTGGCCAAGTATGAAACCGATGCGGTCAGCAAGAAGGTCTCCAAAGCTTTTGAAAACAGCGCGAAGAAAGCCTCACCGCCTGAGGAACTGCGCGGCATCTTCAAGCGCGCGATCCAAGATGAGCAAATCTATCTGCTCGAACGCATCTACTATCAAGTCGGCGATGATACGGATCGCTTTGCGTCACAATTAGTGCACGTCATCGAACGACTTGGCGAAAAGTACCAAATCGAGGAGCTGGTGTCGAAGTACGCCTTCACTGGCGATACTCGTATGACAGTGCCCGAGGCGCTGGAGATCAAGCAGGAACTGGAAGCGATCGACGAGTTGCTCAAGCAATTGGAAGAGGCTGCCAAGTCGGGCAAGATTGGGATCATCGACATGGAAAAGCTGAGCGAGTTTGCGTCTCAGCAAGATATGGCTGACCTCGACGAAATGCGGCAGCAGGTAGAAAACTTGGTACGAGAGATGGCCGAACGACAGGGCCTAGAGCATGACGCCAAGTCCGGCACCTTCAGACTGACCCCGCAAGCTTACAAGCTATTTCAAGGCAGGTTGCTCGAACGGATTTTTTCGAAATTGCAACCCGGTCGCAGCGGCCGCCACACTGGACGCATCCTTGGTGAAGGCAGCGTCGAACTGCCGTCGACAAAGCAATATGAGTTCGGGGACAGCCTGGCAAACATGGACACTACGCAAACCGTGATCAACGCGATGTTGCGAGATCCCGGTGCCGAGTCGATCCGTTTGCAGTCGGGCGACATCGAAGTCCATCGCACCCGGAATTCGCCCAAATGCGCAACGGTTGTGATCATGGATATGAGCGGCTCGATGCGCTATGACGGTCAGTACATGAATGTCAAACGCATGGCCCTCGCGCTGCAAGGCTTAATCTCGAGCGAGTATCCAGGTGACGTTCTGCGCTTTATCGAGATGTACACGTTTGCCAAGTTACGTCCCGCAGGCGAGATCATCGAACTCATGCCCAAGCAGGTTACGATTCACGATCCGTGGATCAACTTGCGAGCCGATATGAGCCGCGATGACATCTCCGAGCATCAGATTCATCCTCACTTCACAAACATCCAGCATGCGTTGCGTTTGTCGCGTCAGAATCTGGCAACTGTCGACACGCCTAACAAGCAAGTGATCTTGATCACGGACGGCTTGCCCACGGCTCACTTTGAGGATTCGATGTTGCATCTCATATATCCTCCGAATCCGAGAACGGAGCAAGCGACCATGCGCGAAGGGGCGTTGTGCATGCGCGATGGCATTACGATTAATATCTTTTTGGTACCCAGTTGGTCGCAGTCGGAAGAAGATATCAAGTTCGCCTATCGATTGGCTGAGCAAACGAAGGGGCGCGTCTTCTTTACCGCTGGCAAGGACTTAGATCGCTGTGTCGTTTGGGATTATATCGATCGCAAACGTGAAGTCCTCGGATAACGATTTAAGGGCTTGTCGATTATTGGGTAGCGAAAGCCGTCAAGGCTTTCGGAGCCCCGCCCCAGGACTCTCGAAATGCTTGACGCATTCCGCTACGTGGGGCCCCGAAATGCTTGAGGACTTGTTGATTATTGCGCCACCCGCGGGTAACTGAAGGAGCAATCGTTCATCACCTATAGTAGCCACCGTCGCCAGACGGTGGACACGATGCGGGGTGACTAACCACCGCTTGGCAGCGGCGGCTACCAGGGCCCCGAAATGCTTGACGCATTCCGCTACGTGGAAAAGCGAAGAATGCTATTGGCTGCCTTGTGAGGCATTCTTGAGTTGCTCGGTGGTTGGGTTGCCTGTTAGGTAACCAATCTTGACAAGGAAGCTGTCCATCTTGCGAATGGTATCAAGATAAATCTCGCTTCCGCCCTTGTTCTCATTAAAGAAACCGTGCTGCTGATTGGGATACAGCTCCAATTCAGAGACAGCGCCAACCTCCAGCATTTTTCGTTGGAATCGCTTGGCGGTGTCTACAGGAACCAGAGCATCTTTCTCTCCCAAAAATACGATCGCGGGAGGACAACCGGCTGAGATATGGTGCGCTGGCGAGATCTCTTTCCAGTACGATTCAACTTGCTTGTGTCCCCATCCGCCGTCGGGACCATTGTCATAAACTGGATTAAAGAGAATAAACGCGTTCGGTCGCGAAGAAACCGATTGGTCATCCCTGGGATCTTCCAAGCCTGGAACTAAGCCGGTCGCAGCTGCCACATGCCCACCGGCTGAACCTCCACCAGCCGCAATGCGTGTCGGATCAATCCCCAGACGCTTTGCGTTCGCTCGCAAGTAACGTACCGCTGACTTGCCATCAGCCACGCATTCCTTGGGAGAAGTCCCCTGGCGACTTTTTACCCGATAGTCTGCAACGGCCGCGATCATTCCGCGGCTGGCAAGGTACTTTGCATGTTGCTGAAACTGAGCCGGAGTTCCGCTGGACCAGCCGCCGCCAAAGAAAAAGACGACTGCGGGACGTTGGTCTTTCGCTGGATTATGCCCAACAGGAGCAAAGATGTACATGTACAAGTCGTCGTCGGAAGCGTGCTTGTAGATTTCCGCAACAGCGCCAGGTAAATCCAACTTCGTGGACACCGAGGTCTTGCGAGAACCTGATTGTGATTTGGGCTTTACATCCTGCTTGGGTTTCGAAGCATCTTTGGCTTTGGGGTTTGGCTTGGCGGGCTCCTCGTCTTTCCACCAGTCTGGACCGTCCTTCAAAACCGCTGCATCGTGGGCAATAAGCTGTGCCTTAAGTTCCTCGAACTTATCCGGATACTTGACCGATAGATCGGCTGATTCCTGCCAATCTTCCTTCAAGTTGTAAAGTTCGAAGGAACTCAGATCGTCGGCGCCCACAATCTTCCAGTCACCAACACGCATGGCAACTCGATACTTGACCGGCGCTAAATGGTTGCGCCAGTACAGTGGTTGACTTCGCTCAATGGTTTCGTTTCGCAAGGCTGGCAAGATGCTGGCGCTATCGATGACGCGATCTTTGGGCAGTTGGGAATGACTGATCTCGCAGACGGTAGCAAAGATATCGGTACCGATGATGGGTATGTCGCTTGTGGACCCAGCGGCAACCTTGCCAGGCCATCGAACGATCCCGGGAACTCGAATGCCACCTTCATGGGAATGGCGTTTTCTCCCGCGCAGCCCACCAGTCGATCCGCGAGTCCGGCCTTTATCGCCATCTCCTTCAGGTCCATTGTCCGCCGTATACATCACAAATGTATTATCGCGATAACCCATGTCATCGATGGCCGACATCAGTTTACCGAAGGCTGCGTCGACTTGCGTTACGTTCCCGTGATGTTGGCGCAGATCGGGATCTTCGATATCGCTGTAGAGCTTTAGATACTCGTCGGCAGTTTCGATAGGCAGGTGAGGCTCATGAGTCCATACGGTTAGAAAGAATGGCTTGGATTTATCGATACGACTCTTCAGCCAATTGATTGCTTCTTGCACGCAGACAGTGCTACTGGGTCCGTGCAGCACTCCGGCGGGTTGACCGTTGCGCACAAAATTGTTTGGGTTGAGATGATTGGGCGCCGCGTTGTTCTGGGTCGCAAGCCAGTGATCATAGCCATGGTCATTGGGCTGAGGTTGATCTTTGGAGTTGAACAATCCGTTAAGATGCCATTTCCCAACATGACACGTATCGTAGCCACTCTTCTTCAAAATTGATGGTAACGCTATCTCACTGGTTCGAAGATGATATTGGCTCCCTTCTGGAATCCAGCGCCAGACTCCGTTGCGATAGGGTGTTCGTCCGGTCAGGATCGCCGAGCGACTGGGCGAACAGACCGAGCAGGCGGAGTAGCATTGAGTAAATCGCATGCCCTCATTCGCAAACCGGTCAAAGTTGGGTGTCTGAATTCGCGGGTGGCCATAGCAGCCCACGTCACCCCAGCCTTGATCATCGGTTAAGAATAGAACCACATTGGGCTGGGGCTCAGCACCAGCGCCCCATGAATTCAGATGGCAACAGAACGCGATGCATAATGCAATTTTCGCAGTAAAAGACGATGAGCGTACACGCAAGGGCATGAGTTCCATCCTGTGAAAAAGCATTTTGAGAGTTGCAAGATTCCCGCGTAAAGAGCCGCCCCCGCCCCTGCCCGTTCGGTTTGCAAGCTGAGCTTGCAAACCGAACAGGCGGGGGCGTGAGGTTTCGGTCAATTTTGAATTTAGCTAATCAGTCATCGCTCCACCTAGCAAGCTAGGATGGTGCGATTGGCGAGGAGCAGTCGGAAAACCGCTCCTACTAGAGCGTCAAGCTTTAATCTTAGGGTAATCCAGTTTCGGTGACACGCCCTAAAATTAAAGCTTTGAAGCGATCCGGAGGACGTTTTGCTTAGATTTTCATAACCCGAAGCGTTAGCGAGGGACCAATCTGCATCATCAAGTCGACGCCCTAACTCTTTCCCTCGGTTACGCTTCGGGTTGCGAAAGCCCAAAACTCGCAACTTCACAACTAACGCTTCGGGTTACGAAGAGAACACCAAAATTCACAAATCGACTTTTTCAGCAGCCTGCTTGGCAAGCTTGCCAAACGCAAAACGTAGCTCGGCGATACCCTGAAGTAGAGGATTAACTGCTCCCCAAAGCTTTTCGATATTCAAACAAAAGATTGACACTAAACGCAGCCGCAATCGTGCAAACGATTACCCACAAGAATTGATTTTGACCAATATGCTTACGAGGCAATGTTCGTTCTTCGGGAGAGCTCAATTCGCTCGGAATGTGGAAGCCGCTTAATCGCATGCAGTGTAAGCCAAGTAAGAATGTCGCAAAAAGTATAAACAGCCAAACTACCGGTAGTAATGAAATGACACCTGCGAGTATCGAGATGCAACACAATAGAGCGGATACGCTGAACGCGAAGCAAACGAAACGCACAGTGCTTTGACGGCTATCCTTAGCAGTAAAGAAGAGCAGGCTTGCCGGGGTAATCGAGAGCGCTGAGATCAACGCAACCACGATCAAAAAGAAAAAGATTTCTCCGAAAACAGCATTCATGACCCCCAGTCGCGTGACAGAGACGACGGAAGCCAAATAAGTTGTAATTGCGAACAACTCAAAGATCGAAATTCCCTTGGGTCGAGCGCTACACATTCCAATCCGCGTAAGGAACAGTGGCATACAACCTGCAATCACTACAAGTGGCGTGAGACATGCCGCGCTAAACGCGTTTTGCAGGTCGACAGTAAACTGCCAGCACAGGTAGCTGCAGCTCAAAAAGCTTGCGATGAAAACGGATGCTGTAATGCCAACGATCCAGTGACGAAAAACTAGTCCCCCGAAAACGATGACGACTGCATACTGCCCAATGCCTAATGCAGTTGCCACGAACGCCACAAGATCTTCCACATTGCTAGAGTTTGTGCTCATGCCAAACTGCACAAAACCCAGGATGAAGTCCATGCACGCCATGCCGGCGACAAAAGTACCCAGTGGCCAAAACGAAGCCATGGACAGGGACTGTGGTTGCTCGGGGGGAACTGTCAGCTCGCTAGCAGCGGTTTCCATGGTTACTCGGCTGGAGACACTATGCGGTCGTGATGATTTCCTTGATGACCTCCCCAGCCACATCGGTTAGCCTAAAATTGCGGCCGTTGTAGTTGTAGGTTAGTCGAGTGTGATCCATGCCCAGTAAATGCAGAATCGTGGCGTGAAGATCATTTAAATGCACGCGATTAACGGCAGCCTTATAGCCGACTTCATCCGACTCTCCGTAAGTCGTGCCACCTTTCGCGCCTCCGCCGGCTAGCCAAGCGCTAAAGCAATGCGGATTGTGATCGCGACCAGGCTTTCCACCGGTTTGTGCAATCGGTAAACGCCCGAACTCGCCACACCAAATCACCAGAGTCTCATCGAGCAAGCCGCGTTGTTCCAAATCGGTCAGTAGGGCTGCGACGGGTTTATCTGTCTCATCGGCGAATTGCTGGTGATTACCCTGGATATCATTGTGGCCATCCCACGAGCGTTGATTTTCCATGCCGCCGGAATAGATCTGCACAAAGCGGACACCCTTTTCGACCAAGCGCCGCGCCATTAAACATTGCCGCGCGAAGTGATCGCACTTGGGGTCATCGACGCCATAGAGTTCCAACATCGCTTTTGATTCCAGCCCAATGTCGAGCACTTGTGGGGCTGCGGTTTGCATACGGTAAGCGAGTTCGAAGCTTTCGATACGAGCGGCTAAATCGGCTTCGGCTGCGTGCTGTTCACGATGGACTTGATTCAACTGCTTGAGCAAGTCGAGTTGCCCGCGCTGTGTAGCTGCGGTCATCTGCGCGGGTAATTTCAAGTTGTCGATCGGTTCGCCCGTTGGTCGTAGATGTGTGCCTTGATAAACACCAGGCAAGAAGCCCGCGCTCCAGTTCGCTGCATGACCTTTAGGCAAGCCGCGTCCCTTGGGATCGCTCATCACAACGAAGCCAGGCAAATCACTGCTTTCACTCCCCAGTCCGTAAGTGACCCACGATCCTACACATGGAAAGCCCATGCGAGCCATGCCCGTATTCATCGCAAACAAAGCGGGCGAGTGGTTATTCGATTCCGTAAAGCCGGAATGGATGAACGCCATCTTATCGACATGTTCGCCGAGATGGGGAAAAATCGATGAAACCATCTTGCCGCACTGGCCGCGCGGCGTGAACTCAAACGGAGACTTCATCAAGTTGCCGATCGAGTTCTTAAAGAAGCCCGTTGTATCGGAAAACTCTGGCGCGAATTCGCGCATCGTCTTGCCATCCCATTTGGCCAGCCCAGGTTTGTAATCCCAGGTATCAACTTGGCTGGGCCCGCCGTTGACGAAGATCCAAATCACATGCTTCGCGCGAGCCGGAAAGTGGCTCGGTTGGGGCGCGAGCGGATTGAGCGACCGCGAACCGAGAGAATCCGCGGCGGACGCGCTGCTACCGAGCATCCCCTCGTCGTTCAATAAACTTGCCAAGCCCAACAGGCCCAAACCACAACCTGCGCGTTGCAACATCCATCTTCGATTCATTGATTTGACTCCCAAGTTGGCTCGACAATATGTTCAACTGTAGCTGGTTGCACCAGAAGTGAGAAAGCCCGGTTGGAGACCACAGCTACTCAGTCCACATACAGAAACTCATTCATACTCATGATCGTTTGGCATAAGTCGGTTAACGCAGATAGCTCTGCATCGGACTCATGGGCAGATTTTCGTAACGCCGTTTGCTGATTGAGAAACTCAAGAGCCAGCTTCAACTCGGCCGCTTGAGGCTCGCGACTTAGAGCGGACCAATAAGCTTGATTTACCGATTGCTCCAATGAGGCAGCGGAAATTCGTTTGGCAAGTGCAGCAGCATACTCTCGACCTTGCGGGTTGTTCATAAACATCAGAGCTTGCGGGGCAATGGTGGTTAAGGGACGTTGTCCGATGCTCACCAGATGTTCAGGCCAATCAAACAGCATCATCATAGGAATCAATTGACTGCGTTTGATGAAGAAGTAGACGCTGCGTCGACGCATGGCGGAATCGATCGAGCCAGGTCCATACATGGTCGTGTCCAATTGACCACTGGCAGCCAGCAAAGAGTCACGAATCGCTTCCGCCTCCAATCGCTGCGGTACCCGTCGCCAGTACAGTTGATTCTCACGATCTACTACTAGCCTAGGATCGTCTGGCGTTAAGGTCGAGGACTGCATGTACACGCCGCTGGTCATGATCAGTTTATGGATGCGTTTCAGATGCCAGTTGCCGGCGATCATTTGCGATGCCAAGTAATCAAGCAATTCGGGATGCGTTGGTAGCTCACCCGCGGATCCAAAATCGTTAGGTGTGGCCACCAAGCCACGTCCAAAATGGTGCTGCCAGATTCGGTTGGCCATCACGCGGGCTGCGAGATGCCCAGCACCCTGTTCTGCATCGGTTATCCAGCGTGCGAGCGCGGATCGACGGTAACTTAAACGTGGTTCGGATGATGGTGGGAGTTTTTTCCAGCGTTGCAGATCACCACCAGTGGACGTGAAGACTTGCAGGAAACCCGCATCGGCTTTCTCTCCCTTTTGGTTCACATCCCCTCTTCGAAGTTGATAGGTATCGGGATAGAAATGCGGGAAGCCTCGATCGTTCGCGTGATGGGAAAGGATTGGAAGACCTTCGCTAGTGACCATGGCTGTTGCGAACTTCTCGCCAGCGCCCGCTTTCTTGGCTTCTTCGATCGATGCAAGACGTTGCCGATAACCAGCATCTTGAGTTTTGTACCACTCGATCGCTGTCTGCCAGGATTTTGACACTCCTGGTTGTTCATACAGCTTGGCGCCGGGTGCCTTAGCCAAAGCGGCGCGTAGTTCCGTGAGTGCTTTCACCACGGATTGCGGTGGACCAACGTCACCAACAGCGGGCTGTGCGTTCGGGTCACTGGTAACGGAGAGACGGAAGCGACCGACTGAGTGCTTGGGATTGGGATGATGAAACTTGAGCGTGATTGAAATCTCGGTCGGAGTGTTGATAACAAGCGGCTGTTCCAACTGAAAGACAGCTGCTTGGTCTTTGCCGATTTGTCCATCCACGGCCCAGCCTGAAACGGGATCGTTGTCGATGGAAGCGGCGACCGATAACGAGTCCGCGTTCTGCTGATGGGTGGCTCGAGCGGCAACAAACTTCTTCGGTTCGTTTTCTTTGCCCTTCACCGTAAGCCGAATATCGCCGAGTGCAAAATTGCCATTATCTGCCCGACCTGGGCCTTTGCCGGGAAGTGAGTCGTGAGTCAGCGCCTCTAGGCGAATGGCTTGAAACTGCCCTTGCTCCAGTTTGCTCGCCAAGGTGATTTCGTCTTTGGGTGGTACTGCACCAACGCTTAAGTAAGAGCCATCTTGTTGCAACTGATAATTGTTCGCTTGGGTAGAAGTGAGATTGCCAGCTAGTGCGATCCATGTTCCAGGCGACGTCGCACGACTACTTTCCGAACCCAACCACGCGTTGAATTGTTGAGGCATTTCGGTTTGGGCATAGGTCTGCAATTGCGCGTCGAGTTCACTTAGCTTGGCTGCGAAAGCCTCTCTGCGTTTGGCGTTCTCTTGCGGTTCGAGGTCCAGCTTCTTCTCGCATCGAATAGCTGTCGTAAAGGTTGCAGCCATCCGGTAATAATCGACCACCGGAATCGGATCGAACTTGTGATCGTGACAACGCGCACAACCAATCGACAGTCCCAAGAACGCCACCCCTGTAGTCGCGACCATGTCGTCGAGCTCGTCGTAGCGAGCCGATTCGAACTCAGCTTCGGTCAATTGAGTTGGGAAGGCACCACCACATAGAAAACCAGTTGCCATCCAGGCCAAGGGTTCTTCGGGTGCCAATTCATCTCCAGCCAGCTGCCATTGAACGAACTGGTCATAAGGCAAGTCATCGTTGAAGGCTCGGATCAGGAAATCGCGATAATGGTAAGCGTTAGGACGATCATAGTCTTGTTCATAGCCGTGCGATTCAGCGAAGCGTGCTACATCCATCCAATGCCGTGCCTGCCGTTCACCATAATGCGGACTATCGAGCAAGTGATCAATGAGAGCCGCCCAAGCTTGATTGTTAATCTTGCCGTCGCTGCCAATCTTTGCACTCCATTCGCGCATTTCGTCAGGTGTTGGAGGTAACCCCAACAGATCGAACCAAGCTCTACGGACAAGCACGCGCGCATCGGCAACTGGATTCGGCGCTAGTTTGCTCGACTCAAGGCGTTCAAGGACAAAACGATCAAGTTCCGATCGAACCCAATGGCTTGAATCAACCACTTGCGGCGGATCCAACTTCCTAAGTGGTTGGAATGACCAAAAGTTGCGGCGGGCTTCAACATCCATTACGGTCGCGGTTCGAATGGGTTGGCCGGTGCGTGGATCGGCCGCGCCGGACTGAATCCACTTCTCGAAATCCGCAATAATACTGGCGTCTAGCTTTCCTTTGGGGGGCATCTCAAGATCTTCGTGCTTAAGTGCACTCAACAGCAAACTCTCTTCGGCTTTGCCCGGTACAACTGCGGGGCCCGTTTCGCCTCCCTTTCGCGTTGCGTCACGGGAATCGAGCAGCAGCTCACCGCGCAGTTTTCCTTTGGAGGCAGCTTCGGCGGAGTGACAACTATAACACTCACGAACCAATACAGGCCGAATCTTGGCTTCGAAGAAATCGAGCTGCTCTTTCGAAATCTCGTCATCACTTCGCGCAATGCCCATGCACAGGCAATATGCGGTCGCAATCAAGGCAAGGTTCGCGAGAATGGAATCGCGGAAGGTCATTCGCGTAAAGTGTTGGCTCAAGGCCAGGCTCCTTTATTGTGGTCCTTGATAGGAACTTCGGTCACTTCTGCCGGAAGTGATCATGCTCGGTGGGTCAATTCTGGCGGGAGTGATCATGCTCGGTCGGCCGCTTCTACCGGAAGTGACCTTGCTTCGTGGGTTACTTCCGCCGGAAGTGACCGTCGGGATAAGACATATAATAACCCGAACAGCCCAAGCCATAGAATGAAACCAAGCTTGTGTTAAAAATTACTGGGACCTTGCGGGCGGTCTGTGGCGGAAAGCCCCCCCATTTCAAGAACGCGCCAACCTCTCCACGTTGGTGAGCAGCAGTGCGTTTAGCCAAGAGTGAGACTTTGAACACTACGCTCCTGCCTAACTCTTCCGGGGAATTGTGCTCAATGGCGTAGAAAGACTGTTCGCATGGGATGCGAAATCTGCGAAACTACCAGCGAAGGCAGTGACAAACGCCAATCGGCTGCACGGACTACAAGCCGATCTTCTCAATGGAGTATTGGAAACAGGCCTAATGAATGAATCGCTGTTCAGCAAGTTAATTTACAAAGCCACATCAAGTCTACGGCTTACGAGCAGCGATTCTCCGCGTGAGCTCTTCCAGTTACGTTTTTTCCTGAGCGCCTGCTTGCTGGCAATCGGCGTGGGAATGCTCTCGCTGGTTTGCGGTATCGCTTCAGGTCAGTACCTTGCGTCGATCTTCATTTCGTTTTTTGTGACGGGCCTACTGCTTCACCTTTTGGCGGCCCGATTGGGATTTCGGGCAAAACCACTGATGTGGTCGCTGCTTTCACTGGTCACAGTATTTCTCATCGTCATTTCACTTGTGACTCGCGAGATCGATACCTCTCAACTTTGCTGGTTGATTTTGATTCCGCTTACTACCCGCGCGTTTTCTGCACCACGTGTGGAGGATGATCAACCCCAGCCATCATCGCGTGTGACGTTCATCGCCTCGGTATTGTCGGTGTGCTCCGCACTACTTATCGTCATGCTACACGATTTGGGGCTCACATTTGATCAGCCGCGTCTGCCAGAGCCTGCTTGGCTGGTTGCCAGCAACTATGTGCTTTTTCTGGCCAGTGTGATGGGATTGGTACTTCTCTATGATTTTTCTGCGCGAATGATGATCGAAGAGCTTCAGCGCGTGCGTCAACTGCTATCGATCTGTGCATGGTGCAGGAAAATCAAGTCGGAGCATGAATGGATCTCGCTTGAGGAATACACCAAGATGCATACAGGAAGTGATTTGTCGCACGGCATTTGCCCAGACTGCCGCGAAAGCGAGTACCGCAAAGCGGGCCTATAGCTCAACGGCTGATAAAAAACGAGCGCTCCGCAGATAAAGCGCGAAGCACCCGAAGAAAGAATGTTCTATTGAGGACAACCGGAACACTCCCGTAGGTTTACTCGCGAACTCCAACTAGGGTATACGTTGTTCGGTTGAAGCCGCCTGAGAAATAATAGGTGTGTGACGCGGAGGATTCATTCGACTTTTGTCCATTGGAGAGCTTCACCGCTGTCGTTAGGTCAACTGCGTTGAAGACGCTCACATCAGCATACCAACTCATGGCTACCACGGATTCTCCATTGTTGCGAGTCAAAGCGGCGTCAAAGAACTTGAATCGAGTACGAGTTGAATAGTCCTCGGAATAGGGAACACCTTCAACTAATACAAACTCGCGTTGATAGGATTCTGTGGAAACGACAGCCCCACTTGAGTTATGGATAGTGTTCACGATGTCAATTGTGCATGTAACACTCTCTGGCTTCGCCGCTTGGGCAACTTGGCAGACATTCGAGGCTAAGCTGATGACAGTTACAAACGCCATCGACAATGCAATCTTTGCAAACTTGGACATTTCTAGTTCCTTGTTGGAATGCGGGTTGAGTACTTTTGGGCGGTAGAGTGCATCGCCCTACATAAATCAGAGTTGATTTGAGTTGGGGAGCCCGCCAGAAAAGCGACATAAACATCCAGTTTGCGGATAGCCGTATTTCGTTGGCGCTCGGGAGATGTAATGTGGAGCTTCAAAGCAAGCAGCGCTGCAAAGTTTTTTGCATGTTCTTGAGCAATCTGCGCAAAGTGCTTATTCGAGGCAACTTATGGAAACCGTTTCAATATTGACCCAGTCTGCCCATTCGGTATAATCCGGTCGTCCAGTCAAGCTCGGCAAGCTTGGTGGGCGTGGGGATTGCTGAAGGATACAGAGTCGGAGGGATTTGGCATCGTTAGCCTCTCCCCCGTTGTTCGTCAGGGAAAACAGCTAGGCTAGCCACCCCCATGGCAACGCACGACCGAAACTACTGGGAACAACAGTTTCAGTGGAGTAGGAAGACTAGCTAGGCCATCGAGAGGAAGGATGGTTGATTAACTATGTCTATTACGAAGACAGTTTTTACCACGGGCGAAGCCGCGAAGATTTGCAAGGTCAGCCAGCAGACGATTATTCGCTGCTTTGACAACGGCTCGCTGAAGGGTTTTCGCGTTCCTGGAAGCCGTTTTCGCCGGATTCCACGCGACCAATTGTTCTCATTCATGCGCGACAACGGAATTCCGACCGATGCGCTTGAAAACGGCAAAAAGAAACTGCTGATCGTCGATGATGAGCAGGATCTAGTCGAATTGATGTCCGACGCATTTGCGCGAGACGGTCGATTCGATATCCGTACGGCAAACAACGGCTTCGATGCTGGCATGCAAGTCAAAGAGTTTCGGCCAGACATGGTCGTATTGGACGTGATGTTGCCGGATATCAATGGTAAAGAAGTCTGCCAGCGAGTCCGAAGTGACAAGTCGCTCGATTCGGTTCGAATCATCTGTATTTCTGGAATGATCGAAGCTGACAAGGTAGCCGATTTGCGAGCTTCGGGCGCAGACGATTTCATGCAAAAGCCGTTTACCGTTGATCGCTTGATTGACCGCGTTTGCGACTTGCTGGAAATCGATAAACCTGTTCCTCACTAGCAGCCGGCTGGAAAAGTAATCCGAAGCGTTAGCGAGCGCAATTGAGTTCGGTGTGCCACTGGCGTGCCAGTGCAAACGAAGGAGCTATTGTTCACCAAAAGTAGACTCCCTAGTGCGAACAGCGTAACACGAGAGCCGCCGTAGTTGTACGGTTTAAGTGACGATCAAGTTGGATGATGGGTAAATCGCCATGGTTGAGTCGCAGTCCACTTGAAAGCATCTACTAATTCGAACCGTATCACTTCGACCGATTTCCGTTTAGGACTCATGTATTGGATCGATAACCTTTTTGTTTCGAATTGTCTCCTTCGTTTGCACTGGCACAGCCAGTGGCACACGAAAGCCGAGTGTCGCACAATTGTCCCAATTGTGGCAGCTACGATTGGGACAATCGTGCGACAATAAAACAGTCACTGAGTTAAAAACGGCGTCGCATTATCAGCCGAAACGCGCTAGCGTCCGGTTTGCGCGGCGGGAACCGGTGCTAGCGCACTGCGGCTAATCCTAGTGCAATTTAATGGACCTCGGGAATCGGATGCTTGCGTCAGATGCGATTGAGCGGAAGTTGCCGACTTTGAATTCGAAGCGTTTTTCCGAGTCCACTTGTGATGCGCTGGTTGCAATTGTGCTGCGCGAGAGTTCTACACTCGAGAACACGGACCAAGTCGTATTGCAGCAGCTTGCTGACCAGGACGTCGTCTTTGCCCAGTGGCTGGCAGACATGCCTGTTGGGGGGCGAGTCTCTGCTTGGCTTGTTTCCAGCCCACACTGGCGCACAGATACGCTTATCTCCGAGCGTTTGTGGCAGTTGGCCAATGTCTCAGTGCGTCTCCACACTCTGGAGCAGCGCTATGCGAAAGAGCTCGCAACTGAGAAGCGTAAGGCGATTTACCACTTCGCTTATGGCCTGAGCCATGAACTGAACAACCCACTGGCGAACATCGCCACCCGCGCCGGCGTGCTGATGCATGGCGAGTCGGCTGAGGGTCGTCGTCAGATGCTTGAAACGATCATCGACAACGCCATGCGTGGTAGTGAAATGTTGGGCGATCTGATGTTGCTCGCGCGACCGCCCAAGATCAATCCGCAGTCGACAGATCTGTCGAATTGGTTTGAGTCGTTCGTTGGTCGTTGCTCAACTTGGGCAACAAGACGCAACCTAAAGATCGATTCGCAGTGCGCGCTTCAGTCGCTGACGGCCAGCTTCGATCCCGTTGCCATTACCGAAGCCGCGTGGTGCTTGGTGCGTAACGCTTTCGAAGCGTCTCGTGAAAATGACTCTATCCAAATCCGGTTGGACGAATCTGAAGGGCAGGTTCGTTTAGGTATCTACGATCTTGGCCCGGGTCTCTCGCGCGAAGCGCTGCAATATTGTTTTGACCCGTATTACAGTGGTCGTGAAGCCGGCCGCGGACTCGGCTTGGGGCTGGCCAAGGCGCAACTTATTGCTGCGTTGCATGGCGGTTCACTGTCGGTGAACAATCGCCCCGGTGGTGGTTGTGCGGCAATCCTTGCTTGGCCTGTTTAATCCAAGCCTGAGTACCCAAGCCTGAAAACCTAAGCCTGAAAATTAAGCTCGGATTATCGCCAGGCGGCTCCGGGGGGTGGTTGCCATTCAAGCTCTGTATAGAACATGGCTCCCACATTGATCTTCTTTTCCTGCATGACGTTGATATGTTCGCGGACAGGGTGCAGAGTGGCGATCCAGGGGAGGCCGATGCACCAAACCAGGGCCAGGGCAACAATTGAGGCCGCGAAGCGTATTCGACGTTTTGAATTTTGGCGCATCGCGGTTGAATCTCTAGGAGCGTTTCTTGATGGCCCGTTTTGCAGCAGGCTTCGGCGGTGCCGATTTCTTTTTTGAGTTTGCGGCGGCTGCCTTACGTGCAAGTTTGGCGTGACTGGGCTTCAGGGCCATCTTGAGCGGACCGTGGGCCTTCTCATATATCTCGACGACCTTGTCCCGAT
>JANRMD010000021.1:0-22812 GCA_033761895.1 Pirellulaceae bacterium | reverse complement strand
GGGCTCGCATGAACCAGGAGATATCCGACAAGCGGCTTCGCACCTCAGCCATGCGTTTTCTGTTGCCAGCCAACGTCCGCACATCATTCTCAGTCGGCTCGGCCAGCTGTTCGTCCATCCGCCGACCCGGGAAAACACGCAGCCACCTGAGCGCAGCTTCTTCATCCGACCAAGCGGCCACCACATCGGGTCGGTTGCGCAGAATCAGGTGCATGTGATTGGAAAGAATCGCGTAGGTCAGGACATCAACCCCAAAGACGGAAGCCAGAGCCTCCATCCGCCGCCGAATCCACTCGCGTCGGAACGAGAAATCGACCCCCGTTTGCTCATTGACGCCTGCCAGGAAGGCTTTGCGTACGCATCTTTGGATTGTGTGAACTATACAGATCTCGTTTGCCCTAAACTGTTCTTCGCGAGTTGATCTGACCATGGTTTGTCCTCCTTAGGTACTGGCCAATATACCGGCGAATCGGCTTGTGTCAAGGAAGGTGGGTGGCACCATCTGGATGATGGGTGGCACCATTTGAGAAATGACTGGGGACACGTGCGGAATTCAGCAGTTCTGCTACACTCTCAGCTGTCATCCAGTAGACGCAAAATGCAAGAAAGGGCCACGCATGGCATTTACAATCGACGAATTCATTCGCTCGACCGCGCAAGATGATTCGGCGCACGAGTATTTTCAGCTCGAGAACCCGCGGATGCTCGAAGTTAATCTGGACTCGATGGTCTGGATGAAAGCTGGCGCGATGGTAGCTTACTTCGGACAGATCAAGTTCACGCGCGAGGGACTGCTCGAGCAGGGGGTTGGTAGTCTTCTAAAACGCACCGTTTCCGGCGAAGGCGCGAAGCTTACGAAGGCAGAAGGTCGCGGGCGGTTGTATCTCGCTGATTCAGGCAAGACCATTCAGGTTCTGAAGCTGAATAATGAATCGATCGTCGTCAATGGCAGCGACCTTCTCGCCTTTGAGCCAACGCTGAAGTATGAAATCAAGATGACCAAAAAGCTTGCTGCGATCGTATCTGGCGGCTTGTTTAACGTGCGTCTTGAGGGAGTTGGGCTGATTGCAATCACTTCACATTTCGAGCCGTTGACGTTGCGCGTCGAGCCTGGAAAGCCAATACGCACTGACCCCAACGCGACAGTTGCTTGGTCGGGAAACTTGCAGCCGGAATTTAAAACCGATGTATCGCTTAAAAGCTTCTTCGGACGCGGGAGCGGCGAATCGATTCAGATGGAATTTAATGGTGATGGCTTTGTCGTCATCCAACCCTATGAAGAGATCAGTATGCAGCATGCTGCCGGTGGTTAGTACAATTCGATGACCCACGAACACAAAACCGAGAGCCAACAACCTGAGCCGCAACGCAAGTCTCCTGCGGCTCGGGACCCGTTGCACGGTGTAACCCTCGAAACCATGCTCAACCGTTTGGTTGCTCGTTACGGCTGGGAGGAGTTGGGAGATCAGATCCCAATTCGTTGTTTTTTGTTTGAACCGAGCATCAAATCCAGTTTGGCGTTTCTTCGTCGCACCCAGTGGGCGCGCAAAAAGGTTGAAGACTGGTACGCCTATGACGCTAGGCGATTTCCAATGGAGCAGCATGATGCTTCGCCAAGCTCTGATGGCGAAAAACCAAAGTGATGCGTTGAGGACATTTTTCTCGCCTGAAAAAAATTTTGAGTTCTTTCACGCCGAGTTTGGTATTTTTTTCGGCCAGCTGCGGATATCTGGTAATGCAACCACTTAATTGCGTAGCCATTTTCGTTTGAAAATCTTTTTCGAAAAATATCACCAAGCGCTGTCCCCAATTGGCTTCGCACCGCGTCGCGATAGCCGCGTAAACTTGTGGTAAGCCGTAGTAGAACACGACGAACACATGACTGCACCGAAAAGCGGTTTGCCTTCCAACGGTCGTTCGTTGACGAAGTTGGATTGCTAGATTAAAAGTGCTTATGTGCATCACTTAATGGCTACGCCCAAGTTCCGTATTTCGTTAAGTACTATTTTGAAATCATTCGCGCAAAAAGCCGCCATGCTCTCTGCAGTAGGGGCAGTCGTTTTCACATTTTCTTGGCTGGGCTCAGGTCCAGTAGGCGTTTGCCAAGAAGCCCAACCCACTCGCAATGCCCAAGACAATGTCGATTTCCACCGGACGGCTGTGAGTGCGCAGCCTGAAGCATGTAAAGCGTGCGAAGTCGATCCTGAAACTAGCGACGTATCAACGCCTGAGCAGTCTTTGTTCCGCTCCAATTTTGCTCTGCAGTTGAAGTTGGTAAACAGCTTTGTCTCTCATTTAGATTTCCAAGTTTGTCGTATCAACAGTATTCTTGCCAAGATTCTTTTCTATGACTTTGGGACCAGTCAGCTGAAGCAATTTGGGGCTGCGGACATCCAGCCTCAGACGGCTAGGATGTATTTTGGCGGTCGTCACGATGAACTCTTCGCTGCAGAGATTCCCAACGCACTCACCAACTTCAGCCAACGTTATGAGAGGCTGCCGCAGGACGTGAATGAAGCCAGAGCGGCGTTGAGCTCAGCGGGCGTAGCATTACCCGATTTACCGCAAGGAACGGCTTACGACTTCGACCCGAACCGTAGCGAGTTCATGGTCATGCCTCGCGGATTTGGCATTCCGTTCATCGCTGCTTGGTTAGTTTTTGCGGGTGCGTTCCTGACGCTGCGTATGCGTCTGATCAATCTGCGAGGCCTCTTTCATGCGATTGCGCTCATCAGCGGCAAGTACGATAGCTCGCACAAGATCGGCCAATTAAATCACTTCCGCACCTTTACGACTTCACTCGCATCAACGGTTGGCCTGGGCGCGATCAGTGGTGTTGCCATAGCCGTCTGTTTGGGCGGTCCAGGAACAGCGTTTTGGATCATGGTTTTTGGCGTCCTGGCAATGTCGACGAAGTTCACTGAGTGCACTCTCGGTCAAATTTATCGCCGGGTGAATGCACAGGGAGCAGTTCTTGGTGGTCCCATGCGGTACCTAAAGTCTGGATTCAAGCTGAGGAAATTTGTCGGCTTCTCGATGGCGCCTTTCGGGATGGTGTTGTCCTGGCTGTTTGCGGCCCTCTGTGTCTGCGTTTCGTTGACGGCCGGCAACACGCTTCAGGTCAGTCAATCGCTGGGAAGTTTGCAAAGTGTGAAGGGCTTGGAGTTCTTGCAGACCGAGCCGTGGATATTTGGCTTGTTCATGATGGCCGCTGTTGCTTTAGTTGTACTTGGCGGCGTGAGGCTTATTGGCCGAGTCACGGGATGGCTTGCACCGCTGATGTGCCTGTTCTATGTCGGCGCATGCAGTTGGGTTATCGCGCAGAATTCTGCGAACCTCGAGCCTGCGTTTAAGGCCATTTTCATTGAGGCTTTTGAACCTAAGGCGCTGTTCTCGGGCAGTTTCATAGGTGTTATGATCATTGGGGTTACCCGTGCAAGTTTGACAACTGATGCAGGGTTGGGTACCGCATCCATCGCGCATGCCGCCGCTCGTACCGACGAACCGATTCGTGAGGGGATCGTGTCGCTGCTCGAACCCCTACTGGTGACGGTGATGATGTGCCTGCTGACCGCCTTGGCCATTGGTGTTACCGGCGTTGCCGAAACCGCTGAAGGTCAAGCTCTCGCGACCAAGGAGCAGGGGACTGCGGTTATCATGAGCGCGCTGACCAATGGCATGCCAGAGTGGTTTGTATATACCTTGCAAGCAGCAATGTTTCTGTTTGCCTTCTCAACTTGCATCACTTGGGCATACTTTGGAGAACGCTGCATTGTTTCTCTGTTCGGGGAAGGTTTTTCGCAGTTGTACATGATCGTGTTTGTGTTCTTTACCTTCTTGGGCTCGGTGCTTTCCGCCGCAAACATCATGCAGTTCAGTTTACTGTTGATGCTGACGCTTTCCATTCCGAACCTGCTTGGCGTTTTGCTTCTCAACGACGTTGTGCGTGAAGAACTGGATGATTACTGGAATCATTATCGAAACCGCAAACGCGATCGGTCGCTCGCTTAGTCTCGGTTTGGCCGCGCACCCTTGGCCGAACTCGTTCGCTTAGCCTCCAGCTTATTCTTGGTTGTGATTGCAGCCTATGAACATGCGGGGGCAAATGTTTTACAATGAGCGGCTTTCAGCCTGAGGGGGATCGGCATGCAATGGATTAATCGGCAACGCTTGAACAAAGAACTCTGCACTGGAACATTCTTGAATCTTGGTTCGGCTGCGGCGGTGGAAGTGGCTGCGTCGATAGGTTTCGATTGGTTGCTAATTGATCTCGAACATGGCAACGGCTCACTTGCGGATCTTCGGAATATGTTGCTTGCCTGCCGCAGCTCAAGCTCTGCACCGATCGTTCGCTTGCGCAGCGTCGAGGCGGATGATGTCAAGTTTGTGATGGATAGTGGAGCGGCTGGAATCATGTTCCCTTTCGTCAACTCAGCCGAGGAGGCTCGGCGGGCGGTGGAGTGCATGAAATACCCTCCGCAAGGTAAGCGTGGTGTGGCCGGCATCATTCGCGCAACCAACTACGGTAACGACTGGAAGAAGTACTTCGAGGAAGCGAATGCCAACAGCCTAGTCATTGTTCAGATCGAGACCCCGGAGGCTGTGGATTGTGCTGCTGAAATCGCGGCCGTAGATGGAGTGGATGTGCTTTTCGTCGGGCCGCTCGACCTTTCCGTAAACCTGGGCTGCCCCAACGACTTTACGACTGAACCTTTCATCGCTGCATTGAAGCATGTGGTGGCCGTTTGCAAAGCGGCCGGGAAACCGGCGGGCATTTTGTCGCGTCCGCAGTTGGTCCAGCAGCACAAAGAACTGGGTTTTCGCTTTCTTGCCCTTGGATCCGACACGGGCTCGATTGCGACCGGTTTGCAGCAAAGCTTGACTGCAATGCGTGGCTCGCACTGAAATGGGTTGGCCGAAACTGGATTAGCTAAAGCTGGGCTGGTTATTGGCGGGCACATGTCTCCTAAAGCTGATTGGCTAAAGCCAACCTGGCTAAAACTCGCCAAGCGACAAGGATTTACGCTAAAATAGTTCGCGGCGGGAATAATTTGGTCTTATTGGTCATCCACTAGTTTGAAAGCATATCGATTGGCTGAGAACCTTGTGAACGATGATGCCGGGGAAGGTCATCTTATGGCGAGAGCGGACGCCCCAACAGCAGAGAATGCAGCTAGATGGACGGCAGAGCAGCGTCAAACGAGAACCCATCAATTGCTGGTCAAGCATTTTGAAGTGGTCTTTCGATATGCGTATCGACTAACAGGTTGCCGGTCGGCGGCTGAGGACATAACTCAAGAAGTATTCCTGCGAGCATTTAAGGCGATCGAACAGCTGCGAGATCCGTTGGCGGAGCGGGGCTGGCTGTTGACAATCACTCGCAACGAATTCGCCCGTTGGTGTCGTTTGGCGACGAACCAAAGAACGACTTCTGCCGAGGATGATGTCGCCGATCAGGTTGAGGCGGGCGAAAGTGAGCTGGAGCGACGTGACTGGATTCAATCAGCGCTCGAACAATTGCCGCCGGAATTTCGATCCGTGGTCCTGATGTTTTATTTTGAACAGCTGAGTTATACGGAGATTGCCGAATCGCTTGCGATTCCTATTGGAACCGTGATGAGTCGTCTGAGTCGGGCGAAGAGCCAACTCAAACGTTGCCTGGATGAACTTGCACTGCCCCAATAGCCCGATAAACATTTACCAAGACCTGAGTGCAAATTGTGCCTGAGCCCATCCGCGAAAAGAACCTGTACGACGATACTGACCGCCATCTGATGGCTGCGTTGCAGGCCGTGGAAGTTCCGGCAGGCCTGCGAGCTCGTCTTGAACGCTCACTTGAGACGGCACTTCATGAGCAAGGGCTGCAGGCGCCGTCACACGATCAATCGTCAAAGTCCGCGCGAACGGATTCGCCAATTTGGAATCGTCGCTCGGCCATCGCTGCTGCAGTTGCGGCTGGTGTCGGTGGACTTGCGTTCGGATTCCGGCAGATTTGGCAACCGCTTTCGCAGGGCCAACTGGTTACCCTAACCCAGCAACTGCTCAATGGCATCGATGGTGCAACTTGGCAAGACTTGACAGAGGCAGATGCTCTTGCCGTCAAGCAGTCGCTTCAAGATGTAGGCTTTTTGCGGCAAGTTCGGAACGTAGCATTGGTTCGCTTCAGTCAATTGCAGCCGCCCAGCAACATTCAACGCGCCAAGGCCTATAAGTTCAATGAGGAATTTGTACTTCTCGATTTAGTCATCGAGCGCGGCGTACAGCGACTTTCGACTTCACTCACTGAGCTCCCTTGGGGGCGCAGTGATACTGTCGCATTTGCAATGTCCAGTGCCCCGCGGACGCTCGTCTTCGTCGGGCCCGCAAGCCTCCGTGATCACATCTTGCCTGCTCAGACAATATGATACAACAGCCGCATGCGGCGCAATGGGCAGGGTTTTCGTGTAAGTTGCCGGTGACGCGGTCCAAGTGCGAACTCTCAACGAAACCACATTTTTAATCAGCCTTAGAAGCTGACAAGTTCGATGCTCTAAGTGATCGAACGCGCTGCGACTCAAGTTAGCTGACTCCGCTCCAAACTCAGTCGGCCAACTACTCTTCTCCTGTGTCGCAGGCTGCTTGCCTCGGGACGTGAATTCGGTGATGCAAGCGACCCACAGAGTGTGCGTTCTTCCATTCCTTCCGTGGAGAAATACCAATGCATAGACAGAGCAAACCGCTTCTGCTTGCTATTGCCGTCGTCATGACGACCGCTTTGCAGGCCCGCGCTCAAGATCCCTTTGAGCCCAATAAAGATGTACTTCCGCTTACGACCTCTACGTCCGCAGCGATGTACTTTCCCAAGCCCTTGACATATCCGCAACAAATGGCTCGCTACGAAGCAGAGCAGCGCACGATGCGGATGGAAAGAAATCGTTGGATTGGCTTCGAACCCGCTCGGCCAGTTACCAACTCAAGCTACACCTATAGCGGACTCTACAATTTCACGCCAGGAAACAACTACTCGGTAGCCTACGGATCAAGACATCGATTCTACGGCTGGTGATCGACTTCCAGATCTGCAGCATGAAAAAAAAACTAGAGCAACTTCGTCTTACAACTACGCCCGTACGCCCGAACCAAGTAGGATAGGGTACAGTCTGCCCGAGTGACTGCGCCTCGTCTGATGACAATGTAGTTCAAATGCCGCTTGGCAAAACCCTCCCGAGCTTCATTCCAAAACAAGGCCAGTATCGCTTGATGCTGGCCTTAGTTTTTTCCCTCCCGACACTGTAGGACGATGTTCATCAGTTGGATGAATATTGCCGCAGTCCTTCCACCTGACCGCTATTCGGAGTCCGCTGATGCACCGCTTTGTTCAACTATCCACCGCGATAGCTTCACTTGTCGGATTGTTATTGTTTAGCCTCACACTGGCACCCATCTGTGGTCAAGAACCAGCTGGCAAATGGAAGAAGCACAATATCAATGAGCTGTCACCATTTGAAGCAGTTGGCGTCGCCGACTTGAATGGCGACAAATTGCTCGACGTCTTCAGTGGTGATTCTTGGTATGCAGCCCCCAAATGGACACAGCACAAAGTGCGCGACGTCCCGCCAGGAACCAACCCGCACTACTACGAGGACTTTGCGGATCAACCGCTAGATGTGAACGGCGATGGAAGAACTGACATCGTAACTTGCGCTTACTTTAGCAAAAGAGTCGCTTGGGTTGAGCAACCTAGCGATCCAACGAAGCCTTGGACTGAACATGAAATCGATCAACCTGGTTCGATGGAGACCGGTTATCTGATCGACCTCTACCGAGATGGCAAACCCGTTTTCCTTCCGAACGTGGGTGGGAAAGTGATCTTTTACGAACTGGCGACAAGCAAACCTATGGTTAAATGGCAGAGCCGTGAACTGGCTTCCGGTGGCGCAGGGCATGGGATTGGCCATGGTGATGTTAACAGCGATTCACGCATCGATATCATCGTGCCTAAGGGTTGGTACGAGCAACCTAAACAGCGCGATGGCGAATGGCAATTTCATGCCGACTTCAACTTGGGCACCGCCAGCATTGAGATTCTTGGCCACGACTTCGACGGCGACGGTGACACGGACATCGTTTGGGGCATGGGGCATGAATTTGGCCTGCACTGCTTAAGGCAATCCAAAGACAGCGCGGGTGCCGTCGTGTGGACCAAAGAGGATATCGATACCAGCTTTTCACAAGTGCACACATTACACCTCGCGGACTTTGATGGAGACAAACAGTTGGAGTTTGTCACCGGCAAGCGAATCTACGCTCACGCAAGTGAAGCGGGGGCAACGGATTCCCCATGCCTGTTCATCTACAAGTTCAATCGCCAGAAATCGGCTTGGGAAAAAGAGATTGTGTATCAGGGCGATCCCGCTCCTGCAGCGCCTCTCAATCCCGAACTGCGCGATGCCATGAAGGATTTTCGACGCGGCTCCGCAGGTACCGGCTTGCAAATGGCGGTTTGCGACATGGACCAGGATGGCGACATTGATATTGTCGCCCCAGGCAAATCAGGGCTCTATTGGTTTGAGAACCTGCGAGTCACGAAACCATAGTCATCCGGCTTGGAGTTACAGCATTTTTTCAAGTCGCGAGAGGGCAACCATCAGTTGATGCCACTGGACGACCAATTCAAAGGTATCGAGAGCTACAGCGTCGTCGCGATCAAAGCCGACTTCGCTGAGCTTGACCGTGTTGCCGAGAACCATAACGCCTTGCACGATGGCTACTTCCCCTTTTTCTTGAGGGCTGAGTTCCGCTTCGTCGTAGACAGGGACAACTTGCTGCATGGCGCGGTGAACGACCCACAGAGCCGCCTTTTCGCAATCGTCTGCTGAAATCACAGTGCGAACAGTACCGCTTTGTACGTAGTATTTGGCCATTTTGCTGATTTCCTTGCTAGTTGGTTTGGTTTGTTGTCTGGCAGGTTCGGCTGTTGTTGCAGGCACGTTTGCCTTACAGCACTAATTATCGCGACACCTCGGACAACTTAGGTCACGCGAAAAGCAAATTGTCCAAAAGTTGGTTTCATGGCTGGGGGAGAACGGTTAAACGCAAATGCCCAAACGGGTTGTGTTTGCATAAGCTGCGGGTTCGGCGGACGAGGACGTCCGCGCTCCAGAAATCCGGACCAGCGGACTGGGATGTCGCACTGGGATGTCGCACTGGGATGTCGCACGGGGGATGTCGCAAGGGGGATGTCGGCAGAACCTGGCAGCCAGTCGGCGTGCTACAATTTCACTTCTTCCTACCCAGCTAGTTCCCCCTCTCGAACTTCAGGAGACATCCAATGCCCGCTGTTTTCAGCAACCGCTTGTTCCTAACTCTGGTTTTCGCTTGCCTGGGCGGCACCGCCTTGGCCGTCGAACTGCCCGACCCCGCGAAAGTACAACCGGTCCAACTGTTGACCGTTCCCAGCTATTGCGAAGGAGTCGTGTTTGATAAAGAAGGACGTGGATATGTTTCCTGGGGAAAGACGATCACCCAGTTTACGCTCGATGGCAAACAACAGGTTTGGGCTGAAACTGGTGCGCCCAACGGACATAAGATCTTAGCCGACGGAACGCACCTGGTATGTGATGCCAGCCAACATGCGGTGTTGCACCTGTCAGCGGATGGCAAGCTACTGCCGCCAGCGTCGAAAGAATGTAATGGCAAGCCATTGCGAGGTCCCAACGATTTGACGCTGGACACAGCCAACGGCGGCTTCTACTTCACCGATCCAGGCGACTCAAGCAAAGAAAAACCCGACGGTACTGTTCACTATGTCGATTCGAAGGGAAAAACTCATCTTATCGATTCTGGATACGCGTTTTCCAACGGCATCGTACTAACGTCAGATGGCAAGAAACTGTACGTTGCCGAAAGCCAACAGGATCGAGTCTGGGTCTACGAAGTCACCGGTCCAGGCAAAGTCAATCCGAAGAAGCTGTTCGCGGATTTGCCCAAGAAAGATGAAGCGGCCGGTCAAATTGACAACCAGCCTGATGGCATGTGCCTGGATCAAGCCGGTAATTTGTATGTCGCACATTATGGGATGCGTCAAGTTCAGGTGCTCAGCCCCGAAGGCAAGCTTTTGGCAAGGTACGCGGGTGGAAATCTCACCACCAGCAATGTGGCATTCGGTGGTCCCAATCGTGATCAACTTTTCGTGACCGGCGCAATTGGCGACGCTGAAAATCGGGGTGGAGTCTTTCGATTGGATTTGAAGGTTCCAGGACTGAAGATCCTGCCCTAGCCATGAAAACCCTGGATGGGTTATTCACCGCACAGACAGCCCTAGACGAAGGCAAATTAGCAACATGCCTGCAACGAATTGAGGTACACTTTGCAGAAGGTCAGCTTAGCGAACGTGCCGTAAACGAAGTTCGAAAATGCGGTAAAATGGCCGATGCCGATTCGTGGGAAGAGGCTGCTAAGCGACTGTATTGGATGATCTTCAAACAACCTCAATAGGTAGATGATGAAAAAACTGCTTGCTTTACTGTTCGGTGCAGCTCTTTGTTCAAGCGCAATGGCCGAAGATTGGCCGCAATGGATGGGAAAGAATCGCGACAACCGTTGGGAAGCGGCTAATATCATCGATCGCTTCCCGGCTGGCGGGCCTAAAGTTGTGTGGCGAGCCAAAGTTGCGGGTGGGTACTCGGGACCAGCCGTGGTTGGCGATCGCGTTTACGTCACGGACTTTGTTTCCGAAGGTGATGTCAAAGTTGATAACTTCAACCGAGCAACCTACGAAGGCAAAGAGCGCGTGCTGTGCCTGGATGCTACGACCGGAAAAGAGATCTGGAAACATGAAGACTCAGTCACTTATGGTATCTCGTATCCTGCGGGGCCTCGCTGCACACCGATTGTCGAAGGTGACCTCGTTTATACGCTGGGTGCCGAAGGCCTGCTGATGTGCTTCAAAGCCAAGACGGGGGACTTGGTCTGGCAGCATGATTTACCGAGAGACTACAACACCAAGTCGGCCTTATGGGGCTACGCAGCGCATCCATTGATTGATGGCCCACGCTTAATCTGTGTCGTGGGCGGCGAAGGTACTCACACGGTCGCGTTCGATAAGCTGACCGGCAAGGAATTGTGGCGGGTAGGTACTGCCACTGAACAAGGCTATTCACCACCGACAATCATCAAAGCCGCCGGCGTGCGGCAGTTGATCTTGGCGAACCCGAATGCGGTCAATGCGGTCGACCCCGAAACTGGAAAGTTATTGTGGACCACTCCGTACGAAGCCAGCAACGGATCCATCATCATGTCGCCAGTGGTCGTCGGCGACTATCTGTTCGTAGGTGGATACTCAAATCACAACCTGCTGCTCAAACTCGATCAGCAAAAACCAGGCGTTTCGGTGATCTCCCGTGACAAAACCAAGAAATTTGTCTCTCCGGTGAATGTGCAACCCTTTGTGGACGGCGACGTTGTCTACGGCATGGACCAGTCCGGCGACATGGTCGCGTTCAAGTTGCCTGACGGCGATCACATTTGGAAGAACACGGATATCATCGGCGAACGCTCGCGAGGCTCAGAGACGGCGTTTATTGTCCGCCAAGCGGATCGCTATTTCCTGTTCAACGAAAAAGGTGAGCTGGTGATTGCCAAGTTGTCACCTAAAGGGGTCGAGATCATCGATCGCACCAAGGTGATTGAACCTACGAACACCGCTTTCGGACGTCCCGTTGTCTGGTGCGCCCCTGCATTCGCGGGAACTAAGATGTATGTTCGCAACGACAACGAGTGTATTTGCCTCGAGCTTGGGAAGTAGCCTTAGCGAGGCTTGAGGCTTGAGTAGCAAGTAGAAAGAGTAAGAAAACAGGACAATTCGATCATGAAGCAACTGCAAGGATATTCACTGTGAAACGCAAAGCCCTGAGCGCGATCGTTACCTTTTCAATCGCTTGGTATTTTTGTCTGGGCTTTGTCTCGCTGCTAGCCAAAGAGCCAACCAAGGAGACAGCAAATCCAGGTGCCTCGCAGGCGTCAGTCAAGCGGCCCCCCAACATCGTCTTCATCTTTTGCGATGATCACGCCTACCAGGCTATCGGTGCGTACGGTTCAAAGCTCGTCGAGACACCCAACATCGACTTGCTGGCCAAACAAGGTATGCGGTTTGATCGCTGCTTGGTCACCAATTCGATTTGTGGGCCGTGCCGTGCAACCATCCTGTCGGGTAAGTACTCGCACAAGAATGGATTCATGACCAACAATCATGGTGTCTTTGATGGTTCGCAAGTGACCTTTCCGAAACTGCTTCAAGGAGCCGGCTACCAAACAGCGATGATCGGCAAATGGCATTTGGTCAGCGATCCGACTGGTTTTGATTACTGGCATATCTTGCCCGGCCAAGGAGCCTACTACAATCCTCCGATGATCCGCATGGGCGAAAAGGTGAAGCATACGGGCTACACCACAGACATCATCACGGATCTATCGCTCGAATGGCTCAAGCAACGTGATCCGAACAAGCCGTTTCTGTTGATGTGCCAGCACAAAGCGCCGCATCGCGATTGGCAGCCGAATCTGAAATACTTGGGGCACGACAAGGATCGCCAGTACGATGAACCAGCGACTTTGTTCGATGACTATGCTGGTCGAGGCAAAGCCGAGTTAGAACAAGATATGACCATTGCCAAGACGATGACTCCAGGTGACCTAAAGCTTGTCGAGCCCAAAGGACTGACGCCTGAACAACTGGAAAAATGGAATGCCTATTACAAGCCTCGCAACGAAGCATTCGAAAAGGCCAAGCTAGAAGGCAAAGACTTGGTGCGATGGAAATACAACCGCTACATGCACGACTATTTGGCTTGCACCAAGAGTGTTGATGAAAGCGTTGGTCGAGTCACTGAGTTCCTGAAGCAAAACGGCTTGGAAGAGAATACGCTGGTGGTTTATTCGTCCGACCAAGGGTTTTATCTGGGCGAGCACGGTTGGTTTGATAAGCGTTGGATTTTTGAAGAGTCGCTACGAACGCCGTTAATTTGCAAATTTCCAGGTGTGACCCCAGCGGGCTCAACGAACGCGAAAATGGTTTCCAATGTGGACTTTGCGCAGACATTCCTCGAAGTGGCTGGTGTGAAAGCACCCGCGGACATGCAGGGTGCCAGTCTCCTGCCACTCTTGAAAGGTGAAACGCCAGCGGATTGGCGGAAGAGTTTCTACTACCACTATTATGAATTCCCCGGGCCACACAGTGTTCGCAAGCACTATGGCGTCGTCACCGAGCAGCATAAGCTCGTGCGTTTCTACGGAGACGATGTTGATTACTGGGAGCTGTTTGACCTGAAAGCGGACCCGCAAGAAATGAAAAGCGTGTTTGTTGATCCGGCTTACGCCAAGACTCGCGCGGAACTGGAAGCCGAGTTAGCTCGATTGCGCAAGCAGTTGGAAGTGACGGAACAAGATCCGGTTGAAAAACGCGGAAAACAGTAATCAGAAACCCAACTGCAAACGTTCTTTCCGGTGGTGGCGTTCCGCTTACCGCCGGCGTTTGACCTGCCCTATTTCTTCATCGTCAACTGTTCAGCGAAGTACTTGCTTGGATCCAGTTTGCTGTACTTAGCAAGTTTTTCGCCAACGGCTTTAATTGCTGCTTGATCGTCTCGAGACAATCGCCACAAGGCGAGCAACCGACAGCGATCGGAGGAAGTTTTGCCAGATGCGAGTGTTTTTGTGATTTCGATTTCCGCTGGCAAGAGACCGCGTCTGGCGAGTTCATCATTGAGACGCATGCGAACGTAGGGTGGACGGTGTGGCGGGTAAACCGCGTTCAGTCGAGCTGACCAGTTCGCGAAGTCTGCATATTGCTGAGCGATTGTCGCTTCCGGTGGCTTCTGCGAGGTTGCGACGTAGTTCATCTGCTTGATACCAACTGTGCAAGTGCTGGTTTGGTCGTCGAAAGTCACTTGCTCTGAAGCTTTTAGCAGCAACTTCAAGTCGGGACTGTTCGCTTGTTGCCTCGCCGATTCGACGTACTTCAACAGTTCAGGCATGTCGATGGTGGTTTGGATGTTCCGTTTGCCGTCAAGCAGAATGATCCGGTTGCGTTGCGGATCGAACATGGTGATTGCGGTTGGATCATCTTTCGAAAAATCGTAGTAGACGCCATCGGAGAAGAGGGTCAAGGTTTGCTTCGAAGGGGCCTTGTCGTTGCCAAAGTGAATGTCCGTGTCGATTCGAAAAGCAGGTTGCTGACCGAGAGCGATTGACATGATCGTCCAAGCTAAGGCGCTAGTGGAAATGGAAAGCAGGTTTTTCATCATATTCCGACCCAACAAGGCTCAATGGAATTATTCAAACTCGTGACAGGCTCGATATAGCAAAGGTCGCGAACTGCGCCCATACAAATCTCGGTTGGGGCGGGTGTGGGTTCGCTGGGATCCGGACTGCGGGGCGAGTAGTGCCTGCTCGCCTGCTCGCTTGCCTGACGGAATGACGCCAAGAAGCTAAAATCTGCTAGAATCGGGTCCTCTGCACATTTGCTAGCGATGGAAAAGCGGATTTCATCATGACAGACTTAATGCCCTCAAGACTTTCGCGGCCGGTAGTCATCGGATTGGTCGGCGGCATTGCATCTGGAAAATCCTACGTCGGCAGTCTGTTAGAGTCGCTCGGTGCGAAGCGCATAGACGCTGATCGACTGGGCCATGAAGTGCTGATGAAAAAGGATATTCGCGAACGTTTGACCCAGATCTGGGGGCCAAGCATTTTGACGGAGCAAGGTGAAATCGACCGTGCCAAAGTAGGCAAGTTGGTCTTCGGAGACTCGTTCAACGCGGTCGCTCAGCGAAAGCAGTTGGAGGCAATTGTCCTTCCAAGAATTCGCTCCTTGGCGCTCGAGCAGATGTCCGCCCTGCGATCGCTTCCCGTCTTGCCCTTGGCGATAGTGATCGATGCACCACTGCTGATTGAAGCAGGCTGGGAACCGCTGTGCGACTTTATACTATTCATCGATTCGCCGCTTGAGGAACGCCTTGCCCGAGCCGCCGCACGAGGCTGGACCGAATCGCACTTCGCCGCGCGTGAAGCCAGTCAAATCTCAATCGATGAAAAACGCAGCCGAGCAACGCATATCTTCGACAACAGTTGCCAAGCGGATATTGCTCAGCAGGTCAATCGGTTTTGGCATGAGTTGGAACGACATGTTCCGAAGACGTGAACTTACCAGTCTTCAAGAAGCGAACACATAGATCCACTACACTCTGCTTGAAGAGCACCGAGTTATGCATGCCGGGCACGTGCACTGTATCGGCTGCATCGGCCAAGTGAGTTGCGTCGGGCCGTACAACTCGATCGCCGTTGGCGACCACGATCCCAATTGGCTTACCGGTTTGTAGTGGCAGTTGATTGACAAAGCTGTCAGGTCGGTCCGAGATTTGGTTGAGAGTCCCGAGGCTGCCGCGCAGCACTGTGGAAACGCGCCTAGCCATATGCGAGCCGCGATTGGGTGGGCACAACATGACAATTCGTCCAAGATGTACAAACTGATGATGCTGCAGCACCCAGCGCGTGACGATGGATCCCATGCTGTGGGTGATGATATGAAATGGGGCAGAAGTCGACTGATCGAGCCCGTGCAGAAAACTCGCAAAATCCTCGGCGTGGTCTTCAATCGAGGCTCGCAAACTGCGATAGCCCCAGTTACGCGTAGCGTAGCCCGCGCGTTGAATCCGCCATTCCAGCGGCTTCATCAGATAGCGGTGCGAGATCCAACCATGGATTAAGACGACGGTTTCGGGCTGCTGTAACTCTGATGGCATAGGTTAGTCGAAGTGCGGCTACGAGGTCAGCATCAGGTTATCGATTAGTCGCGTGGTGCCAACCCTCGCAGCGATCAAGGCAATCGCAGGCTGGTCGAGCGAATCCAAGTCGGCCAGTGTATCTTGGTGCACGATACGAGCGTAGTCGATACGGTCCGCGCCACCGGCAACCAACTGACGCTGCATGGCGGCTTCCAAGGTTGGAATGTCGCGTTGTCCATCGTTGATCAGTTGCTGCACTAAAGTTAGCGCTTTCCAAAGGCACAGTGCCGTTTGCCGCTGTTCAGGGGTGAGGTATCGATTGCGGCTACTCATCGCCAGCCCATCGGGTTCGCGGACCGTGGGGCAGCCTTCGACGCGTACGTTGACGTTCAGATCTTCTACCATGCGGCGAATGACAGCCAGTTGCTGATAGTCTTTTTGGCCGAAGTAAGCCACAGTCGCAGGCAAGATACCGAACAGCTTGAGAACGATCGTGCAGACTCCACGGTAATGCCCTGGTCGGCAAACGCCTTCAAGCGGCTGAGCAACCTCGGGCGGTTCAACATAAGTTGAAAAACCGGCAGGGTACAGCGATTCATTCTGTGGCACAAACACCAAATCGCACTTTACACTCCGCAGTCCTTCGAGGTCGCTTTCGAGAGTTCTTGGATAACGCGACAAGTCTTCATGCGGAGCGAACTGCGTTGGGTTCACAAAAATGGTAGCGACAGAAACATCGCACTCCGACACACTTCGTTGCACAAGTGCCAGGTGTCCAGCATGCAAAGCCCCCATGGTCGGAACCAGTCCAATGCGCAAGCCTTCGCGTCGCCAATGGCTAACATGAGCATACGCTTCGTGTGGGCTGGCAATCACTTTCACGTTGTTTTCCTATCTTGGACGATTTTGGGCCATGGAGTTGGATGCTGATGTTATCGCGGATGATTCATAATTGGTAGCGGAATGTGTCAACGGTTTGTTGATTTTGTGAGCCGACGGCGCTAGCCGCGGGTGAACGAAGGGACAATCGTTCATCACTTTTCGACCGGCCGATGTAAGCAAACTTCCGAGGTCACCTCGAATTGGCACGCATCAAATCCATGCACGTACCAAACTTCGAGACCCGCAGCTAGCGCTGACGGCTCACTGAGTTAACAGCTCCGCAAGCGCCCTAATTCGAAAACCCTTACGTTATTCGCTCGGAATTTACTTGACTGCACAGCTTGACTTCCACAGGCAACTAGTGTACTATCACGCTAGTTGACTAGTACTGCAGAGCGCAGTGGAGGATACGCAATGTTTTTTTCGATCGATGCAAACAACGGCGTGGCAATTTACGATCAGATTGTCCGGCAGGTGAAATTTGCGATTGCCGAAGAGTCGCTGAGGCCAGGCCAGTTGCTGCCAAGCGTGCGAACGCTCAGTATGCAATTGGCTCTCAATCCGAATACCGTCGCACGAGCTTATCAGCAGCTTCAAAGCGATGGCATCTTGGAGTTGCTCCGGGGGCGCGGCGTGGTGGTTTGCCAAGGGGCAACGAAAGTCTGCAAGGAAGTACGGCGGACATTGATTAGCGACCGATTGCAATCGGTGTTGACGGAGGCCCTGCACGGAGGGCTGACCGCGACCGAAATCGAAGACTTGGTTCGCAAGCACTTGAAGAAGCTGTCGGCGACCGTCACTACCGTCGCATCACCCAATGAATCACAGCCGATTTCGTAATCGCACTTCTCGATAGTAACACAACAACTCATCTCACAATCGAAGGCCACAGAACCATGACCGATTGTATTACGATTCAAGGACTGGAAATGCACTTTCCAGGTTGCGATGCCCTAAAGGGAATCGATCTGAATGTCCCTCAGGGCTCAGTGTTTGCCTTGTTGGGAGAAAACGGTGCAGGCAAGACAACTTTGATCCGCATCTTGACTGGATTTCAAGCGCCCACAAGTGGCCAGTGTACCGTCTTGGGGCTCAGCCCTATGCGAGATGCGCTGACGATTCGGCAGCGGATCGGTTATGTCTCCGATGCTCCCGCCTTGTATGACTGGATGAGGATCGACGAAATTGGATGGTTCGCGTCCGCTTTTTATCCCGATGGATTTATGGACCGTTATCGTCAGTCCATTGAGCGTTACGAGTTGCCGGCGACGCGCAAGATCAAGCACTTGAGCAAAGGGCAGCGAGCCAAAGTAGCGTTGGCACTGGCGCTGGCCCATGATCCGGAACTGCTGATCCTGGACGAACCGACTTCGGGGTTGGATCCGTTGGTTCGCCGTGAGTTCATGGAGAGCATGGTCGAGCGAGCTGCTACGGGTCGAACGGTGCTGCTATCGAGCCATCAGATTGCAGAGGTGGAACGAGTTGCGGATCAGATCGCGATCGTGCATCAAGGCAAGATTCGCTTGAATGCGGCGCTCGGCGACCTCCGCGAAGACGTTCACGAAGTCACCTTTACCTTATCCAATCCTTTGGGTGCGATTCCCTACTTGAATGGCCCGGTAGAAATCCTCAGTCAGCAGCAGGAGGGTCGGCAGGTGCGTTGGGTGACACGCGGCTTTGATACAGCCGCGCACCAAGCCGTAGCAACGCACCCTGGCATTCAAAACATTCGCTCGCGCCCAGCCACGCTCGACGAGATCTTTGTGGCTTGCACACGTGGGGAATCGCCCAAACCCGCTGAGCACGAACCGCTTTTGAGAACCAGCGTTGAAGGTAACGATTCGACCGGACGCCAAGCTTCCTAATGGAGACGAGTGTGAACTATGAACACGTCAGCGATCGCAACTTCCACTGAACGAAATCGTCTTCCACGCATGACACTGCCGTTCCAACGATTGTGTTGGAAGGAAACGCTTCAAATTGCGCCTCTCGCACTTCTGCTAACTGCCATCAACGGAGGATTGCATTTATTCCCTATTGGCATCAATGATGCGGACCAAACCGGCTTTCACTTCCTGTTGATACAACTGATGCCATGCCTGTTCGCCTCCGGTTTGGGAGCGTTACTGATCAGTCTTGAAAAGGAGCAGCGAACTATCGGTTGGCTGAGTTCGTTGCCAATCGCTCCTAGCCAGATATTGCGATCCAAATTGCTGATCGGTCTTGCTGGATTGGCGCTCTTTTGGGTGGCTTGCCTGCTGATTGCGCTGGTGGCCGAGCGAGGGTTGCCGCGCGAGTGGTTTTCTCCCAAGGAGGCGGGCAACAGTCTACCACTGGCGGTTCTCAATTCGATCTTTCTAGCTCTGCTCGGAATCGCGACCGCCTGGCGCTGGCAATCGCCTTTGGTTGCGCTGGTAATGATCGTGCCGCTCGCGACTGCGGCGCAGATGACGATCTTGGCCATTCAAGCTCTATCGCCCGAGATCCGACTGCCTGATTACCTGATCGGAATTTTCTATGTTTTGTTCAGCGGTGTTGCATGGTGGTATGGATGGCGTTCCGGCCAGGCTTACTTGGCATCCAAGCGGCCGGGGCTCATGTGGCAAGAGAAATTGAAACGCTTTGAGCGAACCGGATCGCGTGGAAATCTATTGAGCGCGAATCCTCAGGGGGTCGTGCCGACTTTGGTTTGGCAATTCACCATCCAAAACCGCATGATCCTAATCGCGATCATCGCAATGTTCTTACTGCCCGCCATAGTACTTATGATCCGAGCCGCAGCGGAAGACGCTTCAGTTGTCGCGATTCCAACATGGCTGGTGGTGAGTTGGTTGGGCGCGTCAGTGTTTCAAAGCGACAGTGTGCATCAACGAGTCAGGTTTCTAGCAGAGCGCGGTGTTGCGCCGCGTACCGTGTGGTGGACTCGTCAATTTGTTCCCTTGGGTTTGATCTCAATCGGGACAGTCGTAGCCGCCATCTTGATCTGGGCTCTGCCTAGCAACAATCCACAATACAGTGGGAACCAGGGCTACAAGTCCTACCCGTTGATGTTGATAGGAGTTCCCGCGGGCCTGCTTGCGCATGCTACAGCACAGTGGCTAGGGCAACTGATTCGCAGCCCGATTGTATCTCTGCTGCTCGCGCCTGCGGTTACGCTTGGCGTAGGAGCCTATCTTGTGTTTGCCATCTTTGTGACGGGGGCACCCTATTGGATCGTTCTATGTCCAATTGTGATTGCCTTCATCGCGACGCGAGTCATGACTCAGCCTTGGATGGACGGCCGGATGGGATGGAAGTATTGGCTCAGTCACGGCGCCTTTTTGCTGGTTGCTGCGTTGATTCCAGCGCTGCCACTGCAGTTAACGCTACTCACTTACCCTGGTATGCCTAGCGGTGAAATGAGAAAGATTCTAGCTCATGCTAGGAACCATCCAATCATGACCGATCCTGCTGAAGTTGTACTACCTGCTAGGCAGCCCAGCAATCTTGAAAGCCAAGACCTAGTAGCCATGCAGATGATGCCTGGCATGGATGAGGCTGGCTCCACCGATGGCGGTGAAGCAGGGACTGCAGATGCTGCAGCAGCTATCGAAAACCAGGGGCTCGATGGAGGCGAACTAGCAACGGGTGCAGCTAAGGGGTCCGAAGAGGGCCTCGCTGACCAGCAACCAGCCTTGGGCTTTGTCGAACAGATACAGCAGAACGTGGCTAACATCGATGCACAACTGGCTTCGCTGCCTGGGTCAATCCGTTGGTCACCCGCCATTGGATTTCTGTCGGCGGAAGCTTTTTTGACTCGCGCTCAACTGGATCTAGCCCCTGCCAATGAGCTTTCGAAGGAACGCTTCCAAGCAGCCGTGCGAGCCCTCACGCGAGCGGTTAAGCGACTCAGGATGAGCTGGCGTTTGGTGGATCAAGCGTTCGCAGATCGGCTTGAAGTCTGGATGTATCAACAGGTGAAATCCAAAGATGGTCGCGCATTGCTCGGCGAGGCAAATTGGTCTGAGGTCACAGCCATCCTGGCTGACAAGGCAGGACGTATGGCGGCTCGGAAGACGGCGATCGTACAGAGTTATTTTAGTTCTTACAACCAAGAATTGGGCGGGATGACCATGAGGTTATCATCCGGGTTACCTGGTTGGCGAGGACTGATTGCAAACAACCGTCGACTGGCGCGAGTTTCATGGTTACTGCTTGAATACTTAGAATCGAAAGACGAAAGCGAAGCAAATCAGAGATTTGCGGAGGTCGCCTCCCTGTGGGGTTATCCAACCAATCGCCTATCGCAAGTTGGGCTGGGTATTGAACAATGGCCGCAGGTACCTGGGCGAGCCTGGTTCGGTGAATGGGAGAATTATCGACCAGAGCCTTAGCATCGGTGTTCGCCGCGTGAACCGTTGCTAACGCACTTCCGTCAATTCGAAAAGTTGAATGTGGACCAAGCACGAATATGCAGGTTCCGTCTAATGGCATAAGTCACCTGGAGCATTGTTATGAACACAAAAATGAGATCGCGCGGTTGGTTGCGACTATTGGTAATCGCCGGTTGTGTACCGACTATCGGATTGATCATCGGTGGTGTTCTTGTGGGTGCGCGCGAGATTTCCGCTGCCTCTCAGTTACGACAGAAGGTCAACGAGCTGAGGCAGGCTGAACTACCTTACGACAACGCCTCGTTCGATCAATGGTATCGCAAACATACTCGGCCAGACGGAGCTGATGCGTGGGTGCAGACCCTCGATGCTGTCTCAGCGACTTCGCAACTGGGTGCAGTGGATATTTTACCGATCGTCGGCCATGCAAAGGAGCTCAGGGAGCTTGACCCCAAAGCCGAATGGCGCGACGAACCTCAAGTCAAAGAGTATCTGACGGAAATGCAAGGCTTGATTCAACAGGTTCATCAGCTGCAGAAATGGCCAACACCGGTTCAGCTACCGCTCCAGTTCAATGGATCAGCCACGCTACTGCCACACTTCCAGCAAGCACGCGATCTTTCGCGTCTGTTGCAACTCGATTTTGAATACGCCTTTTATCGTGGAGAATTCGATCGGGCTCAGCAAGATCTAGTGTCCATAGGGACCGTGGCAAAAGCGATCGACAATGAACTGTGTCTGGTCGTTGACTTGATAGCCGCCGCACTTAAGCAGACCCAATATTTCGCGATCCAACGTTCGCTGGTGACGGACGCGTGGCCTACGGACAAATTGCCAGAGTTACGTCAGATTGTTGGTCAAACTCGTTATAGTTCTACCAAATGGAAGACGCTGTTCACCTGCGAGCGAGCGATGTTTGGCGATGATGTTAACTCGGGCGACTTAACGCGCATCACCGACAATGTAGAAGTGTCATTTATCCCGCTGCTTTATACTGGCCGTCTGCGAATCTTCGCAGCCTACGATGAGATAGTCTCGATTGGCAATGATGACTTAGCCGCTTTGAAATCGGCCAGCAGAAATGTTGCTGCAAGACAGGAGAATCGTAGTGCTACCTGGGATGTGGACGGCGCCAGTATTTGGTTGAAGATGTTGTTCCCGAGTATCGAATCAATGGCGCGCGCTCTAGAGAATGAAGAGAGCAATCGACGATTGACTCTCACCGCCATCGCTCTACGACAATACAAGCATCAGGAAGGGAAATGGCCAAGTCGCTTGAGCGACCTCGCGAAGGTCGGGTTAACGCCCGCCGATTGCAGGACTGTCAATCGAGGCGATTTCGGTTATGAAGTCAGTGAAGACGTAGCCTACGTGTGGAGCTGCAGTTTTACCCAAGATGAACCCGTCAGTGATTCACGCCCCAGCCCCAGCACGGATTCCCCGTGGAGCGATGTGACGGTTGTTAAATTGCGTTGAGTGCCTGGTGCTTCAACACAATTTGATTTTGAGGTTGAGTGTCGCACAATTGTCCCAATTGTGGCAGCTACGCTTGTGGCCGCTACGATTGGGACAGCTACGATTGGGACAGCTACGATTGGGACAGCTACGATTGGGACAATCGTGCGACAATTTAACTTTGGGGACGATTGTTATGGTTTTCGTGTGCCACTTCTATGAAAAACTTTGTGTTGTCAATAGTTTGCACGGCATTATTTTACGATCTAAGTTTCCATTAACCCAGCAGAGGATAGGGCAACGCAGAGGTGCGACCCGAGCGCTGCTGGGGGCCAAATTCG
>JANRMD010000020.1:0-2677 GCA_033761895.1 Pirellulaceae bacterium | reverse complement strand
GCACACTTATGTTGGGCATTTTACGGGAAAGCTCAATCCCAGCTTCATGAGTGAGAACGCAGATTGTTGTATCTGCCACGTCGGCAATCATCGAGTTCCGAGCGACTACTGTTACCATTTTGGGACCTTCGACACCGATTCCTGTTTTGGGATCGATAACGTGACTTCTGCGTTTGCCATCGATTTCAATGAACTGATGCAAATCTCCAGAACTTGAAACGGCTGCGTTGGAAAGAAGAAAGCGAGCGGGCGCGTCTTTCGATTTATCCACGTTTGCAATTTCAATCTTCCAGCCATCTCTCCCTGGGGGTGGAGCACCACATCGTATATCGCCTCCAGCTCGAACCAATGAGCTCGGTAAGCCATTGTCGGCAAGATGTTGGTATGCACGTTCGATCACGTAGCCTTTAGCTATCGCGCCGAAGTCCAGTCGCAAATTGGCGATCTTGAATCGGAAAGATTTTGTTGCGTGGTTGAGTTCCACGTGTTTCCAACCACACAGTTTCAACGCATCAGCAATCTCAGTTTGTGTCGGAACACGCTTCGTCCGTCGTGCCTTACGCCACAGAATAGAAAGCTGGCCAACGCTTGCATCAAACGCACCGTCGCTTAGGCGATTCCATTCGTCGGAAGCGACGAGCACTTCCCACATTTCTGGCGATACCGGTTGCCACTGGTCAAGCTTGTCTTCTCGAGTAAGTTGTCGAGCCTCACTCTCTTCGTCGTAGTCAGAAAAGATCTTGACCAGCCGTTCGATCTCAACGCGAGTCTTGGCAAACGCCTCTTCGACTGCCTTTGGGTCTTTCGAAAATGCTTGAAGCGATACCAACGTTCCCATCGACGGAAAAGTGGTCTCGTATGCGGCGACATCCTGGTCGTGTGCAACGAGGGTGCAATTTCCGATTGCGAAAAGCATCAGAAGGATCGCGGTTATTGTCGTAGTCGCTTGCATAGCCCATTAACCAGTGCTTTCTGCCTTTGTGGGGCAGCAGACAAGTTCGAGTGTTGGATTCGATCAAGAATATCAAAATAGCTGGAATTCATGGTTGGTTGCAAATCCAAGAAAAAGCCTTTGGAAATCGACAATCAACGCTAGCTTTACCCTTCTTTCTGGAACGATTTTGACGATTGTGCCAACTGTAGTGCGTAAAGAATAGTGCTTATGTTGCGGCATGCTTTTTTGGGTGCTATCCTTACGGCGTATGAAAAATCCGCTGTTCGTGGCACTCTTAATTGTCAATTTATTGACCTGCCCGCTCCGTTGCCTTGCATGTGAAATGCATGCAACGTCGAGTGCCGTAAGCTCTTGCGCAACGTGCGAGTGCTGCAAGCACAACGAGGAAGCTCCTGTTTCTAGTCCTGCACCGTCACCGGAGAACGATGAGTGCGGTTGCAAGAGTTGCATTTGTGATGGTGCGGTTGTTGAAAGTCCGGCAGAACTTCCTGATCCAGGTCCAGCATTGATTTGGATGCTTCCGCTCTATTTGGAATCGCATCTACCCATTGGTGTCAGTGAAATTGCTGACACAGCTGAAGCAAAGCATGTTGGTCAAATTCTCTCGGGTCGCGGTGCGCGCATAGCGTACCAATCTTGGCAGATCTGAGCCGACTCAAATCGTCGGTGATCGTCTCATGCACCGACCATTGAGCCTCTAAACAGTTTTGAATGCACCGCTACCGGTGTAATCACAACCTTATCGCAGCGATTGCTGTAGCCACTAGTTTTTACATGCATTTGTAAGTCATGCTTCTTCCTTGGGAATATGGTGTACGCAATCTGGCTCGACGGCCAGTTCGCACGGCATTGACCATGATGGCTCTCGCAACGGTCGTCATGTTAGTGTTCGTCGTCGTCGGCTTCATTCGCGGACTAGAACAGTCATTGACCGTAAGCGGCGATCAGAATGTCGTGCTCGTTTATTCCGTCAACTCGGAAGAGAACATTGAGAACTCATCGATCGCGGCCAGAACTCCAGCGCTGCTTACAGCCAGTGTGGACGGGACCGTAAACCGATTTGGACTAACTCATGCATCGCCCGAGCTGTATGCAGGAACTCGCGTGAAGAGCGACAGTAATGAAGGAGGCCTTGGCTTGGTTCGCGGGGTCACTCTTGCCGCTCCGCTCGTTCGACGGTCAGTCCGACTGATCGAAGGCGAATGGCCACAAGAAGGCGAAGTAGTCGTTGGCCGGTTAGTGGCTGCAAAATTGGGAAGTGACGAGTCGTCACTGACCGTTGGTAAGAGCATTGAATTTGAAGGCCGAACTTGGCGCATTAGTGGTCGATTCGCGGCCGGTGGCGCAGCCTACGAATCGGAGATTTGGTGCCGGTTATCTGATTTTCAGACTGTTAGCAAACGTCAAGACATTAGCTTGGTCGCGCTTCTGCTATCGCCCAATAGTTCGCCCGCTGAAGTCGAACTTTTTTGTAAGGAGCGAACCGACTTAGAACTACGAGCGATACGCGAAACCGATTACTACGCGACTTTGCAACAACACTACAAACCGGTTCGGTTGCTGGCATGGCTGGTCGTTCTATTGGTATCAGGTGCTGGGATTTTTGCTGGACTCAACATGATGTATGGAGCAGTTGCTGGACGTGTCCGCGAAATCGCCACGTTGCAAGCGATCGGCTACCGCAGGAGAGCGATCCTGTTCAGTTTGATCCAAGAAGGTGTT
>JANRMD010000019.1:0-17612 GCA_033761895.1 Pirellulaceae bacterium | reverse complement strand
AGTCCTCATAGGTAGTCCAGCCGTACGCGCCAACCACGATATCATAATATGCAGTATCAACGTCTTCTTCGGGATCATCCTGAGCCGAGTTGCCTCCGATCAGCGTATCTAAGCTGGAGTAGTCAACTGCTTTCATTACGTCCGAACCATAACCGCCAACTAGTACGTCCGCACCCGATCCACCTTCCAGTTCGTCGTTGCCCGATTCGCCTCGCAAGACGTCGACACCAGCATCGCCATAGAGTTTGTCGTTTCCAACGCCACCCCAAATCAAATCGTTGCCAGTTCCTCCTCGAAGCGTATCGTTACCTTCATCGCCGAACAAGGAGTCAGCCCCTTCTTCACCATCGATGGTGTCGTGGTCATCTCCCCCGCGCAAAGTATCGTTGTCTTCCCCGCCCCGCAGATCATCGTTGCCTGCATCTCCTTCCATGCTGTCATCGCCAGAGCCACCATGCAGAAAATCATCGCCGTCGCCGCCTGAGGCACGATCGTTGCCTTGGTGAGCGAGGATATAGTCGTTGTCCGCCTCTCCAAACAGGAAGTCGTGGCCAAAGCCGCCATAGATACTGTCTTCGCCATCGCCACCGTAAATGATGTCGTTGCCGTCCAAGCCCTTCAGGCTATCGTTACCGCTATCTCCCTTGATTGTATCATCGCCGTCGTTACCTTCTATCAAGTCATTACCCGAACCACCGTGAATCGTATCGTTTTGATCGCCGCCATAAATCTCGTCGTTACCGCTGTCGCCATAGATTGTGTCAGCACCGGCTCGGCCATAAATCGTGTCGATGTGATTGCCGCCGAAGATGATATCGTTGTTGGCTCCGCCATCAAGAAAGTCATTCCCATCGCCGCCCAGCAGATTGTCGGCACCATCGCCGCCCCACATCGCATCATTACCGTTACCACCCGACAATGAATCATTGCCGCCATAGGCGTACGCAGTGTCGTGACCGTTGTTCCCGAAGAACGTATTGGCGTTGTCGTTGCCGTGGAACATGTCATTGCCACTGCCCGTCTTGAACACTTCAAGGTCGGTTGCGACCAAGTGGTTCTTGACGCCTGCAGTCCTACCGCTATCCCGAGCACCGTTTACTTTGATCGTCACATCGGAAACCCAAGTCTCGTAAGTCAGCGTGTCGTTCCCTTCATTGCCATAGAAGCTATTGCGTCCTCCCTTGGCATGCAGCGTATCGTTGCCCGACCCACCCGACAGCGTCGCCTCAGAGTCACTGCCAGGTGCTTCGTTAGCATTGCCGTACAACTGGTCATTTCCAGCTCCGCCGTACATTAGCGAATTGGCGTTGCCAGCGATCAAGATATCGTTGCCTCCCTGGCCATGCATGGTGACATTACCAACACCACCAACCAAGATATCTGCTTCGTCTAGGTTGTTTGAACCCAGACTGCTTCCATAGATAGCGGTATTGCCGGCACCTGCTTTCATATAGTCGTTCCCAGTTCCACCGATGATTGTAGCTGGAGCAAAGACGTTGTCTGCAATCGAAATGGTATCGTTACCTCCATTGCCGTTGATACGAATGTTGGCCACCAGCCACTTGGAGACGGAGAAGATCTCAACGTAGCTTCCATTTTGATATTCTTTCACGACCAGCGGAGCTCCTGCGTTGGCAGTCTCTACTGAGATTCCATTGCTTTGATTGTCACCTTCTATGTTCAACTGGAAGCCAGCGAGCGACACGTTAACTGCGAACAGTTCACGGTTTTCGAGCGACTCCAACTTCAATGACCTGCGTCCACGGCTTGAGCGGTTGCGAATTGAAAGTTGCGGCGACGATGTAAAGGCATAGCCAATTACTGCGCGGAGATGTGCCAAAAAGTTCTTACGAGGTAGCATCGACATCATTGAGTTCCTTAGGAGGAGAGAAGAGAGTATGGGTCGCGGAATGCGTCAATCATTTCGGAGCTTGCGTTTGCCCCGAAAGCTTCGCTGGCTTCCGATACGAATCGCATAATCAACAGGGCGCACTGTCGATGCAGATTGTGCGCGAAAAATGTCGTAGGGACGCTTCCTGACACCGTTAACGGATCGGTAGTTCTGATTAACTCGCGCACAATCGGATTCGCTCTTCCGTCTTTACTCCTATCGCAGGCCCGCTTGTTGAGCTTGCAAAGTTTCAGTTGCACGGAATCGTCGATCCGCTAGGCGACGAATTCTACTTTTCAGGAGACTTAGAATGTTCCGAGATCTGTGCCGACGCTTGTGTGCTATCAACCTGACCGCCGTGTGTCACCAAGTGAAGCGGTGTGCTTGTTTGGTAGTGATACTGTGCGCGATAGGAGCGATTATGAATTCAACCGCTCAAGCCCAAACCAGCCAAATTCCTGCAGGCGGTAGTCGCGGCGGAGGAGACATCATTGTCTTCGATATTCTTGGCGCGGTCTCCAGCGGCCAGGTTATGCTCCTAAGGGAATCAGAAGTTCCCGGCATTTACGAGGCTCTTGTCAACACAGGCGAATCGATTAAGTTCGCCTTGGTCTGGCAAATGGAAGCGGCCGATCAGAGCAAGAAGGGTGTGCGGTTGCAGGTCGGTGTGGCGATCATGTTCTGACTTGAATCGCATTCGCCACCATGCCTTACATCGCGCTAGCCTACCCCTGACCTACAGAGATTGTTCGGTCCATGGAGATTCCAAAGGTGGCAATCCGGTCACGAACTTTGCCGCGGGTGATGCCGAGGATCTCTGCAGTTCGGGATTGATTGCCGCCTGTTGCAGCCAAGACGCTGGTAAACAACCGACGTTCGACCTCGCCGAGCACTTCATCGTACAGCTGTGTTGAGCCAGCTTTCAGACGTTCGGCGACGAAACTCTCGAGTGCAAAACAATCGTTGGCGGGTTGGTTGCTTTCATTCACGCCATTTTGCGTCGAGTCACGCGGCGTGCTTTCGAAGGTGTTTTTGAACGCCGTAGAAAGAGGGTAAGCACTGATCATCTGGGGCACATCCCTGTCGGCAAACTCGACAAGCGATTCATCAGCTTCGCTCTGCATGGGCATATGTGAGTTCGATGCAGCGCGAACACTAGTGGCATTGTGATTGCGGACGAAGTCGGGAAGATTCGTCGGACCTATTACAGTCCCTGTGGTGTGCAGCAGTGATTGTCGCACTACGGATTGAAGTTGACGAACGTTACCGGGCCAATCGTAATTGATCAACAGCTGTAAAGCTTCCGGCGAAATGCCTGTCAATTCAGAGCGTTTCATCTCCGACTTTGCGCGGAGCAAAAAGTACTGAAGCAATGGAGGCACATCCTCACGGCGATCGCGAAGCGGGGGTAGGTTGATCGTGATGCCATTCAGTCGATACAGCAAATCTTCGCGAAATAGATTCTTACGAACCATCTCCTCGAGCGGACGATTGGTAGCCGCGATGATGCGTACATCGGTTGTGATCAGTTCGTTGCCACCCACACGTTCGAACTTCTGATCCTGTAGCAGGCGCAGCACCTTGCCCTGAGTAACCGGAGACATGTCACCGACTTCGTCGAGAAAGATCGTACCACCATCACACTGCTCGAAGCGACCAATCCGCCGCTTTTCCGCACCGGTGAACGAACCTTTGTCGTGTCCGAACAGTTCGCTTTCCAGAAGTTGATCAGGAATCGCCGCGCAGTTAACTGCCACAAAGGGTTTATCACGACGATCGCTATGATTGACTAGAGCTCTGGCAACCAGCTCCTTACCTGAACCACTTTCGCCACGAATCAGGACCGTTATGTTCTGCGCTGAAACGCGACCGATCGATTTGAAAACTTCCAGCATCGCCTTGGCTTTGCCGACAAATCGCTCTCCAACTTCCAGCACATCGCCCACTGGCAAGGCAACAGGTTGATCCATCAAACGCCGCGCTTCGGCGGCACTAACCGTCAAATTATACAGTTGCTCGATATTCAGTGGTTTGGAGAGATAATCGAACGCCCCGGCCCGCATAGCTTCAATCGCCGTTTCGCTGGTCGTGTCTCCCGTAATGAAAATGACGGGCAATTTCGTATCCAACGAGCGGATTTTGCGAAACAACTCCAAGCCATTATGTTCGGGCAGATAGATGTCCAGTAGAGCCACGTCGGGCTTCTCTTCGCGCACCATGTTCAGACCTGACGCGCCATCTACGGCCGTGATAACTTCGAAGTCAGGGTTGGCCGACAACCCAGCCTTGATCAAGTGGCGGATGCTGCGATCGTCGTCGATGACCAAAATCTTCGTCACGGTAGGTCCTTGAGTGGCTCGCCAGAAATGTACAGTTTCCCTACTAGTTGGCACAACGCGTGCCATTATGACTGCCTAAAGTCCAACTCAGCTGGAAAAGCCCATTTTCGGCAAAACACCTTTGAAGGCAGCCGGGATTGGCGTACAGCGGTCTCTAACCAGCCACATTCGCAGCGGTTGATTTTCAATCACTCTGGTAGTTTATTGTACAGCAAACACGACACCTTTCGTTGATCGCCCACTTATTCACTGTCAATGACCTCCGAATTCTTGACACAAGGGTGCTGGCATGAAGAATGCTTAACCGCTCGAAAGAGCAAATCAGATGACTTAAGTCACAACTATGAGACAACCGATGGATCTTGGACGTGATGCAAACATGACTCAAACGCTTATCGATGAGAAAGCTGCATTGGAGGCTCTAAACGGGGATCGACGGTTGCTCGGCGAACTAGCAGTTATGTTCGTTGAGGACGCGCCGGTAATCCTGCAAGAACTGCAGGCCGCTGTCGATCGCCAAGATCGAGAGTCCGCCCATCGCAGCATTCATAGCCTGCGCGGTCTAAGTTCGACTTTCTTTGCCCATGATGTCGTCGAACTCGCTTGGAGACTGGAGCAGGACGTCAAGAGCGAGAACTTGGACTCGCTTAGCAATGGCGGTTTCGTTGCCTTGAAACGGTCCATCAACGATTTGGTGAAGGCGTTACTAGAATCAGGCTACGCCAATTAATGCTCGGATCACGAGTGTCGCACAATTGTCTCAATTGTGGCAGCTACGATCACGAGTGTCGCACAATTGTCCCGATTGTGGCAGCCACGATTGGGAGTGTCGCACGATTGTCTCAATTGTAGCAGCTACGATTGGGACAATCACGAGACAATAAAGCACTGCCGAAAGCAACCCGAAGCGTCAGCGAGGGAATGCTACACGCCACTCGCGAGCGCTCCAACGTTTCGGGTTACCGCATTTCGATTTGACTTTTCAGATTTATCGTTTTTCGATACCCAAAGGTTGTAGAAACTTACCGCCGGAGCACGTATTCACACCCAGGCTGGAAGCCTAGGCTACGGCCTGACTCGAGTTGCTTCTCCAGCTTCGTATGCTTACTTGGACGCCGCTAGTTTTTTGGTAGCTTGCTCGCGATAGTAGTCGATAGTTCTGCGAAGTCCTTCTTCGAGTGGTACGGCCGGTTCGTACTTCAGTAGTTTTCGGGCCAGTGAAATGTCGGCCAAGCTTTCGCGGACATCGCCGACACGAGCGGGTTGGAAATCGGGTCGGATCTCAACACCCAGCATTTGGCTGAGCAGTTCTAGCAAACGCAGCAGTGTCGTGTGTCGCCCATCAGCCATGTTGATGATTTGCCCAGCGGCCTCGGGCGCATCACCGGCCAGTAGGTTGCCGTGAACAACATTTTCGACAAACGTGAAATCGCGAGATTGACCGCCGTCACCGTAAATGATGGGCGGTTTGCCACTGAGGATGGCGGTAACGAACAATGGAATCACCGCTGAGTATGGACTTGCTGGATCTTGCCGCGGACCGAAGACATTGAAGTAACGTAGGCCGACGGTCTCCAACCCGAAACTGTGATAGAAGGCTTGGCAATACAATTCACCCGCTAACTTCGCTGCTGCGTAGGGGCTGAGGACTTGTGGCAAGTCGACTTCGCGTTTCCCTGAGTACGGACGATCCCCGTAGGCACTACTGCTGGCCGCATACACGACTCGTCTCACCCCTGCTTTGACAGCTTGATGGAGCACGTTGACGGTACCGGTGACACATGCATGGTTGGTCGCAAGCGGTTTCTCGAGGCTCATGGGCACCGAGGCCAGGGCGGCTTGATGGTAGACCAGTTCGATTCCCTGCATGGCTTTAGCGGTCACGGATTCGTCCGCCACATCGCCTTCGATGAATTCTGCGTCAGGATGCAAATTGTGCTTAAAGCCGGTGCACAGGTTGTCGAGTATCCGGACTTTGTCTCCGCGCTTAATCAGGGCAGTCGCGATGTGGGATGCAATAAATCCAGCTCCACCAGTCACCAGTACGTTGGCCATTCACATTGTCCTTAGGGTCTTAAACAAGTTGATAAGTATAAATTGAAGAGTTTACATGCGGCTTGCGACGCCGCTCTTCTCAAGCGGATGTAGGCCTTGGAAAGTCAGCGCGGGTGCTTCAGCATCAGGGAACATTTTGCCTCGATTAGCGATTTCGAGTGGATCGCAAGCGATTCGTAGCCGCTTCATGCAATCGAGCGAGTCTGGGGAGAACATGCTTGGTAGAAATTGACGCTTTTCCATGCCCACTCCATGCTCGCCGGTAATCGATCCGCCCAGATCCACACACAACTGCACGATCCTTGCTGCGAGATCTTCGGCACGATGGAGTTCACCAGGTTTACGTCCATCAAACATGATCAACGGATGCAGGTTACCATCGCCAGCATGAAACACGTTCGCAACTTTGATACCCGCTTCGTCGCTTAAGCGTTGTATGTTCTCGAGTGCAAATCCAAGCTTGCCACGAGGGACGACACCATCCTGCACGATGAAGTCGGGACTCAGTCGACCTACGGCTGAGAAGACGCTCTTACGTCCCTTCCAAATCTTCGCGCGCTCTTCAGCACTGGCGGCGATCAGCACTTCCGTCGCTTGACTCTGCGCGAGCAGCGCATCGAGCTGACTGCGTTCAGCGGTTACGTTCTCGACGCTGCCATCCAGTTCGACGATTAGCACCGCTTCGACGTTCTCGGGATAGCGGGCTCCAACGGCCGCTGAAGCGGCTTGCATGCTCAAGCGATCCATAATTTCCATGGCCGCAGGCAGCAAGCCACTGGCGATGATCGTTGCGACCGCGCGGCCTGCGTCTTGGAGCGTCTTATAACCTGCGAGGACAGTGTGAAAACTCTCTGGCTTGGGCAGTAGACGGACTTTGATTTCAAGCGCAATGCCCAGTAGCCCCTCACTGCCGACGATCAGTCCAAGACCGTCCGGGCCAACGCCTTCGCCATCTTCACTGCCCACTTGAACGATTGTCCCATCGCCCAGCAGGACTTTCATCGACAAGATATGGTTGCTGGTCATGCCATACTTAAGGCAGTGTGCGCCGCCGGAGTTGAACGCGACGTTGCCACCGATCGTACAAACCTGCTGACTGCTTGGGTCGGGAGCATAGTAGAGTTTTGCGTGTTCCACGGCTGCGGTTAACTTGTTGTTGATGACGCCACATTCAACAATCGCAGCTCGGCCTGGGATGTCGATCTCAATAATCTTGTTCAGACGATTGAGGCTGATCACGACCCCATCGGAACACGGTAACGATCCCCCGGACAGACTCGTGCCACTACCACGTGCCACAAACGGAATCGAGTTCTCGTTGCACCAGCGGACGACATCGATCACTTCGGCTTGGGTCTGCGGGACGACGATCGCCAGGGGCTTCACGGCAAACGCGGTTAGTCCATCGCTTTGAAAAGCAGCTTGCGCGCTCGGATCCGACAATATGCGACTCGGATCGACGACTTGGGCAAGTTGGGAAGGAACATCTATCATCGTTTTTCCTGCGAAAAAGCCATACGCCTCGCCAAGCCTCAAGTCGATTGACCAAGGACTTTGTGGCATCATTCTGGTAGTAAAAGCTGAAATAGTATAGCTCGGCATCCCGCACAGTCGTAGTCAGGCAATCTTGCGACGGCCTATAATAGATGTGTGGTCGGCCGTTGACGCTTGGTTTGGCCTTTCGATTTCGACCACTTGCACCGGGCAGTTGGCGTTGCTCCCACTGAACCCGAAACCCGCTAAAGCCCCTGAAACTGTTAGAAAACCTGAACGGCTGGACCGTATTGTCAATGTCAGGACGGCTGGTACCGCTAACCCAAGGAGCTCAATCATGGCAAGCGCAGTAGCACCCCACGAACCGACTTGGAAAACTCATCCCGAGGCATTTCGATTGGTTTGTGATGGAATCGCAGAAATAGTAAAAGCGGTTCCGATGTTGCAGAATTTGAGCGAGAGGATGCTGAATGAGACTGGCACCGAGTTGCTCAATTGGACCGATCGGCTGACCGTGGATGTACCTCCGGCTGAGCTGATGGAGTGTGGATTTGAGTTGAACGAAGCTCGGGGGCAAGATTGCTACCGGCATCCACGAGCCCAGTTGCCGACCTTGGTTAAGGACTGCGGCAAGAAAATGTTGGCCATCAAGGTCGAATCGGTTGTCGATTTCCTCGAAACGCATCGAATGGACTCACGACACCAGATTTTGGGTGGGCCTGGATCGCAAGTGCGCAAGTGCTGCATCCATTGCGACAGCGAATCCGAAGTTTGGATTGTCGAGCGTCACGGCTGTGTGCGCTGGGATGTTTCCGACGTTTCAGCTCAGCAGCTTGAACGTAGCGTGTGGCACTTCGAACGATTTCGCTTGCGGCGGCGCGACTTTGAACATGATAGCATGGGCTTCGAACATGCGCGGACCATGATTGCGGACGCGATTCAAGATATTGGACGAGACCATACGGCGGATTTGTTCTTTGCCGCCGAACGGGCGTACTGGCAGAACCGCAATGATGCGGGGCGGATCCAACGCATACGGCAAGGGCGATTAGGGTTGGGCTGGGCCAATCACGATCATCATACGTACCGCTCGAGCCGCGCGAGTTTTCCCGATTTAATTCGTACGCTCGAGTTGTTGGGGATGGAATGTCGCGAGCGATTCTACGCTGGTCGCGAAGCGGGTTGGGGCGCCCAAGTGATGGAACAGCCCGCTTGTGGTGTGGTGGTGTTCGCCGATGTCGACCTAGGTGCGGAAGAGATTTCACAGGATTTTGCGCATCAGCCGATGCCCAAACGTGCAACGTTGGGAACTGTGGGTTTGTGGTGTGCTTTGCATGGAGAAGCGTTTTTGCAAGCTGGACTGCACCATTTGGAATGCGAGTTTGAATTCGACGCAGCTCGCGAGCAACTTGAGAAACAGGGGGTGGCGAGCATGAATCCGTTCACGGATTTGCACCATCTACGGCAAGCGTTTACAGTAGGGCAGCGGTGGTCTGTGTGCCCACGCCGTGCACAGCGCGCCGTGGAAGCTGGCTGGATAACGGCTGAACAAGCGGAGAAATTCGTGCGTGAAGGGACATTGGGTTCCCACTTGGAAATCCTCCAACGCCGCGAGGGCTACAAGGGTTTTAATCCCAAGGGCATCAGCGATATTATCACCGAGACAGATCCACGCAACGCGGCTCACTAGCAAGCTGCTGAAAAAGTAACGGAAGATGTAGATGAAGTTTCGTTCGCATTCGTTCAAGCACCGTCGAGGGCGCGAAACCACAGCTATATCGATGGGCTTGTTTCTCCTCAGTCTATGTGTCGTAGCTGGCGTGTTTGTTTGGTTCGGTCGCAATCGTGTCGCTGCCCCAGAAAGCGACACCTATGGATTCGTTAAGCCCGAGCTGGAAGCACCTGAAATACTCACATGGCATCATGTGGATGATTTCCCAGCCGCTATTGCCCAAATGGAAACCGTGTTCTGGGAGCCTGACGATACCAGTTCCCTGCGGAACTGGTTGAAAGATGCCGACCGTCTCAAGAACGCCACCGTGCTTGAGATCGGCTGCGGAACGGGTTTGGTTTCGATCGCTTGCGCATTACGCGGGGCCAAGAGTGTAGTTGCCAGCGACATTAACCCGGCAGCGGTGGTCAATGCGAGCTACAACGCGGATCTCTGCAAAGTGTCCCAGCGACTTAAGGTACGCCAGGTCAACCCCGCACATCCCGGCCCATTCGAAGTGATCGCGGCCGATGAAAAGTTCGACTTCATAATTTCCAATCCACCCTGGGAAGACGCGCCCGTGGATTCACCAGCTGCCTATGCGTTTTACGACCCCGGCTTCAAGTTGCTTGAAGGCATTCTGACGGAGTCGAAGAAACACCTGCACGCCAACGGCCGCGTCTTGCTGGCTTACGGTGCCAAACGCGCGATTCATCGGATTCAGGAACTTGGACCGCAACACGGGTGGCAAGTCCAGATCCTGGACGACCGCGACCTGGAAAGTCTGCCCGAGGTGTTTTTGCCTGGAATGCTGCTGGAATTGAAGCCTGCCGAATCCGATAAATGAAAAACATTGGCACCCCAAGACAAAATATGCTTGAATAAGCATCTCTCTTGAAGGGATCGTCGCGAGCCCAACACCACTTATCCACTTTTCTTCAACTTGAGTCCGTTATGGAAATGTATACATGCTGGTTAGCGGGTGCGGCCTTGGTGGCAAGCGGATTCGGATTGTCCCGGCTAGCTCCACCCAATTGGGCTGCGGATGTAGACCCCGAGTTTGACGAAGGGAAATCACTGGCACGCTGGTCGGCATTCCAAGGGCGTGTTCGCCGGTCGAACAACTTCCTGTTGGTATTGATCGGGACAGCGATTGCCGCCAGTGGAATGTTGCCTCGGGGAAATGCGTGGTTGGTGCTGTGGTTCTCGATCCTCGTTGCGCTATTGGTTTGCATCCTGCTGGCTTTTCTCGACGCCCTGGCATCCTTGTCGGGCTACAAGCGAGCGGTCCCCGAAGCGGCTCGTCGCTCGTTCAGCCGCAAAACACAGGCCTAAAAACACAGGCCTAGGCCAGTTGGTGAGCCCGTGACCAGTTGGTTGCCCGAACCCAGTTGGTGACCTCAGCACAGCTTGTTGCACTTTGTCTATAATCTGGAAAAGCACCCTCGTTTTGATGGTGCACAGATGATTTCAGCCCAAAGCGATTGCTTCGCAAGATTGAATAGACAAGCTCAAGATGTGGATTCAAAAACAGTTTTTGCTACCCCCTAAACCTCGCGGGTTTCACTTGATCACCCGCGACGTGGTGGAACGCATTCCAGAGATTGGGCAGCTGCAAGTTGGTCTGCTGCACCTGTTTATCCAACATACCTCAGCTAGTTTGACGATCAACGAAAATGCGGACCCTGATGTTCGCACGGATATGGAAACCGTCTTTAATCATCTCGCCCCCGAAAAGGGCTTGCCGCTCGTGCATACGATCGAAGGCCCCGATGATATGCCCGCCCATGTGAAGTCCTCCCTTTTGGGAGCATCGACGAGCATCCCGATCACCGCTGGCAAACTTGCGCTGGGAACCTGGCAAGGCATCTATCTTTGCGAACATCGAAACCATGGCGGCCCTCGCAGCTTTGTGGCAACCGTTATGGGCGAGTAGACCGCTGTAAAGACGGACACGTAAAGCACTCTATTTGGAAACGATAACTTTGGCAGATATTCGACCTGAATCACTTGAACGCGACGGCTCTGCTGGCCTAGTCATTGGCTGGAGCGATGGCAGCCGCAGGCGGTACACGGCGGCAGGACTTCGTTCCGCTTGTCCGTGTGCAACTTGCCGCGAAAAAAACTCGGCCGAGAAGAAGACGCCTCAAGGAAGCAACCTGAAAGGTTCGCTTTTGCCCGTGTTGTCAATGCAGGAAGCCCGTCCCACGGAGATCGTGCATATGCGGCCGGTCGGCAATTATGCGTACAATATTGGCTTTTCTGACGGTCATGATTCCGGGATATTTACTTTCGATTACTTGATCGAGTTGGGTCAGTCGAGCGAATCCTAATCAGACGTCGCATAATGATTCCGAAGTGGAGCTGCGGTGTGACAGAAAATTCAGGATCCAAGCTGCCGAAGAAAAAAGTCCGACGCATCCTCAAGCCCGTAACGGTGGTCGGCTGGCGCGAGTGGTTGCTGTTACCGCATCTCTGCGAAACACCGATCAAAGTGAAAGTCGATACCGGCGCCCGATCCAGTTGCCTGCACGCCTTCAACGTTGAAGTGGTTCAAGAAAATGGCGTGCAGTCAGTTTACTTCGAAATCCACCCGCTGCAGAATTCGACCGACAAAACCGTTCGCGTGTCTTCCCCGTTGATTGAGTACCGAACGATTCGTTCCTCATCAGGCCATGAAGAGCTCCGCCCCGTGATTCGGACTCAAGCCAAGTTCGGTGATACCATTTGGCCCATCGAAGTCACCCTAACGAATCGCGATCAGATGGGCTTTCGCATGTTGCTTGGTCGTCGCGCCCTCGCGCATCGGTTTATCGTCGACCCCGCCAAGTCCTTCGTCCAAGCCCGCCCTACGGGATGATTAGCATCCTTGTTGTAGCGGAAACCATTAAGGTCTTCGATTGCTTTGGTCCGGTTTTTTTGGAGCGCGGACGTCCTCGTCCGCCGAACCCGCTAAGGTTTTCGGGGGGCCCGGTAGCCGTCGCTGCCAAGCAGTGGTTACTCGCCCCGCATGGTGTCCACCGTCTGGCGACGGTGGCTACTCGAAATGCTTGACGCATTCCGCTACCCTGTTAGGTACTTCACAACCAACATTCAAAGATACGAATCGGTACGCGACCATCGACTAAGTCGACATCATGCTCGGCTGTCTGCCACCCGGCTTGGCGAATCCACTGTGAGAATCGATCACCGGTATGCCGATGCGGTTCGCTCAAATACATCCGACCATCTGCGGCCAAGTGCTGTCGAGCGCACAGATCCAACAGTGAAAACAGGCTTGGGTCATACACCAAATCCGAACCGATGATGATGGGAAATGGGGATTGCTCGAGTTGGTCGAGGTTCCAGCGCAAACGCTGAAAGTGAATTCGATCGCGCAGGGCCCATGCATTGAGTTTGGCGACCATCAGCGCCAATCCAACGGCGTCGGTCATCGTTACCTGAGCCTGCTGTGCCGCGGCCCCAACTCCGGCTTGTCCCGATCCGCATCCAAGCTCGAGCACCCTGACGTCGCGAAGCGGCAATTGCTGCAAGAACTTGTCCAGGCCAATCGCGGCTCGCCAAGTCGCCGCCCAAAAAGGATCGAGATCTTCAGCAGGGACTTGGTTATTGCTCGCTGCTTTCTGCAGCAGTACATCTGGATTCGCAACACGATACCAATCGAAATGCCGACCGCCCAGCGTCAATGGCTCAGTAACCAACGTTACAGTTCGCTCGATACGCGCTTTCAGTCGCGAGTGCGCTGAGCGGCTTGGGCCTTCCTGCGGGCCTTCCTGACAACTTGCATCCTCTGCCGCAATCATGACTTTCCATCCTGACGAATTGGGAACGCGGGTTGTGGTCTGTTAAACGACCGAGGAATTCTAGCCACCATCGCGGGGGATTTGGATGCGATACACGCTGGTACCAATCGCAAAACCGACCGTCGCTTCCCCATCGGCCACCAAACGGATCTTGTTCGAAGCCGCCCCCAAATCCGCTTTCACCCAGGACAGACCACCATCGTTGGTAAAGAAACCGTGGGGTACCGCACCGATCCAGCCAGTCTTTTCATTCAAGAAGGCGATGCCGAATTCACGCACTTTGGCATCGTCCACCACGGGCAATTCACTCCACGTTACGCCGCCATCGGTCGTTTTGGCAACAAACCGCTGGCTGACTGCCGGATCCGGATTGTAGGATTGAATCGTTACGTAGCCGACATCGCGATTGGGGAAAGACATCTTCCACGTCAACTCAAAGGGACGTTGCGAGCGCCACACTTGCTTCCATGTTTTGCCACCATCTTGTGTCGACAGGATCAGAGCATTTGACTGACTAACATCGGCGTCGGATGCCGCCGCCAAAAAACCTTCATTGCGACTAAAGAAGTGCACGTCCAGCAACATCGCCGCCGAGGGATCGACCGCAATAGTCTGCCAAGTTTTACCCAAATCATCTGACACAATCATGGCTGATGGACCGCCGACCCGTCCGACACCGATCAACCGCAAACGTTCTTCGAGATTTCCAGCATTGATAAACTTCTCCCGCAGAATTTGCATCGAACACAATCCGACCACCCCATCCACCTTAACCGGCGTCCACGTCGCTCCACCATCTTTTGTTTCGTAAAGCGGGGTCTTATCCGTAACGCCTGGAAAGTAACCAGGACCAATGTTTCCGGCAAATCCATGCTGTTCATCGATAAACGCCAAACAACGAAAGTAAGTTCCGGGTTGCTCAAGCTGCTTCGTCCAATGCTCGCCGCCATCGGTGGTTTTGTAGATCTTCCCTGCTCCGTTGACATACCACCCGACCTTAGCATTGACCATGTACAGATCATCTTGCTTGCCGCGATAAGCTTCGGTTTCCATTTTCACCCATTGCGCTAACGGGTGCGTCTGAGGCGCATCGCTATCTGGCTTGGCAGGCTTGGCAGTCTTGCCGGTTCGAAGCAATGTCGCCTGCTGATGACTGGTAACGGAGAAACCCGTGACCTCCGGGATTTCGCCCTTGCCCCCAGAACGCGTCGGCGACACTGCGGAGCTGGAAACTAAATCGAACTCAATCCGAGGTGTATCCCCAGCCACAAACTTGTAGCTCGTCCACAGGTGTTGATCTTGCACCGAAAAGTGAAACGTCAGGGTCTGGCCGAGCAATCTCGCTGGGAGCAGGATGCCGTTCTTTTCATCGAGTGTGTACTTGCCTTGAGCTGCATCATCGACAAACAACTGGTAATCGCGAACGGACTTGCCGGCTTCACCGTCGTACACGATTTGCCAACGCAGTGAATTGGCGTCAGCGGGTTCAACGGTCAACTGCATTTCGAAAGTCGACGAGCGTTCTACGTCGACTTGGTTACGAACGGTTCCCTTCCAAACTCCTGACCAGTCTTTGACAATCGCCGCTGGCACTCCCTTCAAGGGAGCGGAATTCTCTTGAGCCTCAAGTGTGGCCAGCCCCAAACAAAAAAAGAACATCGCCAGCAACGAAGTTCGCATCAGTGAAATCCCCATCTAACCTGTTACCACCTGCGGTGCATGCCAATCAAGCAACTTGGCTTGCAGCTTTATTGTCGCGCGATAGCCCCCAATCGTAGCTGCAACAATTGAGACAATTGTGCGACATTCACGCATCCCATCAATTGTCTCGCAAGCAGTGCATGTTTGCAATCGAAATGCCGCTGACGATCGCGCCGATGATGCCCACAAAACCTTGATCGGTACCGCACAGGAAGAGGTTTTTCAGGTGCGTGGTACCGTCTAGCTGCTTGTCAGGTGCCCCGTACACAGCTCCGTTGTCGTGCGATGTGAATCGGCGAATGGTCTTGGGTGTAAACACATCGGTATCAATTACGTGCCGTCGGAAGTCGGGTATGAACCTCACAGCCGAAGCCACACTGCGATCGTACCACCACATCTTCTGCTTCAGGTAGTCAGTTTCATCGAGAGCATGCCAGCGATCGAAGTCGGCGATGGTGGTCAAACGCACGATACCATCTTCCAGATTGCCCACTTCTTCTGGATACAAGTAATTGTTTGGGCTGCAGATGACGCCGGTGCGCACATCGCACAAATCGTTAGCGGGACGCCGCCAATCGAACTTGTCGCTGTCGTTGAAGAACACGATTGTCTCACCAAAGCCAACATCCTTGGGTTGCTTATCGAGCACGGATATGGATTCGATGAACGTCAACTGCCCGGCGCGTTGAGGAGTCACTTCGGTTACGTCTTCGCATAATCGCTGAGTCTCGATGATGCCAGCGCTGGACAAGATACGTTTGGCTTCGATCTGTTCACCATTATCAAGCGTCACACCCACCGCGCGATCGCCCTCGACGCGAATACTGGCCACTCCGCTGCGCAATTTCAGTTCGCCTCCCAGCGAGCGAAAGCGACGTACGAGGTGCTTTAGAATGAGGCGCACACCCTTGTAGGGTCGCGCAAAGCCTTCCAAAAAAATACTGCGAAACATGATGCAGAACTGACCAAAGTCCATGTCATCTTCACGTGCGTTGCCGTACCACATCAGGGGGCAGAGCAGCATTTCGATCAACAGCGGCTCTGTGATCGTCTCGGCGAGGAACTTTCGGGCCGAGCCACCAAAGTTCTCTTGGGTGAGATCGTCGTAGTCGGTCAGTTGCCCAAGCAGTTTTTCAAAGTTATCGCGTTGGCTGGGAAACGCCGCCGCAATCTCACTGCGTAGTAAATCGATATTATTATTGAATCTCAACCGGACACTAGGGAAAGCGATCGCGCTTCCCACTTGAGGAGACAGCTCAAAATCTTCCCAGCGAAACCGCAGCTGCCTGAGCAGACGGGCAAGCGGCCCCTTCTTGGTCCCCGGTGGCGTGTAATTGGTGACCGCGTGCAAGCCAACATCGTAGTTGCGTCCGCCAAGCCGATAGAACCCATTCAGTCCACCGATCGTGTAATGACGCTCGAGAATACAGACCTTTTGGTCGTAATGAGCCAGCCGAATTCCAGCCGCCAGCCCAGACATTCCTCCGCCAATGATCAGCGTGTCATACACGAGTTTTCACCCACGAATTTTCACCCATAAATTCTCACTCACCGAGCAGACGTTTAGAGGTCACGCATTTTGGGTTCGAGATAGTTTACAGTGCTCTCCATGCTGGCCAAATTGCCATATTCGTCCTCAGGGATCTGCACGCGGTGACGCTTGCGGAGTTCCATGACAATGTCCAGAAAATCCATACTATCCAGCTCCATCTGCTCACGAAACGAAACGTCGTCCTTGAGGTTACTGAGGTCCTCGTCGGGTGCGATCTCACTGAGGATGTCGAGAATCTCGCCGCGAATTTCCGCTTTTTCCACTGATCTCTCCTCGAATATTCTGCTCTTTAGCCAAGCGAAATGCGGTTGCTGGTTGGGTGCAAGCCCGTTCATCATCTAGCGACTGAAAGGGATCTGAAAGCTTACTCTCGATTGCCGATTTGGGCTAGGGTCCGCTAGAAGCTAGTGGATTGTCACAGCTTAATTTTAGGGTTTGTAATATCAGCCGGAACGCGCTAGCGCCGCCGCAAGCGGGCGAGGACGCCCGCGCTCCGGAATGCCGGATGTTCCTTCGTAAGAAAATCCAGGTGAGTTCCAAAGTCACGATACAGTGTATGAAAACGGAGGCTTTTTTGGGTGCGCTACCTAGAGGCCGCTGTGGTTCAATAGTCTGGTCCTCACCGGAGCGCGGGCGTCCCCGTCCGCTGCCCACTTTTAGCATGCACATTAACCGATGTGCGTTAGCACCGGTTTCCGCAATGTGAAAACCGCGGCTAACGCCGTGCGGTTAATAGCGCTCGAGTGCGATCAACCCAAAAATCCAATCTGGACAGAGCGCTAGTGCCACAGCTTAATTTTAGGGTTTGTAATATCAGCCGGAACGCGCTAGCGTCCGGTTTTCGCCGCGGTAACCGGTGCTAGCGCACTGCGGCTAATCGTGATATTTAGGTTTGACGCTGCACATAGATTTTGGGGTTAGGCACATTAACCGATGTGCGTTAGCACCGGTTTCCGCGATGTGAAAACCGCGGCTAACGCCGTGCGGTTAATAGCGCTCGAGATCGATCAAGCCAAAATCTAATGTAGACAGAGCACTTGTGGCTAGCGGCTAGAGGGGAACACGG
>JANRMD010000018.1:0-6381 GCA_033761895.1 Pirellulaceae bacterium | reverse complement strand
GTTCGTCGATCAGATCATCGTCGTCATTGTCTCGACCATCGTCGTCCGCCAGTTCTACGGTACGCGAAGCCGCTGCGGTTGCGCCCAGTCCCACGAATGGAGTGATGCGAGCGGGCAGTTGGGCTCGCAGTCCTACATCACCACCTACGTAACCTTCTTCACCGCCCCAGTAAGTCCCAAGGCTTGCACGCTGCGAAAACCAACTCGTCGGGTAGTATTCGAAGCCGACATCGGCACCGCCAAGAGTACTGTCGGTCCGAGCCCGATACTGGGTTCCGCCGCTCAAGAACCAACCACTGAGGCCTGCCACGTGCCGCGCGTCGAGGGCTTGCTTGGCTTTGCCGAGTAAGTCGCCGCGCTCTGCACCTTCGGCGTACTTTTTCGCGTACACTGGGTCGCTCATCGCATAGCGAGACTTGAAACCATTGCAGCCCGATGCCGTTAGGAAGCAGCACATACCCAGCGACAAACAATGCCGCACAAGATATCGAGCTAGTCGGTCTATGAACGCCATCGGGCGACCTTAGATAAGTGAGCCGGGTCTCAACTTGCATTAGTACCAAATTCCCAGTCGCCACCGCTAGACAGATTTGGCCAGTGGGGCACACTTGCCGAGTGTGAGTGTCGCACAATTGTCTCAATTGTGGCTGTCTCAATTGTGCCTATCTCAATTGGTGCAGCTACGATTGGGACAATCGTGCGACAATAAAGAAAGCATGCAATAAGCCTGGAAGACCACCCTTAATGCCTATACACCGTAAACTCCTACCTGCCGGTGTTTTATTTACATTTTTCATTTTCGGGTTTGTGGACAATCTCAAGGGGCCACTCTTGCCTGAGATGATGCGTGATGACGCGCTCAGCTACAGTCAAGTTGGCACCATCTTTTTTGCTGGCTACGTTGGCTTCATTATCTCGACACTGTTATGCGGCATCTTGGCGGACCGCATCAGTCATCGCAGCATCTTGTTCTTGTCTGCAGTGGGGCTATTGATGGGAGGTAGCAGTTACAGTTCGGTGAGCACCTATCCGCTGTTGATTGCATCGATGGGCGTAATTGGATTGGGGCTGGGCGCGATTGAGCTGGGTGGTAATGGCTTGATGGTCGAACTGCACAGCGCGACACGTGGACGTTATCTGAACTTGCTCGGCACCTTTCATGGCCTTGGATCACTGACGGTTCCACTGTTCGCTGCTGGATTGATAAAACTCGGATTCAGCTGGCAATGGATCTACGCCTCGAGTGCTTGCCTGGCAATTCCATTAGCCATCCTCTTCTGGCCCTTTGTTAAAAGCACTCCTATGCAGCAACCGTGGGTTGAAGGTGATCGCATCCGGCAGATGCGACCCACACTGAATGGTCGAGCGATAATGCAGCTTGCCTTCACGAAGCAGATGTGGCTGTACTATGTATTGCTCAGTTCCTATGTTGCTCTTGAATTAGGAGTTGGTGCTTGGATGATCGAGTACTTACAACAAGATCGAGGCATTTCCGTTGAAAACAGCTCTTACTTTCTTTCTTCTTTCTTTGTGTTGCTGATGCTTGGCCGGTTGTTTGGCGCGTTTATTGTCGACGCCGTTGGGCATCATCGGTCGGTAGCGATCGCGCTCGTTGGCAGTTGTCTTTGTCTGGTCCTAGGCATCTTTGCTCATGCATCGCTCGTGTTTTTTATACCGCTGTCTGGTCTTTTCATGTCGATCGTCTTTCCCACAGTGACAGCGTCTGTGTCAGCCATACATAAAGAGAACATGGGTTCGATCCTCGGGATTCTGTTCGCGTTTTCCGGAGTCGGTGGAGCCGTAGGACCTTGGACGGTGGGTATCGTCAGCGACCGGGCCGGTATTGAGCTTGGGATTGCCAGTACGATTGCCTTTGGCCTGCTGGCGATTGCCGCATTAGTTCTTTTGAGTAGTTCCCGAGGTGGAAAATCCGATCGATCTATTTGACTTTTGGAAAACACGGGCCTGTTTAGTTAGTGAGCCGTCGGCGCTAGCCGCGGGTGACCGAAGGAGCAATCGTTCATCGTCCATAACCTTGCCAATGCAGAAAAACTTCCAGCTCAACTTGCATTGGAACGAGCCACATCATGCACGCTCCAAACTTCGAGACCCGCGGCTAGTAGCGCCGTCGGCTCACTAAATCAACAGGCCGCTAGCCGCGGGTGACCGAAGGAGCATTCGTTCATCGCCAATAAGCCTGCTAATGCAGAATGACGTCCAACGCAACACGCAATAGCACGAGTCAAGTCCATGCACGCCACTGATGCAAACACAACCCGTCAAGGCTCGTTTGGATGCTGGGTAGCGGAAGCCGACAAGGCATTTCGAGGGCTGTCGCAGTACTCTCGAAATGCTTGAGGGCTTGTCGATTATTGGGTAGCGGAAGCCGTCAAAGGCTTTCGGGGGCCACTGCATTACTTTCGAATGCTTGAAGGATTAGCGGCGGTTACCAGAGCAAAAACCGGGGCTAACGCCCATCGGTTAATCCCGCAGATTTACTCTGCGGATCGTTCGGTTTCTCACTAACTTGAGACGCGGTGTCGAATGGCGACGAGAGCTGAGGTTGTTAGCAGACTACGCTTCGCCGAGTCGCAACATCCCGGCCGGCTGGTCCTCGAAATGCTTGACGCATTCCGCTACCGATCAGGATCATTTTGCGTTTACGAATGTTCTAGTTCCAGCTACTGAAACAGCTTTGGTGCAAAGTCGTTGAGGTACTTCTGCCACACGATCCAGGTGTGAGCGCCTTCGCCTTCGTCGTACACAACATCGAATTTGTGCTTCTTAAACATCGCGACAGTCGCGCGCGATGTCTCAACTAGAAAATCGTCCTTACCAGTTCCAAACCAAAACAGCTTGAGCCCCTTCTTCAACTCTTCGTTGTCCAAAATCGCTTCGTAGTCCTTCTCAAACGTTGGACCTTCACTTGCTGGTGCGCCTGGTCGCGGAACAATGCCGAACACTCCCGAGCTGAAGACCCCCAGATAAGCGAATTTCTCTAGCTTGGGAATACCGATGTTCAAGGTTTGTGCGCCGCCCATGGAAAGGCCAGCCAGGGCACGGCTGGCACGGTCGGTTTTGACGCGATAGTTCTTTTCGATGTGTGGCATGACGTCATTCAAAAAGTCTTCCGAGAACTCATCGACGGCTGGACGAGGACCACCGAAACGGAAGGGACCGGCGTGGCCGGCAGTCATCACCACAATCATCGGCTTGGCTTTGCCTGCAGCGATGAGATTGTCGAGAATGAAAGACGCACGGCCGACCGATGTCCAAGAGTCATCACTGTCTCCTGCACCGTGTAGCAAGTAGAAAACTGGAAAAACGCCTTCACCTTTTTCATAGCCTGGTGGTGTGTACACGTGCATTCGTCGAAAACGCTTGAGCGATGTCGAATGGTAAGTCACCTCAGCAACCGCGCCGTGCGGAACGTCTTTGGTATCCATCCACTCAGCACCGGGTACTCCGAGAAGACTCCAGGTATTGCCAACCGACTCACTAGTCGATGGATTCCGGGGGTCGATGACGGAAACTCCATCCACGTTAAAGTTGTAACGGTAATAACCCGGTGCAACATCCACTGTGGCTTCCCAAACTCCCTCGTCGCCTTTCTTCAGTTCCACTCCGGGCATGACACCAGGTAGATCCGAGCTGCTCAATTGGACTTTAGTTGCATTGGGAGCAAGGATACGAAAAGTTGCCTTACCGTCCTTCACTTCCGGCGAAACAACATTTGGGCCGCGTTGAAATTGAGCATGGACAGGGGCAACACAGATCAGAGATGCAACTAGCACCATGGGCAATAGCCTGACGACGTTTTTCAATGTCATAATCGACTCACATGAAAAGTGGTTGGGGAAGGTGCACCGCTCGTGAGGTGGCGGTGGTTTCTGAAAAGACGGGATCGATCGAGATTGAGTGACCGCAATCGAACGTAAGCACTATACCGAATTCGTTGCTCGAGTATTCTGAGTAATCGAAAAACGATCAAAACTGGCTTTCCTACCGCTGAAGCAAAATGCAAATGATAAAAAAATCGTTAGCCGCTCTGCTCTCCCTTTTTGTTTCTACAGCATTCCTGCCGTTCCGCGCAGTGCACTCCCAAGACTCAGCCGCAGCAAAGAACGAAGGTCCACAGACGGTCGTCACCCGCGATTTAGTGCTCGATCCTAACCAGCAGTACGGTCGTCTGTTGATTGCCGCCTCAAATATCACGATCGACGGTCGTGGAGTGACCTTAACTGGTTCGGATGAGCCCATTAATAAACGTCGCGGTATCGCGATTTCCGCCAAAGGTCAATCGAATGTGACTTTGAAGAACATCAAGGCTCATCATTGGGAAACGGGTTTGGAAATTGTGGATGGGGCAAAGTGGACCATCGAAAATTGCGACTTCAGCGACAACTTTCATGATCCAGAATTCGGCTGGGGCGAAAATGGTCGGCGTGGTGGGATCGTACTCAAGAATGTGCACAACTCCGTCCTTAGAAAGACTGTGGCTAATCGAGTTTGGGACGCATGTGTGCTCGTCGATTCGGATAACAACACTTTGGAGGGTAACAATTTTTCGCATACTTCGAATACTTGCCTAAAGCTCTGGCATGCTTCGGGCAATCAGGTCTCAAAGAACATCCTCAGCCACGGAATTCGCATCAAAGCGGGTGAAGTGCATGCGCGCGATTCCACTTCAGTATTGATCGAAAGTGGATCGAATGGAAATCGTTTCCTCGACAACGATTGCACTTATGGTGGTGATGGTATCTTCGTGCGGGTGCTGAATGGTTGGTGTAGCACCGGTAACCGCTTCGAAGGCAACGATTGTTCGTATGCCAACAACAACGGCTTCGAATGCTGGGCGCCGAAAAATGAATTCGTACGCAACAAAGCCAACCATTGCAGCTACGGTTTTTGGCTTGGCGGTTCTGACCAAACTCGGTTGGAAGATAACGAAGCCAGTTTCAACGGTTTGCAAAGTGGTAACCATAACTCACCCCATCTGCCCGGCAATGGCCATGCAGGGATTGTCTTCATGTTTGGGCCGTCGAGTCACATTGTGGCTCGAGGTAATACCTGCGTGGGTAACAATGGGGCAGGCATCGCACTGGTTGGAGACCTTGAGTCGCGTGGGGCAAAGTGGAAAGCTTACCACTGGATCATTGAAGCCAATCGTCTTCATGAAAATCGCTGGGGCATCTTTGCTCAGTATGCTGATTGGGTGCAGGTTGCAGGTAACGAATTCAAAGCGAACACCGAGCGTGATGTGATGTCAGCCGAAGGAGTTTCGCGATTGGAAGTGGAGCTTGAGAGCGCAAGCGAAAAAGCAGCGTCCAAACCAGCCAGGGTGAAGCTTGTCGGACCTCAAGCGGTCCGAGTTGGCGAGGCGATCAAGTTCACCTGCGTGCCGGAAGCCAAGGCTGTTGTTTCCAAATACACGTGGGATTTAGGCGATGGAACAACCGCATCGAGTGCAGGTGTCGCGCACACTTACAAGCAACCTGGCTTCTATCGCGTGGGCGTCAATGCAGCTTCTGCAGTGGGTACCGAGCTTGCTTATCGTGACTTGTACGTAGTTGCGGATCAAGCGGAGTTAGCCGCTGATGCAAGTCGCTGGGATTTTGAAGTTGTCGATACGCTCAAATGCGAGTTCTCACGCGATAAGGAAAACTATGTGGCCGGTGAAGATTCGGTTCGTGTTGTGCTTGATCCCTACCATGGCTTTGCGGCGCGTATGCTTTATCCCAAAACTCGCAACGCGGGTTGGTCGTTGAAATCAAAGACCCACCTCGCGTTTTGGTTGAAAGCCATCAATCCCAATCTTCCTGGGTGGCAATCGAACAATCCTGAAATCACCTTGTATGAGACCAGCGAACGCAAATTGCGACTGACACCTAAACGTGACTTATTCACGGACAATAAATACAATGAGGCTCGCGATGGCTGGCGGTACTTTGAAATCCCACTGGCAGCCAATGCCGACTGGGATCGAGTCGGCGAGGATGTGTCGACCGTCAACTATTTAACCATTGGCATCGATTCCTGGGACAGTCAACCGCTTCAACTGTGGATCGATGGCCTAATTTTGTTTTAGGTGTCTACTGAAGTTCGATAAACGCACGATGCATCCAACTGTTAGGGCCATCGCCTTGGACGGGCATTGCATAATCTAGAGGATCGTGGAAGTGGCTTTGGACCTGATTTCAAGAATTGCTGAGGGACGAACGGATTTGGTGTTCGACTTGGTCGCAGCAGGCAATCCGGCTAGTTCACAGGACAGTGATGGCGTATCCGTTATCAAATGGTGTGCTTACCATGGCGATGTGAGTGCAATCAAGTTTCTAGTTCTCCACGGAGAGATTCTCGAGTCGCTGGGCGATAACCTTG